>CACBLI010000001.1 GCA_902540235.1 uncultured Pelagibacteraceae bacterium
AATATAAAAATCGAGACTAATAAATTTGGTTTATATGGCGATATCATAAATAATAAGCTTGAAATTGTTCATAAAAATAAAACTAAGATTAAAAAGTGGAAAGATGACAAAAATTTTTTAGATACACTTAAAAAACAACATTTAGCAATAATTAAAAATAAAAATAAAGAATTATTGTGTAATTTTAACGACGGATTAAAAACATTTAAATTTTTAAATAAGTTAAGACATTTATAAAATTAAAATTGAAAAAAATTAGTTTATATTTACCAATAGAATTAAAAGCTAGAGAGTTAGCTCCCAAAATACTTCTCTCTTTAGTTGCTGCAAATAAAAACCTGAGAGTTTATTTAGGAACACAAGCAACAATTTCAAGAATTATAAGCACAAAGAAAGAGAAAGGGGGTGTTTATTTTTTTAAAGGTGGGCTAAGTCTTAATTTAGTTAAGAATATCAAAAAAAAATGTTCCAAATTCATTATTCTAGATGAGGAAGCTGGCCCAGGTGATGAAAATCCAAGAATGACTATGAGGGAAAGAATAAACAAAAATATAGAGCAAGAAATCGATAGATACTACATTTTAGGAAAAAAAAATTTTGATATAGCAAAAATAATTTTTAGTAATTTTAGAAAATCGCTTGTATTATCTGGTTGGCCACGAATAGACTTTTTTAAATTATCAGCTAAACAAAAAAAAAATAATCAGAGTGTTAAGGATATAAAAAAGAAGTATGGGGATTATATTTTATTTGTTTCTGATTTTGGTCAGAATTCAAGAAAAATGATTTTTTATACAAAAGAAACTAATAAAAAAATTTATAAAGATAATAAAAGATTACAAAATAAAATTAACAAAATTTCCCTAGATCAATTTAATGAATTTAATAAAGTTTCAGATTTGTTGCTGGATTTGGATAAAGATAATTCAATTCCAATGATTATAATTAGACCACATCCTTCAGAGGATCATGAACCATGGGAAAGAATATCAAAAAAAATGAAAAAATTTAAAGTAATCCTTGAAGGTGAGATTTCCCCATGGATACATGGATCTAAAGCAATTTTACACAGAGGATGCTCAACCTCAATTCAGGCTTACTTAGGAAATATACCCCAAGGTTATATAGTGACTAATAAAAAAACAATAAGGAGAGCACTTCCTTACACGTTATCGAAAAAACTTTTTTCTTTAAAAGATATAAAAGAATTTTGTAAAAATATACCTAGGGTGAAAGATATTAAATATGAGAATTCTTTACTTAAAAAAGATTTTAATCAAATTATCCATACAGATAAGAAATTTGCATCTGAGATAATAGTTGATGATATAATTAAAATGAATCCTTCTAAAGAGCATCTCTATAAGCCCGATATTATTACATTTTCTAAAAATTGGGCAAGAAATTTTGTGCACAATTATGATGTGGCTTTTTTTATTCTAAAAAAGTTTTTTTTAAAATTTGTTAACAATGTTTATGAAACACAAATTGATAGAATTGTATCACACCATCAAAAAATTCCGTTTGGAATTAGACTGAGAGATATTAACAATGAAATATCTAATTATAATTTTAAAAATAAAATTATCGTGAAACAAATATTAAAAAACGCTTTTTTAATTGAAAAAAAAAATGATAAGATAATTAATAGCAAATAATAAATATGAATTATCTTAAAAAAATCTCTCTTAAAAGAAAAAAAATTTTTATAATAGGTGGCTTAGGTTTAATTGGTGAAGAAACATCTAAAGCATTATATCAGCTCGGAGGAAATATTTACGTATTAGACAACAATTTTCCAAAAAAATATAAAAATAAAAAATTTTTTAAGAAAAATGGGATTAATTTTGTAAATTTTGATTGTAGTAATTTAACTTATTTAGAAAAAAATTTCAAAACTATATTATCACAGTATGGATGTCCTGATATTTTTATCAATTGCTCATATCCAAGATCAAATGATTGGCTAAAAAATTCATTTAAAGAAATAAAGTTAATATCACTAAAAAAAAATATCGAATCAAATCTAATTTCTCAATCATGGTTAGCGAAAATAGTTGCAGAAAGTATGGTAAAATACAAAAGTAAAAATTCTGATAAGAGTATCATTTTTGTTGGTTCGATATATGGATTATTAGGACAGGATCTCTCTTTATATAAAAATACTAAAATGCGTGAGAATATGACTTACTCGATTATTAAAGGTGGCATTACAAACTTTACTAGACAAATGGCTTCATTTTATGGGAGATACAATATTAGAGTAAATATACTTGTTCCAGGAGCAATAAATGGTCCAGTAGCAGGTTTAGCTACTAAACAATCTAAAATATTTATAAATAATTTTTTAAAAAAAAATCCTATGAAGAAATTAGGTAAACCAAGCGATGTAGCTGGTGCTGCAATTTTTTTATCCTCTGAAATTTCAACTTACATTACAGGCTCAACCATAATAATTGATGGTGGTTGGACAATTATTTAATAAAATTTAATTAATGAAACGAAAATCAATTTTAATCCTTTTATTAGATTTATATAAATTTTTTAGTAAAAAAAGAAAATTTCAAATTTTTTTAATTTTCTTGTTAGCAATTTTTTCTGCTTCAGCTGAACTTATTACTATTGGATCGCTGATACCTTTTGTGGACTTAATGATAGAGCCAAAAAGATTATTTAATTACACTATACTGGTAAATTTATTCGCATTCTATGAAATAAATGAATTAAAAGATGTTATGATTTTTATGACTGTAATATTTATATCTTTAATAATCATCTCAACTTTGATTAGAATATTTATAGCATATTTTACTATAGTTGTAGTGCATGGAATTGGTCATGATTTGAGTGTTAAAATATTTAAAAATACTATTTATCAACCGTATCAGTTTCACATTGATAATAATACCAGCAAAACAATAACAAATTTATCAAGAGGAGGTGCATCAATAGGAATTTTACACCTTATAGTCCAATCTTTTGTGTCATTACTATTAAGTATATCAATTATTTTTATGCTTTTATATTTAGATTTGAAATTAACAATAATAGGCGGATCAATATTAATGTCTTTTTATGTGTTGATTTCGTTATTTTTTAAAAGAATATTATTTTTAAACAGTTTTCAAATTTCTCAAAATGAGGAGTCAAGGATCAAAAATATTCAAGAAAGTATTGGTGGTATTAGAGAGACTATAATTGGCAACATGTACAATTTATTTCTTAATAACTTTAGGAAAATAGATTGGGCAATGAATAAAGCTCAAATTAAGAATTCCGTAATTTCAATTATTCCAAGTCATATAATTATGATGATTGCGATGACTTCTTTAACTTTATTAATCTTTTATAAAAGTTTCGGTGATGGTAGTCTTATAGACTCTCTTCCAATAATTGGAGGTCTTATCTTAGGTGCGCAAAAACTCATTCCACAATTACAAATTGTTTATAGTAGTTGGTCTAAAGCACAAGGAAATTATAAGATAATTGAAGAGGTTTTAGTTGTTCTTAATAAAGTTAAATCTAACCTCAAAATTAAAAATTCTTTATTACAAAAAATGCCCTTCAATAAAGAAATTAGAGTTAAGTCATTATATTTTAAATATCAAAATTCAAAAAAAAATATTTTTGAAAATATTTCTTTCCTGATTAAAAAAAACGATATTGTAGGTATTTCTGGAAGCACAGGTTGTGGTAAAAGTACTTTATTAGATTGTGTAATTGGACTATTGAGCCCAACTAACGGCTCAATTAAAATTGATAATGTTATTCTAAATAAAAATAATGTAAAAAATTGGCAAAAAAATATTTCACATGTGCCTCAATTTATTTATCTCGCAGATCTTTCGATTAAAGAAAATATAACGTTTGGATTAGATCACTCAAAAATTGATAGAAAGAAACTTATTGAAAGCTGTAAAATTGCAGAAATTTATGATTTTATAAAATCTAAAAGAGATGGATTTAATTACATTGTTGGTGAGAAAGGTGGAAGACTTTCTGGTGGTCAGAAACAAAGAATTGGAATAGCTAGAGCTTTATACCTTGAAAAAGAGTTACTTATATTAGATGAGTCAACCAACGCTTTGGATGATAAAATAGAAAAGAAGATATTAAATAATTTAAAAAAATTTAGAAAAGATACTACCATAATTCATATCACACATAAAAAAAGCTTAACAAAATATTTTGACTCTCATTATGGTTTTTCAAAAAATAGATTTAAAAAACTCAAATAGTGATTAAATTTTCTGTAGTAATACCTTCTTATAAAATTAATAAATTATTATTTAAAACATTGTTAAGTGTTTTTAAACAAACAACCAAACCTTATGAAATTATAATTATTTTTTCACATAAAATATCTCAAAATCAAAAAAAACTTTTATTAAAAAAGAATAAAAATTTAAAAATATTTTTTTCTAATAAAGGAAATGTATCTCTAAATAGAAATTACGGAGCCCTAAAAGCAAAGGGTAATTATATAGCATTTTTGGATGATGATGATTTATGGAGTAAAGATTATCTAAGATTAATAAAAAAAAGATTGAGTGAAAATTCAACGAAATTAATAATAACATGGTTAAATAAAATTAAAAATAAAAATGTTAGTAAATTCAAAAGAATTAGCCAAAAAGTAAAACCAGAGGATTTATTTGTTTTTAACCCGGGTATAATGGGCTCGAATATAGTCATTGAGAAAAAAGTCTTTAAAAAAATTGGTGGGTTTGATAAAAAATTAGCTTCTTCAGAAGACAAAGATTTCTTTATTAGATTCCTTGATAAAAAAATAAAATTTAATATTTTGAATAAACCACTGGTATATCATCGACAAAAAAATCAAAAACAACTTTCATATGATACTACTGGAAAGGAACTGTTTTTAAAAAAATATGAATATAGAATGTCAAAAAAAGATATTTATATCAATCAGAGAAGAATTTTTTTATTAAAATTAAAAAATGCAAGTTATTTAAGAAAAATTACATATTTTTTTAATTTTTTTTATAAATTAATCATTTATAAAATTGGTTTTTGAAATGAAAGAATTAATAAATAACTATAAAAAAAATTTATCTGAAACTCTTGAAAAGCTAGATGTTGAAAAAGTTAAGGAATTCTGTGAATTGATTTTGAGTGCATGGAGGACCAATAATACTATTTATTTGTGTGGAAATGGTGGTAGTGCAGCAAACGCAATACATATTGCTAATGATATGACTTATGGAGCTGGTAAAAAAAATGGAAAAGGCATAAGTATAGAGTCACTTTCCTCTAACTCCGCAGTTTTAACTTGTCTAGCAAATGATCTTAGTTACGAAGATATTTTTTCTGAACAAATCAAGGTAAAAGGAAAACCTAACGATTTACTTATTGTTTTATCTGGAAGTGGTAATTCTAAAAATGTGATCAAAGCAATTGAAATTGCAAAGAATAAAAAAATGAAAACTTTTGCAATTGTAGGTTTTGATGGAGGAAAGTGCAAAAAAATTGCAGATAAGTCCATTCATTTAAATGTTAATGACATGCAAGTGGCGGAAGATTTTCAGCTAATTGTGAGCCATATGTGTATGCAATGGTTATCAAATCAAAAGATCAATTAATAAGAGATAGTAGAAAATAGCCAAGCTAATTGTAAAACTTGTTAAATAACTTTTTAGGATCTATTTGTAAAAGTTAATGAAGTGAGTGCTTTAACAAAATATTCTCGATTAATCATAAGAAAAAAAGTTTCAAATTGATTAATTTTAATTATTTTTTAAACAACCGAGTAGATAATTCATTATTTGTGTATTATTAAGTCCTGTCTTTATAGCTTGATTACATTTAATATTATTTTTAACTAAATTAAAAATTTGCATTCTATTACCATATTTAATCTCTGAAATATTTGACATTTCCCAATTGTGATCTGATTGAATAATAACAGTTGCATTTTTGTCTATTTCTTCAATGTTATCAATAATATCTTTAATTCTTTTAACAACACATAAATATGAATTTTTATATCCTTCAAAATTAGTCTTTCCTTCAAATTTCTTGTAATTACAATTTGCATCATGTCTATAAGGCCAATGAGGTGACATGTGATGTACGAAATAAAAAGTAGAATTAGTTTTGATGTAATTTTGACTAGAAATCATAAACTTTCTTAATTTACTAATTGCATCATTTCTTTGATTAATTTGTAAATGCTTCTGAACAAAACTAGCCTCTGTTAGTTTGTTAAAAATTTGAAGAAAAGGTGTCTTTTTTAAAAAGGCTTGAAGAAGATAAAAATCAATATGTTGCTCCTTTTTATCACTAAGACAGTACTTGTAATTATACCGTGAGCAGTTCGCAAAACTATTTCCAATCCATTTAAATTCATAACCTAACTTATTTAGTTCAGAAACTAATTTTGGATTATATTTTTTTCTCATAATGCCAGGAAAAGTTCTATAAATATCTGGCTTATAATAATTTCTTTCCGCACCTTTTTTATAACTAATAAAAATTTCTTCCTCTAAAAAAAATAAAGATGTTAAAATTTCAGTCGTATTTGGATAAAAATTTAGGGTATTCTCAAAGTATTTATAATTTTTTTGATTAAAAAAATTTTTAAAATTTGATAAGTCTGTTTTATAGTAATTTTCAAATTCATTTAAAGGCATCATCGCATCGAGAATGAAATAGTAAATATTTGGTTTTTTAATTTTTGTGATTAACTGATTGTTATTATTATTCAATATTTCGTTAACTTTTATTTTTGAATAAAATTCTGTGGTAAACTGAATGGTTGAAAAAAAAAGATTAAGACTTAAAAAAAGTAAAAAAAAGACTGAAAAAATTTTTTTTTTTTTAATTAAATTAAAAGACAGATAAATCAAGGTTAAAATAATAATAAGAGAGATTTCTGAAGAAAATTTCAATAACACTTCAATATTTTTAAAAAAAATATTTAAGTTTGTTTTAAAAAAATTATGTTGGAATAAAATCCAAGTAGAAATTGATAAAAATGAGACTAATGAGTATCCCTGTAAAGAAACAAAAAAACCTAAAATCAAATAGGTAGAGTAAATTAAGGAAAAATAAATTGTTAATAAAATGAGTAAGTTGTTATTAAATATAAAGTCTAGCTCTTCTAAATTTGCATTAAAAAACTCAATCCATGGAATTAAAGTTAGTGTAAAAAGAATTATTATTAAAAAGGTTTTTAGAAAGTATTTATTGAAATTCTCAGACTTTAATATAATCATTTGACAGTGAAAAAAATTTTAAATTATTTATTTTTAAACATTATAGCAATTTTATTGGTTGTTACTAATGCTTATGCATATTTGGATCCTGGAACTGGGAGTTTTATTCTGCAGGCTATCATTGGTTTTTTAGCAGCTCTATCAGCAGGTTTTTTATACTACTGGACAAAAATAAAAAATTTTTTCTTAAATGTTTTTAAGAAAAAAAATAATGATGAAAAAACTGATACTAGATGATGGATCATTTAGAGATCCAGACGCAAGAGTAGCCTACTTTAAAGACTCTGTTTACAGAATTGTATATCAAAATGGTTTTAAAAAGTATGATTTAATTAAAAAGATACTTGGAAAAGACGAAATTTCAAAATATTTAATTGAAACGAAAGAAGTAGACCAAAACGAGCTTAGTTTTTTAGAACTTGAAAATCAAAAAGATATAAAAGTGTTTAAACATAAAAAGATAGATTACGTCACATATCCTTATGAGTGGAGTTTTAATAGATTAAAAGATGCAGCATTGCACCATTTAAAATTACATTTAAATCTTCTAAAAAATAATGCGACTTTAATCGATGCATATAGTTATAACATCCAATTTGATAATTATTCACCAATATTTATTGATCTTACATCGATTAAGGAATATTCAGACGGCGAATTTTGGACTGGACATAAACAATTTTGTGAAAGTTTTTTAAATCCACTTATTTTAAAATCTAAATTAGGAATAAATTTCAATAATTGGTTTAAAGGTAATTTAGAGGGAATTAGCACTGATGAACTTTCTAAAATACTAAAATTTAGTCATATGTTTTCATGGAATATTTTTTATAATGTTTTTCTTCTCAATCATTTTGAGAAAAAATATAAAAAAAATGAGGATTTAAAGATAGCAAAAAATAAAAAATTAAAAAAAAACTATTACTTATCAATCCTTTCAAATTTACTCAATTTTATTAATAACTTAGAAGTTAAAAAAGAGACTAGCGTTTGGAGTGAGTATTCAAGAGATAATACTTATAATGATGAAGAAAAAAAAAATAAACGTGAGTTTGTAAAAAATTATCTTAGCAAAAATAATTTTGATAAAGTTTTGGATTTGGGTTGTAATAATGGAGAATATTCTAAGCTGGCGTTACAATCAGGTTGCAAGCACGTAGTAGGTCTAGATTATGACTTAAATGCTATTGATGAAGCTTATTTGATTTCAAAAAAAGAAAAACTAAATTTTTTACCTTTATATTTTGATGTCTCAAACCCTAGTTCAAACATTGGATGGAGACAAAAAGAGAGAAAGGGTTTTTTAGAAAGGCTTAATTTTGATTTTGTATTAGCTCTTGCTTTTGAGCATCATTTGACAATTGCAAAAAATATACCACTAGAGAACGTTATTAGCTGGATAGTATCATTAGCACCTAAAGGTATAATAGAATTTGTACCTAAAAACGATGTCACAATTCAATCGATGATGAAATTAAAAGGTGATATTTTTCCAAATTATAATTTAGAGAATTTTAAAAATTTATTATTAAGAAATGCAAAAATATCTTCAGAAAAAATTGTTAGTAAATCTGGTAGAATTTTGTTTTCTTTTGAAAAATAATTGTATTTATTAGTTCACTTATTTATATTTTTCTAAAAAACAGTAATATAATTTTTAGTATCTTTTATGAAATATTTGATATTTATTTTTAAACGAAGATTTAGACGGGAAGCTCTTAACAATTTTCTGCATGTTAAAAAAGTTAAAGAAGTATCAATATTTAATTTTTCTGGACCAATATTTTATCTTTTGGGAAAATTTTTGTATTTTTTTTTGAGATCAAAAAAAATAATTTTTGTTTCATGTGATGGTCATGATTATCTTTATAGAGAAAAAAATTCAATTAATTTATGGATGGGAGGAACGACTAGTAAAATACCAAGTAATTATAAAAAGTTTAAAAATAATTTTGTTTCTGCAAGTACTTTATTTACTGACGAAAATAAATTGCTCACTTTCTTTCCTGTAATTAAAAATCGAGGAAAAATTAATGATGATTATAAATTTATTTATATTTCTGAAAATAAAAAGGTTGAAAATACTAATTCTCTAAAAATTTGGCAAAAAAACAAAGATAAAATTTTAAATGATCTTTCTTTAGTAGATAAAAAAGAATTTTGGAAGGAAATTGTAGATATAAATGATGAAATTGGACAAAATCTTTATATTGATATTAAATCCTTGATAAGGTTTGAACTGGTCAGAGAATTAAATATTATACTGAAAGATAAACTTTTACTGGTTGGTTCTAATTGGAAAAAATATTATCCTAATGCACTAGAATCTAATTATTCTGGTAAATATGTAGAAAATCTTTACCAGGGAAATATATGTATTGATTTTGGTAGCAAGAATAGTGAAAAATGCATTTATCCTAGAAGTTGTAAAATCATTGAAAGTGGCGGTTTATTATTTCAATCAATTAATAAAGATAGCAAAGATGTATTTAAAAATTTATTTGATAAAATTTGCTTTGTTTCTTTAAAAGATATGGGAGAAAAAATTTCATTTTTTTTAAAAAATCCAATCCAAACGGAGAGGCTATTGATTATGCAACAAAAAATTTTTGAAAGTGAGAATTTTAATTATAAAACGATAAAGAAAATAGAAAATTTTATAAATAGCAGATGAAAAAAACATTTTTAGATCTTGGTAATCAGCCGCTTGCAAATAATTTTAGTAAAAAATATATTCCACCGCTATTTAGACTTAAGCTTAAATTTGATACAAAGTCTAAATTAGTGATGATAAACAAACATTTGAAGAAAGAAAGTATGTTTAACAAATCTTATCCTTACAGATCATCAAAGTCAAAACTAGTAAAAAAATTATTTAAAGAATTATCAAAAAAAATTAGAAAAAAATTAAAGGCTGAAAATATTTTAGAAATTGGTTGTAATGATGGGACATTTGCTTCAAATTTTAAGAAAAATAGTATTACATGCATAGAACCTTGTGGTGACGTTGCTGCTGAGGCAAAGAGAAAAGGTCTGAGTGTTTATGTTAAATATTTTGATAATTTATTAGTAAAAAAATTGATAAGGGATCATAAAAAGTTTGATGTGATATTCTCTGCTAACACAATAACTCATATTTCAAATTTAAACTCAGTCTTTAATAATGTATCTAAAATTCTCACTAAAAATGGTACGCTTATAATAGAGGAGCCCTCTTTGTTAGAAACAATCAAAAAAAATTCTTACGATCAATTTTATAACGAGCATATTTACGTTTTTTCAACAATAGCTTTACAAAATATTTTAAAAAAAAATAACTTGGAAATTTATGATGTAGAAAATATCAAAGTTCATGGAGGATCCAATCGTTATTATATTAAAAAAATTGAAAATAAGCAGATAAGAATTTCACTTAGATTTAAACGAAATATTATCTTAGAAAAAAAATTTGGACTTCACAAACTATCTTGTTATAAAAATTTTTCAAAAAAAGTTAAAAATTCTAAAGTTAAACTAACTGAGTTATTCAAGAAATTAAAAAAGAATAATAAAAAAATTATTGGGTATGGAGCTTCAGCAAAAGCTGTGACTATTATTAACTACTGTAATTTAAAAGATAATTATTTTGATTTTTTTTATGACACAACAAAGCAAAAAATAGGCAAATTTTTACCTGGAACAAAAATTAAGGTTCTCAAATATCAAAAACTTAAAAATAATAAAATATATGTCTTTTTAGGTGCCTGGAACTTCTATAAAGAAATTCTAAAAAAAGAAAATTTTTTTTATGCCAGTTCTGGTAAATTTATTACACACATTCCCTACCCGAGAATTATAACAAAATGAAAAAAAATTATTTTTGGTCACCACATATTGACCCTCAAATAGCAACATTAAAATCAGTTTCTAACTCAATAGATTCTTTGACAAGATATGGAAAAAAATCAAAAAATTTCTTAATAAATGTTTTCGGTGAATGGGATGAACATGATTTACATAAAATTATTAAGATTAATCTAATTTCTAATAGAAATTTAAAAAAAAAAAAATTTAAAGGTTTTTTTAATTCAAGGCTTTTATATTTTTCAATTTTTTTTACATCATATTTTCCTCTGAAAAAAATTTTAAATAAAGATAAACCAGATTATCTAGTAATCCATTTGATAACCTCAATACCAATTTTTATGTTTATTTTAAATAAATTTAAGACTGAATTAATTCTAAGAATATCAGGTTATCCTAGACTTAATTTTATTAGATTTTTACTATGGAAAATAGCTTCGTCTAAAATTAAATATGTAATTTGTCCAACCAAAGAAACAAAAAACTTTTTGTTAAGTAAAAATATTTTTAGGAAAGATCAAATTATTTTTATTCCAGATCCTATAATAAATATTAAAAAAATTAATATTCTAAAAAGAGAAAAAATAGGAATTAAATTTACAAAACCTTATTTTTTATGTATTGGACGATTTACAAAACAAAAAAATCATATTTTTTTAATCAATTTTTTTTCTAAAAATTTAGATTATTTGAAAGATTATGACCTTATAATTATTGGACAAGGAGAACTACAAAGTACATACATTGAAATGATTAAGGAAAAAAAATTAAATGAAAAAATTAAAATTCTTGGTTACAAAAAGAATATTTTTAATTATCTATATAACGCAAAATGCATGATCTCCTGCTCTTTATGGGAAGACCCTGGATTTGTCATGGTTGAGAGTGCATGTGTCAATACACCTATAATTTCATCAAACTGCCCAAGCGGACCCAAGGAATTTATTGGTAACAATGAAAATGGATTTATATTTAATTCAAATGATGAAAATAGTTTTAAAGAAGCATTAGATAATTTTCTTAATTCTTCAGAAGAAAAAATTAATAAAAAGTTGATTAGTGCTAAAAAAAGATCAAAAATGTATACTTGTTTCTACAATTCAAAAAAATTATCTAATATCCTGAATGAAAACCAAAAATAAAAAAAAAATATTAATTACTGGAGTAGCAGGATTTATAGGTTTTTCTTTAGCACAAAAAATTCTACAATCTAAAAATTATTATGTTATTGGAATTGATAATCTGAACACTTATTACTCTAAAAAACTCAAACTGAAGAGATTAGATCTCCTAAAAAGTAAAAATTTTAAGTTTTATAAAATTGATTTGACAGAAAAAAATAAACTATATGGTTTATTCAAAAAACATAAATTTGATATAATCTTTAATCTTGCCGCACAAGCAGGTGTTAGGTATTCATTTAAAAATCCAAAATCTTATACTAATACAAATATTATTGGTTTTTTAAATCTGATTGAAATGTTGAAAAATTTTAAAGTAGATAGATTATTTTTTGCATCCTCAAGTTCAATTTATGGAGACCAGAAACCATTTCCAAAAAAAGAGGATAGTGAATTAAATCCAATTAATTTATATTCACTTTCCAAACTTTCCAATGAACAATTTGCAAATTCGATGAGTAAAATAATAAAAACTAAAATGATCGGATTAAGATTTTTTACAATTTATGGACCCTGGGGTAGACCAGATATGATGATTTTGAAATACTTAATTTCAGCCTATAAAGGCTCAAGTTTTCCGTTATTTAATAATGGTGATCATTTTAGAGATTTTACATATATTGATGATGCTATAAATATTTGTATTTTTCTGATTAAGATTAAACTTAAAAAGAAATTTGATATTTTTAATATATGTTCATCAAAACCAGTTCATATAACAAAAATTTTAAAAGAAATAGATAAATATTCAAAAAAACCATTAATTAAGAAAAAAGCTAGAGATAAAGCAGATGTTTATAAAACATATGGTGATAATAAAAAAATAATAAATTTCTTAAAAAAAAAAGTAAAGTTCACTACCCACAATCAGGGAGTTAAAAATACATGTGAATGGTTTTTAAAGAATAAAAAAATTTTTAATTAAATTTATATTTTTTTGGAAATTACGATTATCTTATTAAAAAAAATTAACTATACTTTTACAGCGTTTATCCCACGTATATTCTTGAACTGTTTTATAAGCATTCTTTTTCAAATATTTGTTTTTAGTAGTATTTTCAAAAGATGATTGAATAGCATTAGACCACTCATCGTCTTTATTAACTTTTACCAATTTACAATTAAAATTATTTTTAAGGATATGTTTATAAACTCTAAGATTTGAGGCAATTATAACCATTTTAGCAGCCATATAATCAAACATTTTTAAAGGTGACATATACTTTTGTAAATAAATTGAACCTCGACCTTTGACTTTATTTTGATAGGGCATTAGAGCAACATCATATTTTGATAGAATTTTAGGTATTTTAGAATAATTAACGTAATTGAAAAATTTGACATTTTCATCTTTATTTAAAACATTTAAATATTTTATCTCCCCATAAAGATGAAAAAAAATTTTTTTATTTTTCTTAGCTAGTCTCAATATTTGCTCAATACCCTTTCCCTCAAAAAAACTTCCAATATAAATACATGTTTTTTTAAATTTTTGTTTTTTTTTATGATTAAAATCTCTTAAGTTTACAGCGTCATCTAGAATAAGGTATTTTTTTTTACTAATTTTATATATACGATTTAAATTTTTATTTAAAAATATAAATCTTAAATTATCAATTAAATTTAAACTCCTTAGTAACCAGTATATCATTTTTGAAAATCCTGTTATTTCATGGTGTAGTTCTAAGATGATTTTTTTTTTAAAAAGACATGCTAGTAAAGAAAAAATTATACTGCGTGAAATAAATAAAGCATCATAATCTAATTTTTTAATCAGAATTTTAATTGAAAATATAACTCTTAATATAAAATTTAGGATAATTGTATTACTGAATATTGAAAAAATATTAAATCTATTTTTTATATTATAGATTTTATTTATTTTTTTTATATTTTTACTATTAATTACTAGCAGATTGACGTCATATCTTAGCTTTGAAAATGCCTCGCACATTTTCATTACATGAATTGAGTATGCAGATTTACTTGGCAGATTTAATTCTGCAACATAATAAATTTTCTTTTTCTCTTGCATATGTAATTAAGAGCTGATTAGTTTTACATATTTTTCAAAATAAAAAAAGATTAATGTATCTCTAATGGGGTCAAAAAAAGAAATGTTTGAAGATTTGGTATCAATTATAATACCTTATTACAGAAAAAAAGAATATATTTTAAAAACAATAAATTCGATTTTAAATCAATCATATACTTATTTTGAAATAATAATTATTTACGATGATGAAAATTTGTCTGATTTAAACTACTTAGAAAAATTGTTCAAATCAGAAAATAAAATTAAGATTATTAAAAATTTAAAAACTATTGGTGCTGGATTTTCAAGGAATAAAGGAATTCAAAACGCCAAAGGCGAATTTATTGCATTTATAGATGCAGATGATGTTTGGAAAAAAAATAAGTTAGAAAATCAAATAAATTATATGAAAAAAAAAAATTTAAAATTTACTCACACTTCATACGAAATTATTGATGAAAATGGTAGAGTTTTAGGAGAAAGAATTTCAAGGAATTTCAACAAAGTAAATGATTTAATTAAGTCTTGTGACATAGGATTATCAACAGTTATTCTCAAAAAAGAAATAATTGATAATCAAACAAAATTTCCAAATTTAAAAACTAAAGAGGACTTTGTTTTATGGTTAAAAATTCTACAAAAAAACATCTTGATTAGCTCTTTAAATGAAAATTTAACATCATGGAGGAAGTTAGATAACTCTCTATCTAGTTCAGTTATTCAGAAATTAAAAGATGCCTTCAAAGTTTATAATCATTATATGAAATTTAATTTTATCAAATCCTTTTACTACATGGTATGTTTAAGTATTAATTTTTTAAAAAAATAGAATGCACTATTTGTTTTTTTTTTTAATTCCAACTTTAATTTATATTTTAAATTCTTATATCATCAAAAATGGACATTTTTTTAACTTTTCTGGTGAGTTACATCAAAAAATTTTAGGGACAAAAAAGACCCCATTATCTGGTGGAATTTATTTAGTATTATTTATATCAATTATTTTTATAGAAAAAGATATAACAACATTCATTTTCTTTATTTTAATTTTTATGTTAGGTCTATTTTCTGATTTAAAAATTTTATCAGTTCCTTCAAAAAGACTACTTTATCAATTCATTTTGATTTTATTTTTTGTATATTTTTTAAGTTTAAATGTAATTTCAACAAGAGTTATTTTTATAGATCAGGCTTTAGAAAACTATTATATAAGTATCTTGTTTAGTGCTTTCTCTCTAATAATTTTAATTAATGGTACAAATTTCATAGATGGATTAAACGGTCTAGTTCTTACATATTACTTAATCGTTACGGCTATACTCTATAAATTAGACCTGTTAGCAGGTATAAATTTTAGTACTAATGAAACAATTTATTTTTGTTATTTATTATTTGTAATGATTATATTTAATTTTTTTAATAAATTATACTTGGGTGACTCGGGAGCTTATTTACTAGGATTATTAATTGGCTATTTATTAATTGAGTTGCATAAATATAACCCAAATATATCACCATTTTTTATTGTATTATTATTGTGGTATCCATGTTTTGAAAATTTATTTTCAATTATAAGAAAATTTAAGTTAGGTAAGTCTCCAGTTTCTCCAGATAACAAACATTTCCATCAGCTATTATTTTATTTTTTAAAAAGAAAGTTAAAATTTACTAATTTGGCAAGTAATAATTATTCAAGTTTAATTATCAACTTCTATAACTTTAGTACCTTAGTTTTTGGGAGCTACAATATTTATAATACTCAACTTCTGGTATTAATAATAATAATTAATATATTAATCTATACTATAATTTATTTAAAGTTATTTAAATTTAAATATAAAAATATTAATTTTTAAAGAAAAATAACTTTATCATTTCTATTAATATCATTAAACCATCCTTAAAAACGTTAACTTTTTTTTTCCCACCAATTCTTGATCTTTCGTAGGCTTTCGATGTAACTAACTTGCAACCTTTTCTTTTTGCTTTTATTGGCAACTCAACACAAAATTTAAAATCCTTCGATGATAAATTTAAATCCTTAGCTTTTGATGTTTTACCTATTATGTAAGTATATAAAATATCTGTAATATTTAGACTAAAAAATATATTTCCAATTTTGGTAAAAATAAAGTTACCAATATAGGTAATTACTGTATCATCATCACTCCCACAGTTTTTTTCATATCTAGTTCCAAAGACAAAATCAGCTTTATTGTTTCTCATTTGCTCAATCATTTTAGTTAGCTCTTTTGGGTCAAATGATCCATCCGCATTAAATATGCAGAACAATTCTGTTTTTACAGAGTTGATACCAAAAATTAACGCATCACCGTAGCCTTTGCCATTTTGATAAAGTATTTTACACTTATAATTTTTGGTAGATTGAATAGTTTCTTCATCATCTTTTTCTAAAACAATCAATATCTCTAAATTATAATTTTTTAACTCCTCCAATACTTTAGGTAATGACTCTTTCTCGTTTTTAGCAGGAATTACTAGTGTAAGATTTTGCACAAATATACAGGTTTATTATTATTTTATGTTAATAATTTCTGATTTGATTTATCTTAAAATATTAAGTTTTTAAATAGAATTCTTTAAATAACTTTTTTTAGCAATATAATTAAAAATAACAAAGAAATACATTGATGAATTTAGCAATCTTTTTATTATTTTACGTAATAATTATAATTTCAATAATTGGATACGGTTTACTATTTGAAAATATTCTAAAAAATAACGTAGCTATTGAGTTTGAATATAACCTTCTGGGTAGTTTACTTTTTTTAATATTTTTGTCTTTCCTAACCCATTTTTTCCTCAATCACGGGTATATACATAATACAATTATTTTGATTATTGGAACAGTTTCTTTCATATTTCATTTTTTTAAAAAAAAAAAAATAATTAAAGAATATTTCAAATATATTTTTTCTATATTTGGGATATTAACAATAGCGTTATTGGCAACAAAGACTCATGATGATTTTCCTTATTATCATTTTCCCTACACCTATTATCTGACTCAAGAAAATCTAATAATTGGTGTAGGGAGTCTTGTTCACGCTTTCAGAACACCCTCATCAATTTTTTATTTAAATTCCTTATTTTATCTACCTATAATTGAATATTTTTTATTTAATATGGGCGCGATTTTAATATTTGCGATTTCAAATTTAATTTTAATTTTTAAAATAAAAAGTGACTATTGCAGTAAACAATACGATTTTGTCTTTTTTTTAAGTCTTTTATCTTTTTTATTTGTAAATATATTTTTTTATAGAATCGCTGAGCATGGAACCGATCGTTCTGCTCAAATATTAATTTTTATACTGTTTATTGAGGTTTTCAGTTTATATAGAGAATCTGTAAACTTAGAAAAAATTTTCACTAAAATTTTCATATTATTAGGTTTGATAATTTCACTAAAAGCGTTTTATGTTTTGTATTTAATAATACTCTTTCCTATATTATTTCAATTTAAAAAAAATAAATTTTTTTTAAATTTTTTTAGGAATTTCTATTTTTATCTTTTTTCTTTTATTGGATTATTTTTAATGCTTGTAAATATTTTTAATTCTGGTTGTGCCCTCTATCCTGTAAGTATTACTTGCTTTCCTAATCTTGATTGGTCACTATTTAATGAGGCTAAATCTTCAAATGATTGGTACGAACAATGGGCTAAGGCAGGTGCAGGTCCTAATCACCGGGTAGAGGATCCAATAAATTACATCAAGGGTTTTAATTGGGTTCCAAATTGGATAGAGATGTATTTTTTTAATAAAGTAAGTGACTTTATATTTGGCTTATTTTTTCTTCTACTAATAGTTTTTTTCACATTTTATTCGAGAAATAGGATTGATATAAAAATAAAAAATCAAAATTTTATTATATACATTTTAATCATTATTTTATTTTTAGAGTGGTTTTATAACCACCCAAGTCTTAGATATGGTGGTTTTAGTTTAGTTGCGCTTATTTTGTTTGTCCCATTTTCAATTTACATTTCAAAATTTATTTCGATAAAATTTTTGAAAAAAAAGATTATTTCTCTCATTATATTATCTTTAATAATATTCGTTGGAAGAAATATTTCTAGAATAAACAATGAAGTAGAAAAGTATAACTATAATGTATTAACATACCCATATTATTATTTAGATGAGGTTAATTTTAGAGTAGATAAAATTGTAAATAATATACAAATAAATCACCAGAATTGTATTAATAAAGGTAAAATAAATTGTATTGGTTTTGAGAAAATATCTGTCACTAAAAAAAATATTTACTATATCTTAAAAAAGAATAAATGATTATATTTGATATTAAAATAAGTAAAAAACAAAATATAAACTGTAAAAAATGAAAAAAAAAGTAGCTTTAATTTTTGGTATCACTGGTCAAGATGGATCCTATTTAGCAGAAATATTATTAAAAAAAAATTATATAGTACATGGAGTTAAAAGAAGGTCTTCAAGCACAAACACTCTTAGAGTAGATCATATATATCAAGATCCACATGATAAAAATTACAGATTTAGACTTCATTATGGTGATGTTACAGATTCTTTATCTGTTTCAAATGTTATAAAAAAAATAAAACCCCATGAAATTTACAATTTGGCTGCTCAATCACATGTAGCTGTTTCATTTGAAGTTCCAGAATATACAGCGAATGCAGATGCATTAGGAGCTCTTAGAATATTAGAGGCTATAAAATTCCATAAACTTGAAAAAAAAACAAAATTTTATCAAGCTGGTACCTCAGAAATGTATGGTAAAGTTCAAAGTTCGCCTCAAAATGAAAAAACATCTTTTTATCCTCTAAGTCCATATGGTGTAGCAAAATTATATGCACATTGGATTACAAAAAACTACAGAGAGGCTTATAAAATTTTTGCTTGTAATGGAATTTTATTTAATCATGAAAGCCCAAGGAGAGGTGAGACATTTGTTACAAAAAAAATAGTTTCAGCACTTTGTAAGATTAAAGAAGGAAAACAAAAAAAATTATTTTTAGGAAATTTGAACTCAAAAAGAGATTGGGGTCATGCCAAAGATTATTGCTATGCAATGTGGAAAATGCTTCAGCAAACAAAACCTGACGACTATGTTATAGCTACAGGAAAACAATACTCAATTAAACAATTTATTAATTTAACAGCTAAACAATTAAAGATGAAAATTACTTGGAAAGGAAAAGGAATTAAGGAGAAAGGTTACAATAAATTTGGTTTTCCAATAATCGAATGTGATAAAAACTATGTAAGACCATTAGATGTGGATACATTGTTAGGTGACGCAAAAAAAGCCAGAAAATTGCTTAAATGGAATCCTAAAAGCAACATTAATTCATTAATTAATGAAATGATTGAGACAGAGTATAAAATGATAAATGCAAATAAATAAAAAAAGTAAAATATTCATTGCTGGCCATAATGGTATGGTGGGCTCATCAATAGTTAGGCATTTTAAAAATAAAGGTTATAAAAATCTATTTTTAAAAAGTCGAAAAAGTCTAGACTTGGTAGATCAAAAAAAAACTTATTCTTATATTAAAAAAATAAAACCAGACTTTGTAATAATTGCAGCTGCAAAAGTGGGTGGTATCTTTATTAATAATGAAAAAAAAGCAGAATTTATTTATGAAAATATTATGATTCAGACAAATTTAATTCATTCTTCTTTCCTAGCGGGAGTTAAAAAACTTATTTTTTTAGGATCTAGCTGTATCTATCCCAAATATTCAAAACAACCAATCAAAGAAAATTATTTAATGACTGGTAAACTTGAAGAGACGAATGATGCTTATGCTATTGCTAAAATAGCAGGACTTAAAATGTGTGATGCTTATAATAAACAATATAAAACAAATTATTTATGCCTGATGCCAACAAATTTATATGGTCCAAATGATAATTATAATCTTAAAACATCCCATTTTTTTCCAGCTATAATATCTAAAATACATTTTGCTCTAAAAAGAGAAGTAAAAAATATAAAAATCTGGGGTGATGGAACTCCAAAAAGAGAATTGATGTATGTAGATGATCTTGCGGATGCTTGTGAATTTTTTTTAAAAAAAAAAACAAAACATTCATTAATTAACATAGGTAGTGGTGAGGAAAAATCAATTCTAAAATATTACAAATTTGTTATAAAAAAATTAAATATAAATGTAAAAATTAGTTTTGATAAGAAAAAACCTAACGGAACTCCTCAAAAAAAACTGGATTTGACTTTAGCAAAAAGTTATGGATGGAAATCAAAATATAATCTAACTAAAGGATTTGATTTAACCTATAAAGATTATTTAAAAAGAATCGATCGTTAATTTAAAATGAAAAAAATAATTATTGTAACAGGTGGCAGTGGTTTTGTTGGGAGTAATTTAATAGAATATTTGATAAATAAAACTAATAAAGATATAATTAGTTTGGATGATTATTCATCTGGAACTAAAAAAAATCATATTAAGTCAAAAAGAGTAAAATATATTAAAGGTAATACTAAAGATATTAATAATATATTAAAAATGTATGCTTCTAAAATTCACTCCTTATTTCATTTTGGAGAATTTTCAAGAATTTACCAAAGTTTTTTAAATATGAATAAGTGTATACAATCTAATTCTATTGGGTCGAATGCCGTCTTTGATTTTTGTTTAAAACACAATATTAAACTAATCTATTCTGCAACATCAGCATCTTTAGGAAATAAGGGAAAAGACAAAAATCTTTCTCCTTATGCTTTTACCAAAGCAAAAAATTTAGAACTTTTAGAAAATTTGAGGAAATGGTTTAATTTTAAGTACGAGGTAATATTTTTTTATAATGTATATGGCCCTGGTCAAATAAAAAAAGGAGATATGTCTACTGTGATTGGAATTTTTGAAGACTGTTATTTAAAAAATCTACCTTTACCAGTGGTGAAACCTGGTTCACAATCTAGAAGATTTACACACATAAGTGATACTATTAAGGTATGTTATAAAGCTTGGAGAATTAATAAATCTAAATTTTATAGTATTTCAAACAGAGATAGCTACACAATTTTAGAAGTTGCAAAAATGTTTGGAGGGAAAATTAAATTTTTGCCACCTAGAAAGGGAGAAAGATACGCATCTGCTTTAACAAATTTGAGTCTATCTAATAAAATTTTTCGAACATATGGCAAGATAAGATTAAAAGATTATATTAAAGAATTCGTGAAAAATACTAAAAAATAAGGTTTTTTTGACACAAAACCTTATTTACATTAAATTTTTTATCTATATAAGTTTTTCGCCGGTGATTATTGCGAAAGTGTTACACCCGATCCCATTCCGAACTCGGAAGTTAAGCCTTTCAGCGCCGATGGTACTTTATCTTAAGATATGGAAGAGTAGGTCATTGCCGGCATACAAATTTTATGAAAATTAAAAGTTCTTTAAAATCTATAAAAAAAAGAGACCTTAACTCTAAGTTAGTTAGGCGAAGAGGTAGAGTTTATATCATAAATAAAACAAATCCCAAATTTAAGGCAAGACAGAAATAGTTAAAATGGATAACGAGGACCACAATAAAACTTGGAATAATTTCACTAAGTTTGTCTTGTGGGGAACTGTCGCTGTTATCTTAGTGCTAGTTCTTATGGCAATATTTTTATTGTAGAATGATATAATTATGAAAATTGCCTCTACTTCTGAAAATTTAAACTTTGAAAAAAGAGTAGCGATAACTCCAGAGATAGCAAAGAAATATATTTCTTTAGGTTTCGAAGTTTTACTACCAAACAACTATGGTCTTCATTTAGGTTTTGATAATGACCAATATGCATCTCAAGGGGTAAATATTTTTGACAATGACAAAGATGTTTTGATTAATAGTGAGATAATATTACAATTAAATTTACCATCAGATAATTATTTATCATTACTAAAAGAAAATCAAAATTTAATAGGAATTTTAAATCCATACTTAAATAAAGAAAAATTAGAAAATTTATCAAAGAAAAATATTAATAATTTTTCTTTAGAATTATTACCAAGAATCACCAGAGCTCAATCAATGGATATTCTCTCATCTCAAGCCAACCTTGCTGGATATAAAGCGGTAATCGAGTCATTTGCCAACTTCGAGAAAGCAATACCAATGATGATGACAGCTGCAGGAACAGTTCCTGCAGCTAAGGTTTTAATTGTTGGAGCAGGTGTCGCAGGTTTACAAGCTATTGCAACAGCAAAAAGAATGGGTGCGATTGTCTTTGCAACAGATGTCAGAATGGCTTCAAAAGAGCAAGTTGAAAGTCTAGGAGGCAAATTTCTAACTGTTGAGGGATCTGAAAATCTTGAAACTAAGGGTGGTTATGCAAAAGAAGCCTCTGAAGAATTTAAGAAAAAACAAGAGGAATTATTAAGTGAAACCTTAAAAAAAATTGATATTGTCATATGCACGGCTCTAATACCAGGTAAGAAAGCTCCGGTGATAATTAAAGAAAATATGATTAAAAAAATGCAGAAAGGATCTGTAATTTATGATTTGGCAGCTATTCAAGGAGGAAATACAGCATATACAAAAGTTAACGAAATAGTTGACCAAGAAGGAGTGAAAATAATGGGAGAAATGAATATTCTTAATAAATTGCCAATTTCCGCCTCAGCCTTATATGCAAAAAATTTATTTAATTTTGTGTCAAATTTACTAGATAAGAAAACTGGCAAAATTAATATAAACTTAGAAGATGAAATAATAGAAAAAACGTTAATTAAATAGTTATGGAAATAGATCCTTTTATTTTTAGATTGAGTATATTTATTTTATCAATCTTCGTAGGTTATTATGTTGTCTGGAGTGTGACGCCATCTCTGCACACACCTTTGATGTCAGTAACTAATGCAATTTCTTCTGTTATAATAGTTGGGGCTATCATTGCAGCTCTTGCTAGCACAGAGGGAAATACTTTTTCATCTGCATCTTTATTTGGATATTTAGCGATAACATTAGCTGCTGTTAATATTTTTGGTGGTTTTTTAGTAACTCAGAGGATGTTGGCAATGTATAAAAAAAAAAAGAAAGATAAAAAATGATATCCGCTAATTTATCTGCAATATTTTACTTAATTTCTGGTGTACTTTTCATTCTTGCTTTAAGAGGCTTATCTTCTCCTGAAACATCGAGACAAGGAAATCTTTATGGCATAATTGGAATGGTGATTGCCATAACAGTTACTTTCCTTTCAGTAGGAAATTTTTCATCTGGATTTATTTATGTAATTATTTTTCTTCTTGTCGGAGGTGCTATTGGAGCATTTATAGCTTTTAAAATACCAATGACTGCAATGCCAGAATTAGTGGCTGGTTTCCACAGTCTTGTTGGTCTAGCTGCAGTTTTTGTAGCAATCTCTGCTTTTATAAATCCTGAAGCTTTTAATCTTGGATTTCCAGGTAAAATTAAACTTGCAAGTTTAATAGAAATGTCGATTGGTGCAGCAGTTGGTGCTATTACATTCTCTGGTTCAATAATAGCTTTCTTAAAACTCCAAGGCATCATGTCTGGCGCTCCTATTACATTTAAAGGTCAACATTTGATAAACGCATTAATACTTATTTCTATTGTATTTTTAACTTATTTTCTCTGTGTATCTCAAAACTCAAATTTATTTTGGATTTTGATAGGTATTTCATTCTTAATTGGTTTTTTGTTAATTATTCCGATTGGTGGAGCAGATATGCCAGTAGTAATTTCTATGTTAAACTCATACTCTGGATGGGCCGCTGCAGGAATCGGATTTACACTAGAGAATACTGCCTTAATTATAACAGGCGCTCTTGTTGGATCATCAGGAGCAATTTTATCTTATATAATGTGTAAAGGAATGAATAGATCATTTTTTAATGTCATTTTAGGTGGTTTTGGTGCGACTGAACAATCATCAAAAGATAAAAATAAGGAGCAAAGACCTGTGAAGAGTGGTAATGCTGATGACGCAGCTTTTTTAATGAAAAATGCATCTTCAGTTATAATTGTTCCTGGATATGGTATGGCTGTTGCTCAAGCTCAACATGCTTTGAGGGAAATGGTGGATACATTAAAGAAAAATGGTATTAAAGTTTCTTACGCAATCCATCCAGTTGCAGGTCGTATGCCAGGACATATGAATGTTTTACTTGCTGAAGCTAATGTGCCCTACGACGAAGTTTTTGAATTAGAGGAGATAAATAATGATTTCGCTAACGCAGATGTTGCATTTGTGATTGGTGCAAATGATGTAACTAACCCAGTTGCAAAAACAGATCCACAGAGTCCAATATACGGAATGCCAGTTTTAGATGTAGAAAAGTGTAAATCAGTTTTATTTGTCAAAAGAAGTTTATCTCCAGGATATGCCGGAATTGATAACGATCTTTTTTATAAAGAAAATACCCTAATGTTATTTGCCGATGCAAAAAAGATGACAGAGGACATCACAAAAAATTTGTAATATAAATGAGTACTAAGATTTTTTGTGATATTGCGGATTTTAAATTAATTAAAAAATTTAATAAAAAGCCGATTGTCAAGGGTTTTACAACCAACCCAAGCTTAATTCGAAAAGCTGGGGCTAAATCATACGAGCTATACTGTAAAAAAATTTTAAGTGTTTGTAACAAAAAACCCATTTCTTTTGAAGTTTTTGGCGATGATGATGAAAGCATGATTTATCAAGGATTAAAAATTAGCGCTTGGGCAAAAAACATTTATGTCAAAGTTCCTGTAATAAATACTAAAAATAGGTTTTCTTATAAAGCTATTAAACAGCTAAATAGCAAAGGGATAAAGCTTAATATCACTGCAGTATACACGGCTAGTCAAACTAAGAAAATTTTAAAAGTAATTAACAGAAAAACTAAAGTAATTATCTCAATATTTGCTGGCAGATCTGCTGATACAGGCAAAGATCCTATACCAGAGTTTGAGAAAAGTATAAAATTGGCAAAGAAATTTAAAAATGTTGAAATCTTATGGGCAAGTGTGCGTGAACCTTATAATTATTTACAATCAAAGCAATTAGGTTGTCATATAATTACTATCCCACCATCAATCATTGAAAAAATTGAGAAGTTTGGAAAATCATTTGACCAACTTACATTAGAAACTGTCAAATCTTTTTTAATAGATAGTAAAAAATCAGGATTTAAAATTTAATTTTAGACAAAAAAATAAATTTCATATTTCAATCGCAAGATTGATTTTTAAAAAGTAAAGTTTTATCTTAAAGGCTCGAAAAAAGCATCCATAAAAAGTATTTTATTATCTTTAAATTTTATTTTTGATATAGATATTAAAATATATTTATTTTTTTTCATGAATTCAATAATCTGGTAAAAATTTGGCTCTACGTTTTTATAAATATTCATGAAGAGAATTTCTATTTTGATTAATTTTATAGTTTTTTTGGATAAATTAAATCTCATTCCTTTCAAAACTTTGAGATCTTCTCCCTGAACATCAATTTTACAAAAATCAATTTTTTTAAAACTATCAAAAATATTGTCAAATTTGTCTGTTTGCACCAGGTATTTTTTATTCAGTTTTTTTAAAGATTTAAACATATCATTTTGCTCATAAAGGCTCGATTGTGAAGATATTTCATATTGATAGAATTTTTTTTTTTTACATTCATTTGATAAAGCCAAATTGAATGTTTTAATTTTTAAATCTTCATAATTTTTTTTAATTTTTTCACACAATTCAGGAATCGGTTCAAATACATAAATTTGTTTAAAATTCAAAAAAGAATATAAATAATCAATATAACTTCCCTGATTTGCACCAACATCTACATAGATAATATCTTTTTTTTTTATGATTGATTTGATTAATTTTTTTTCATCACAAAAGGACGATGATAAGTAACTTATCGCGTCATCTAGTTTTTGATAATATTTAAGTAGCATTTAAATATATTCTTGAAAGATCATTTTTTTAATTTATTACTTATTTATGTTAAACGATTATGTCAAAAAAAATTATCACATTTTAACTTATCTTATTTGTTATTTAACTCTATTAATAGGTTTTTTTGTTGGTGAAAATGTTACAACAGGGCCTAAACCAGATTTTTTTCATACATGGAATGGAGCTATGGAATTTAATGATAATTGGTTATTATCATTATTGAATTTTGATAAAATCGAAAATTATACAAGGATATCTCCTATATATTTATTAATAATTAGTTTAATCAATAAAGTTTTTCAGAGCGTAGAATTAACAAAATTTTTTTTGTTTTTTATAATGAGTTTTTGCCAAATTTTATTTTATAAAATTTTAAAAAAAATTTATTTTCCAAATACTATAAATAACAAAAATATTTTGTTTTGTTTAAGTTGTGTAATTTTTATCTCACCGTCATTTAGGGCAAATATAATTTGGCCTGAAAGTGCAATGCTTGGTCTATTATTTTTCTTAGTAGGATTGTATTATTTTTTTAGAAATCAACTAAAAGCTGAAAATAAGGATATTTTTTTGAATATCCTATTTGTGGCGTCAGCGGCATATATAAGACCTAGTTTTGCTTTATTTTCTATAATTTTCTTCATTTTGTTTTTAATTCAAACAAAGAATTTACAAATATTTTTATACATGATTATATTGAATTTAATTTTAGCATTTCCTGCATTTTATTATTTATTTATCCTAGAAATACAATTCTTTAATATATCGGTTGCTGGAAAAGAAATAATGGGTCTTAATTTAAATTATTTAAGTAAATTACCATTGGTTCTCTCAATAATTTTTTTTCATTTAATTCCAATCTTATATTACAAAAAGTTTTTCATAGAAAAATTTTTCTTTAAGAAAAATTTTATTCTTATACTACTATCAATATTTATATCATCTATACTCATACTTTTGTTTGAATATGATATAAATTTGTCAGGTGGTGGTATTTTTTTACATTTATCAAATTTCTTTTTTAAAAATAATATATTTTTTTTAATATTGATCCCTTTTTTTACTTTTTTTATAATTAAATTATTGTTAGTAGATTTTTATAAAAATATAACAATTCTCTTACTTATCGTACTTTCAATACCTCAATATACTGTTTATCATAAATATTTTGATCCTCTACTAATAATACTTGCATTTACTTTAATAAATTTTGGAATTAAAAAAGATTTTTTTCATAAAAAATTTATTGGTATTTTATACATATTCTATTTTACTTATTATATTATTTCGTTTGTTAATAATTATTATTTGATAGTCTAAAAGCTTAACTTACTAATTATACAAAGTGATATAAACTTAATTTTTTTATTTAAGTAGTAAAATTTTTATTTTCTATAATTGGTTGCGGGGGACGGATTTGAACCGCCGACCTTCAGGTTATGAGCCTGACGAGCTACCAGACTGCTCCACCCCGCGATATATTTAAATTCTATTTTTTAGTTTGTTTAATTTTTTTACTCTTTTAATATTTTCTTGAAGAATTCTTTTTTTTTTTTCTGAAGGTTTTTCGTAAGTATTTTTAAGTTTGATGATCTTAAAAAAACCATCTCTTTGAAGTTTTCTTTTTAAAACTCTCAAAGCTTGTTCTACATTATTATCTTTAACTTCTATTTTAATAAATACCCCCAAAAAAATGTTTTAATATCATTTTTAAAAAAATATGTCTATTATTTTTCATTGCTAATTACTGTTAATTTTTAGTTGTTTATCTTTTTCTTTTTTTTCTCTTTTCACACGCCTTTCAGCCTTTGCAAGCGCTTCACCTAAATCTTTCTGTGAAAAAAGATTTAAAGCAACAGGGTCTTTTGGGTTAAGATTGTTATAATTCCAGTAACTTTTATTTCGGATGGATGTAACTGTATTTTTTGTTATACTGACCAATCTTGCTATTTGTGAATCTTTTAAAATATTGTGATTTTTAATTAACCATAAAGCAGAGTCTGGTTTGTCTTGTCTTTTTGATAAGGGTACATACTTTTTAATTTTTTGTTCATTATCACTAGAAATTTTTATGTCAGTATTTTTAATCTGAAGAGGTCTATTTTCGTCTTTTGAAGAAAGTTCAATTTCATCTCTAGAAAGTTGGCCTGAGATTATAGGGTTATAAGCCTTTATACCTTTTGCAACTTCGCCATCCGCTATACCTTGAATTTCAACTTCATGCATATTGCAAAAATCTGCAATTTGCTTAAATGTTAACGTGGTATTTTCAACTAACCAAACAGCTGTTGCCATAGGCATTAGTGGAGTGTTAGACATTAGTTTTTCTTTTCAGATTTAAAGTTTTGGAATTTCTTGTTAAATTTACTAATTCTGCCCTTGTCCATCAATTTTTGCTTTCCACCAGTCCAAGCAGAGTGAGATTTTGGATCAATCTCTAGTTTTAATATTTCACCCTCTTTTCCCCATGTTGATCTTGTTTCAAATTGACTGCCATCTGTCATTTCAACTTTAATTCTATGGTAGTTTGGATGAATTTTTTTTTTCATGACGAGACTTATAACAAAAGAATCTTTTAAAACAATTAAAAGTTACTGAGTTTTTCTAACAATTTTGAACTTATGTTAGAACTTGAGGCAATAATCTTGATGTTTTTGTTGTTTGAAAGATCTATATGATTAAGAATTCCACCTGCTTCTTTGATTAAAATTATTCCAGCAGCAATATCCCAAATATTCAAGTTGTCTTGAAAATAACCGTCATATCTTCCAGATGCTACATATGCCATATCTAATGCTGCACATCCAGATTTTCTGTAAGGTAGGTCAAGTTCATAATTAATTTTTCCCCCTGTAACAAATAAACAATTATTTATTTGATTTTTTTTTGAAACCCTGACCCTATGATTGTTAAAATATGATCCATTATTCTTTTCAGCATAAAACATTTCATTTTTTATTGGATCAAAAATTATTCCAGAAATTATTTCATCATTAGATTTAAGAGCTATTGATATTGCAAAGTGAGGTATTCCATGTAAGAAATTTACTGTTCCATCAATAGGATCTATGATCCAAGTATTCTTTTTATCTTTATTATCTTCAAGTCCGTTTTCCTCACTTACAATTGAATAATGAGGTTTAGCTCTTTTTAGTTCCTCAATAATTATCTTTTCTGCTTTTAAATCAGAATTAGTTACAAAATCTGCCGGACCTTTTTGAGAAACTTGCAATTTTTCAATTTCGCCAAAATCTCTGATTAGTATCTTCGATGCTTTTTCTGCAGCTTTAATCATAATATTTAAATTTGCTGAAATCGAGTTCATAAACTTAAATTTTTTTAATATACTCAAGGTTTCTAGTATCCACTATTACCTCATCACCAGCCTCTACAAAAGGTGGCACTTGTATATTTAAACCATTTAATAACTTTGCAGGTTTATATGAAGAAGAAACTGTTTGACCCTTTATGGCTGCGTCTGTCGTTTCAATTTTACATGTTACTTGGTTCGGCAATTCAACTGAAATAGGTGTTTCGTTATAAAAACTTATCAAAACCTCTAAATTTTCTGTAAGCAATTTACCTTTCTCACCAACTAAGCTTTTCTTAATCTCTATTTGATCAAACGATTTTGGATTCATAAAAAAATAATTATTTTCATCATTATATAGGAAATTAAATTTTGTTTCTTCCAAAGATGCTTTTTCAACACTTTCGTTTGATCTAAATCGCTCGTTCAATTTAGTATTTTTATTGACGTTTTTCATTTCAATTTGCGCAAATGCCCCACCTTTACCAGGCTTAACATGCTGAGTTTTTAGCACTTGCCACAAATCATTTTTATGTTCCAAAAGCATTCCCACTCTAATTTCACTAGCATTGATTTTCATTTTATATTTTTAATCGCTTCTATTGGTTTAATTTTTTTATTATTCCAAATATAGCCTGAGATAGCTAAAAAGTTGGTTTTATTCAACAATAGTTTTTTATAATTTTTTGAATTGATACCACCTATAGCAACAATAGGAGTTTTTGTCATTTTTTTTACTTTTTTTAGTAAATTAATTGTAGCTTTGTATTTAACTTTTTTTGTTTTTGATGTGTTGAATGCTCCGATCGCAATGTAATTAGCATTATTTTCAACGGCTTTTTTTATTAACTTAATTGAGTTATGACAAGTAATTCCTATTATTTTATTTCCAATAATTTTCCTAGCTTCCAAAATATTCATATCTTTTTGTCCTAAATGACAACCATGCGCATTTAATTTTTTGGCTAGCATTACATCGTCATTTATTAAAAATTTAACATTGAATTTGCTGCATATTTTTTTGATTTTTTTTCCAATTATAAATTTTTTTTTAAAACTTTCTTTTTTCAGCCTTAATTGAAAAAAACTAATTTTTTTTGATCTTAAAACCTCAAGTAAATCATTATAAAAAACATTGTTGATTTTTGAAGGTGAAATAAGATATATGAATTTTTTTTTATTATACTTCAAGATCTTTAAACCATTTGCTTTGAGCTGCTAAAGTATTCATTTTTGCTCGATGGTTAAAAACTTTTTGAGTACCTTCAATATCTTCAATATTTTTTGACCAAAACTTTAGTGCACTTTGTTGAAGAGCTCGTCCATAAGAATAACTCATTATAAAATCAGTATCGTTGTATTTATTTATTAAATTTAAATTTTCTGTTGCCTCAATTTCTGACTGACCGCCAGATAAAAAAGCAATTCCTGTGACTTCAGAAGGGACAGAATTTTTTAAACATTTAATTGTCAATTTAGCGACTTCTTCGTTTGTAATTTTATTGTCAGATTTATTACCAGCTAAGATCATATTGGGTTTTAGAATAATTCCTTTTAAATCAACTTTATGTAAAATTAACTCTTCAAAACATTTTTTTATTACCTCAGAAGTTTTTTCATAACATTCTTTTGCTGAATGTTCGCCCTCCATTAAGACCTCAGGCTCAACTATTGGAACCATTCTACATTCTTGAACTAGTGCAGAGTATCTTGCTAATGCATGAGCATTAGACTGTATTGATAGTTTGCTTGGAAAATTTTTTGTTATAGTGTAAACGCCTCGCCATTTCGTAAATTTTGCACCAAGTTTATAGTATTCTTTTAATCTTTCTCTCAATCCATCCAGACCCTCTGTAATTTTTTCATCTGGTGATCCTGCTAAAACTTTTGCACCAGTATCAACTTTAATGCCTGGGGCGCTACCCATACTAGAAATCAATTCTGGTATTTTTATTTTTTTTGAAGTCTCTTGTTTAATTGTTTCATCATACAAAATCACTCCTCCAATACAGTCTGTCATACTTGACGCACTGAATAATGTTTCTCTAAATGATAATCTATTTTCTGGAGATGATGGAACTTTTACATCATCTAATCTTTGAGTCATTGTTCCAGTGCTTTCATCTGCAGCTAAAATTCCTTTTCCTTTCTCAAGAATTTTTAAAACAATATTGTTTAATTCAGACATTTTGATTTAAAGCTTTTATACCAGGAAGTTCTTTTCCTTCAAGATATTCTAAAAACGCTCCACCAGCAGTTGAAACAAAGTTAAAATCTTGAATTATATTTAATTGGTTTATCAAAGCTATTGTATCTCCTCCACCTATTACAGAGTAGATTGAATTTTCTTTATTTTTTTTTACAATTGCTTTTGCAATTTCGTAACTTCCAACCGCAAAATTTGGATTCTCAAAATAACCTGCCGGACCATTCCACAAAACTGTTTTACTTATTTTGATAATTTCTATTATTTTTTGAACTGTTGTAGGTCCAATATCTAAAATTAAGTCATCATTTTCAATATTATCTAGTTCTTTAACTTTTGGACTATCGTTTACATTTTTTCCAACCAAAACATCTTCAGGAAAAGTAATTTTGCAAGAATGATTTTCTGAAGTTTCAAAAATTTCTTTTATTTCAGTTTCACAATTGAATTCCTTTATTGAGCTGCCAATGTTGTGCCCTCTATACTTTATGATATTATTAGCCATTCCCCCAACAATTATAATGTTATCAAATTTTGGTATTAAATTTTTAATTATACTAGTTTTTGTCAAAATTTTTGATCCACCAATAATGCAAGTAATTGGTTTTTTTATTTCTGTTGTAACCTTTTTAAGTGCTTTCATTTCTGTTTCTAGTTGTAGACCAGCATATGCGGGTAAAAATTCTGTAATCTTGCTTATAGATGTATGTGATCTATGAGAACAAGAAAATGCGTCATTCACATATAAATCAGCCAGACTAGCTAAATGTTTAGCCAAAAATACATCGTTTTTTTCTTCTTCTTTATAAAATCTAATATTTTCTAAAAATACAATTTGCTCCTGAGGATTTTTAAATAAATCTTTTTTTTTCAGTTTAAAAATATTTTCATCTAATAACTGAATTTTTTTCTTTACTTTTTTTTCTAAGCTTTCACAAATTGGTTTTAGTGAGAGATTTTTGTTAAATTCACCCTTTGGTCTTCCCACATGAGAGATAATTATAATTTTCGATTTTTTTTCAATTAAGAAGTTTAAAACAGGAAGAATTTTATCAATTCTAGTTTCATCAGTGATAAGGCCATTTTTTAATGGGACATTCAAATCTAATCTTAACAAAACTTTTTTTTGACTAAGATTTTCTTGGTCTTTTATATTTTTCATCAAGAATTCTTGTGGATATACTCTGCTATGTCACACATTCTATTTGAAAAACCCCATTCATTATCATACCAAGCTGAAATTTTACCCATATTTTTTCCAATTACGTTAGTTAAGTTTGAGTCAATGATTGATGAAGCTTGATTATGATTAAAGTCTACAGATACAAGTTTTTCTTTGGTAATCTCAAGTATCTTATTCTTTTTGCTAAAATTGTGAAACGCTAAATTAATTTTTTTGATACTCAAATCTTTTTTGGTACAAAAAACAAGTTCAATTAAAGAAACATTTGGAGTAGGAACTCGCATTGCAACACCCTCTAATTTACCTTTTAGGGATGGAATAATTTCACCAATTGCCCTAGAGGCACCAGTTGAAGTAGGCACAATTGATTGGCTAGCGGATCTAGCTCTTCTAGGATCTTTATGGGAATTATCTAAAAGTCTTTGATCAGTTGTATACGCGTGGATAGTTGTCATAAAACCTCTTTCGATTTCAAAATTCTCATTCAGAACATGAGCTACTGGAGCAAGACAATTTGTTGTGCAGGATGCAGCAGAAATTATTTTGTCGGCTTTTTTCAGTTTTGTTTCGTTCACTCCAAATACAATAGTTTTATCAGCTTTTTTACATGGAGCTGAAACAATAACTTTTTTTGCTCCATTTTTAAGATGAGGTTCCAACTTTTCTTTTGAGTTAAATTTCCCTGTACATTCAAAGACATAATCTACATCAAATTTTTTCCAATTAATTTTATTTAAATCTGTTTCTTGACTGAATGATATTTTATTTTTATTTATGATCAGATGTTTATCATCAAAACTTATGTCTGCATTAAATTTTCCATGAACAGAATCATATTTTAACAGAGCAGAACAGATTTCAGAATTTGTTCTATTATTAATGTGTTTAATTTCTAAATTTTTATTATTGTTTTCTAATATGGATCGAGTAATCATTCTACCAATTCTACCCATACCGTTAATTCCAATTTTTACTTTCATAATCTTTTTTTAATCCTCTGGACTATGGTATCGGCATTTAATCCGAAATGATCGTAAATTTTTTTGTAAGGTGCGCTTTTTCCAAAATCATTGACTCCAAAGTTTAGTCCTGAGGCACCTGTGTACTTTTTCCAATAATGTGTTTCTGAGGCTTCTATTGAAACAATTAATTCAGTTTCAGATAGGATTTTATTTTTATAATCTTTATTTTGTTGATCAAATAATTCCTGACAAGGCATTGATATTATTTTGGAATAGATGCCATCTGTGGCCAATTTATGACCCACTTCACAGGCTAAATTAGTCTCAGATCCAGTTGCTAAGATTGTTACTTTAATGTTCTCTCCAGTTCTAAAAATTTCATAAGCACCGGCAGTGGACTCATTTTTAGACGAACTTTTAACCCTTAAAGGATTAATCCCTTGTCTAGTTAAAGCTATCACACTAGGGGTCCTATGACTTTTAATTGCTAATTGCCAGCATTCAAAAGTTTCGATCGTATCTGCTGGTCTAAATACATTCAAATTTGGAATAGATCTTAAACTTGTCAATTGTTCGATTGGTTGATGAGTTGGACCGTCCTCACCTAAGCCAATGGAGTCATGAGTAAAAACATAAATTACTCTTTGTTTCATCATTGCTGCTAATCTTATTGATGGTTTACAGTAATCACTAAATATTAAAAATGTACCTCCATAAGGAATTAAATTGCTATGTAACGCTATTCCATTCATTATTCCACACATTGCATGTTCTCTAACGCCATAGTGAATATAGTTTCCAGAAAAGTCTTCAGATTTAATAATTTTATGATCTTTGGTCTTTGTATTGTTTGAACCTGCCAAATCAGCTGAACCACCTATTACATTTGGAAGTTTTGTTAGAACATTTAAAAACATCTCAGACGATTTCCTTGTTGCCATTGGCTTTGGGTTTTTTAAAAAATCATTCGTTATTTTTTTAATTAAGTTTTTTAATGAGCTTAAGTTTTTAAAACTAGACAAAACTTTTTTATATTTAATTTCATATCTTTTAGCTTTTAGTAAGGATTTTTCTCCAATTTTTTTCCATTCATTTAACAATTCTTCAGGTATCTTGAAAGGCTCATAATTCCACTTAAGTTTTTTTCTAACTAATTTGATTTCATCCTCACCTAAAGGACTTCCATGCGATGAAGCTTTACCGCTTTTGTTTGGAGAACCATAACCAATTTTTGTCTTACAAGAGATTGCAATTGGTTTATTAGTTTTTTGAGCTTTCTTTAATGCACTCGAAATTTCTTTATAATTATGACCATTAACTTTTAAATAATTCCAACCGTAACTCTTAAATCTCTTCTCATGATTATCTGAAACTGCTAAGTTAGTTGGGCCGTCAATAGATATAGAATTATTATCAAATAAAAGAATAAGATTTTTTAATTTTAAATGGCCTGCCAAACTTAAAGCTTCATGACTTATTCCCTCCATTAAGCATCCATCACTAGCTAATACATATGTTTTGTGGTTTATAATTTTTTTTCCAAGTTTTTTTTTCAAAATCTCTTCTGATATTGCGAAACCAACAGCATTAGATATTCCTTGTCCAAGTGGACCAGTCGTTGTTTCTATCCCAGTGTTGGGGTGGTATTCTGGGTGACCAGCACAAATACAATTTAGCTGCCTAAAATTCTTAATATCATTTAAAGAGACACTTTTATAACCAGTTAAATATAATAGACTATAAAGCAACATCGATCCATGACCTGCAGATAGCACAAACCGGTCTCTGTTAATCCAATTAGGATTTTTAGGATTAAAACTCAAAAAATCTTTAAATAAAACTGTTGCTACATCTGCCATTCCCATAGGCATTCCTGGGTGTCCAGAATTAGCTTTCTGAACAGCATCAATTGACAAAAATCTGATACAATTGGCTAAATCTCTATATTGTTTGCTCAAAAATTATCCTGTCTAGACTAAGAAGATTCAATTTAATAATATAAATATATATATATGAATTCTGTAATCGAAAAAGAAAAAAAATTAACTTTAGCGTTAACAAAATTAAAAAATTTAAATTATAAAAATTCAAATATAAAAAAAAACATAGAAGATTTAGATGAACAGAAAAATCAATTACAAATTGAAAAACAAGAATTAGAGGAAAAATACAAAAGATTACTTTATGACTATAATAGTTTAAACGGTAGATTGAACGAATTAAAGAATCAGGAGAAAAAGGATATAAAAAAACAAGAGCAATTTTCTCAAAAAATTGATGAATTAAATCAAGAAACAGATAATTTATTAAGTGAATTTGATAAATGGCAAACGTAAGTATTAAATTTAATGGAAAAGAGTTTTTATTGTCTTGCGATGATGGTCAAGAGGAACATCTTGAGGAATTATTAATACAGATCAATCGAAAATTTAATGAACTTAAAAATGATCTAGGAAATCTTGGAGAAAATAAGCTTCTGTTAATTACGGCAGTCAAAGTAATGGATGAATACCATGAAACGAAAAAAAAAGTTGAACAAAAAAAAGATGAATTAAAAAATCTTTCAGATAAATTTAAAGAATTAAAATCGTTAATTTATGAATACAGAGATAAAAAAGAAGAAGAGATAGTACAGATAAAAAAAAATCATACTCAACTTAAAAATGAAATTGAACAAAATCAAAAAAACTATGAAAAATTAATAGATGAAGCTGCGAATGAAATCTCAAGTTTTGTTGAAAAAGCAAGTCTAGAGGATTTATCCAAATAAGACCCTGTGAATAAGTCAGAAATAAGAAAAAAAATATTAAAGATAAGGAAAATTAATTATCATAAAAATAAAAAAATTAATTTTGAACCTTTATTAAAAATTTTGAGAAAATCAAAAGTAACTGGTAAAGTTATTGGAGGATATTATCCATACAATTATGAAGTTGATACTATAGAAATTTTCAAAGAACTAGAAAAATTTAATTATCGTTTATCATTACCAAAGATTAGAAAAAATTACCAAATGGACTTTTTTCAGTGGTCAACAAAAGATCCATTAGAAATAAATAAGTTTGGTATACCTGAACCTGTCTCAGATATAATAAAGTTACCAAATATTTTATTAGTACCTTTAGTTGCCTTTGATAAAAATCGAAACAGAATTGGTTATGGTGGTGGATTTTATGATAGGTATATCAAAAAATTAAAAAAAAAGAAAAAGATTTTAACAATAGGTCTGGCTTACTCTTTTCAAAAAATTAAAAAAGTACCAATTACTAAAAATGATATTCAATTAGATTTTATATTAACAAATATTTTTAAAGGTAAAAATTAATGAGAATATTATTTTTAGGTGATGTAGTTGGGATTTCTGGCTGCTCTAAAATTATGAACAATCTACTTGATCAAATTAAAATAAATAATATTGATTTCGTAATTGTAAATGGTGAAAACGCTGCAGAAGCTGGAGTAGGTTTAACAAAAGAAATATGTGAAGATTTTTTTAAATGCGGTGTTGATGTAATTACAACGGGAAATCATGTTTGGGATCAGAAAGAAATTATGAATTATATTGATAAAGAAAACAGGTTGTTAAGGCCAAAAAATTTATTTGAACCTGCGCCTGGATCAGGATTTAAGATTTTCAACACTAAAAATGATATTAAAGTCGGTGTGCTTAATTTAATGGGAAATGTTTTCATGAAAAAATGTGATGATGTTTTTGAAACCTCAAAAAAATTTTTAAAAGCGTTTAAATTAAAAAAGGACTATGATTTACTTGTAGTTGATTTTCATGGAGAAATTACGAGTGAAAAAAATGCAATTGGCCATTTTTTTGATGGTAAAGCTACCTTAGTAGTTGGAACCCATACCCATATACCAACAAACGATGCAAGAGTATTAAATAATGGAACTGCTTTTCAAACAGATGCAGGAATGTGTGGTGATTATGATTCGGTTATTGGAATGAATAAATATAATTCATTGAATAGATTTATGAAAAAAGACTCAGTTAAACACTTTCCAGCAAAAGGTGATGCTACTTTAAGTGGTGTAATTGTTGATTGTGACTTAGAAACTGGGCTCGCTTCAAAAATAAAAAGTTATATTTATGGAGATCTATTAAAAAATAAAATATAATTTATGGCAGGTCATTCACATTGGGCAGGTATTAAACACAAAAAGGGTAAAGCTGATAAACAAAGATCTAAAATTTTTTCAAAATTATCTAAAGAAATAACTGTGGCAGCAAAGCTTGGAGATAAAGACCCAGGTATGAATCCAAGATTGAGATCTGCAATACAGGCAGCTAGGTCTGCAAATATGCCTAAAGACAATATTGAGAGAGCAATTGATAAATCCTCATCAAACACAGAATTGAACTTTGAAAGTATAAGATATGAAGGCTTCGGACCGGAAAAAATTGCAGTTATTGTTGAAACTCTCACTAATAATAAAAATAGAACCGCATCAAATATAAGAACTATTTTTCAAAAAGCTGGTGGGAGCCTTGGTACCCAAGGTTCTGCTTCACATAATTTTAGTCAGTTAGGTATAATTAAAATAGATGTAAAAGAGGTATCCGAGGAACGTATTCTTGAATTAGCTATTGAAGCTGGTGCAAATGAATGTAAGTCAAACTCTAAATTTCATGAAATTCAATGTTCGATCAATGATATTTATAATATAAAAAAAAAACTAGAGGAAGAAATAACAAACTTTATATCCACAGATATAGAATGGATCCCTTTGACCAAGGTTAAGCCTCCAAAAGAAAAAAATGAGGTTTTGATTAATTTTTTTATGTCATTAGAGGATGATGATGATGTACAAAATGTTTATTCAAACGTAGAATTTAAGAATTAGACTATGCTAATTATTGGAATAGACCCTGGAATATCTGGTTCGATTTGTTTTTTTGAAAATGGTAAAATTATTGATGTAGTCGAAATGCCTACAATGACAGAAGGAAAAAAGAATAAAAGACAAGTAAATGGATCTCAGATTTATAATGAGATTTCAAAAAGAATTAGCAAATTTGAAAATCATAAGATCAGAGTTGTAATCGAACAAGTCTCAGCTATGCCAGGTCAAGGTGTTACAAGTATGTTTAATTTTGGTCAATCATTTGGAATTTTAAAAGGTATTTGTTCCTCAATGCAGTTACCAATGTATTTTGTAAGGCCAGCTAAATGGAAAAAACATTTTAATTTAATAAATTCTCAAAAAGATGCCAGCAGAACTAAAGCTATTGAGATATTTCCTTATTTTTCACAACAATTATCGAAAAAAAAAGATTCAAATAAAGCTGATGCTATTTTAATTTCAAGCTTTTATTATGAAACCCATAATAAAGAAGATTGAGATTTAAGAAATTAAGACAAAATCATGACACATTTAAGTGTGAGAAGACATTATGGAAGCTGATATCTCTACTCAAGCGGTTGGCCTTGCATCTAGCGCTGACTTTTCTTTGATGAATTTATTTATTAGAGCAGATATTATTGTAAAATCGGTGATCGTTCTTCTAATTGTTTGTTCAATTTATTCTTGGGCTGTAATTATTGAAAAATTAAGATTATTTAAAAAAATAAATCAATCCTCTGAAGAATTCGAAAAAAAATTTTGGAATTCTAAATCTGCAGAGTCAATGTATAATAGCTTACCAGCAAATCCTGAAGATCCAATGGCTTTAGTTTTTAAAGATGCAATGCAAAATTTACTTAAAAGAAAATCAAAAACAGATTTAAATACAAGAATGACAACTATGCTAGAAACTGGGATAGAAAAACAAATGTCTAAAATTAGTAAAGGTTTTATATTTTTAGCAACGGTAGGCTCAACCGCACCTTTCATTGGATTATTTGGAACAGTTTGGGGTATAATGAATTCATTTCAATCAATTGCAATTTCAAGGAATACAAGTTTAGCTATTGTTGCTCCTGGTATAGCGGAAGCACTTTTTGCAACTGCTCTTGGATTATTAGCTGCAATACCTGCGGTTATTGCCTATAATAAATTTAATTATGACTCTGCAAAATATTCCCAAAGGTTAGAAAATTTTTCAAAAAGATTTTTAACAATAATTTAAGGATGGCTTTTAAATTTAATCGTTCAGCAAAAGAGCCTATGAGCGAAATAAACGTCACACCTTTTGTAGATGTGATGTTAGTGCTCTTAATTATTTTTATGGTTACTGCTCCTTTATTAACTGTGGGAGTTCAAGTTGATTTACCAGAAAGTTCAGCTGACTCTTTACCAGAGGAAACAGAACCTCTAACTTTAACTATAAATTCAAAAGGTGAAATTTTTATTCAAGAGTCTAAAGTTGAATATGAAAAAATTATCGCAAAAGTTTTAGCAGTTTCAAAAAATAGAACTGACACAAGAATTTATGTAAGAGGTGATAAAACTATAAATTATGGAAGAGTACTAGAAATTATGGGTCTTTTATCTGGTTCTGGCTTTACCAAAGTAGCGCTTATTTCAGAACCATATAAGGAAAGGTAACTCAATTGAGTAGAAACATAATTATATCTTCAGTTTTACATTTATTATTAATTCTGTTTACAGCTATGAGTTTACCTTTTTTAGCAAAAAAACCAATTAACCTACCTCCAATTGTATCAGTTGAGTTGATACAAATATCAGATAAGTCAAATATTCCTTTCGCACCTAAAGCAAAAAAAATAATTGAAGAGATAAAAGAAAAAGAGGAAAAACTTGTTTCAGAGCAAGCACCACCTAAAAAAATAAAAAAAGTAAAACCTGACGCTGTTCCAATGCCAGAGGATAATGTTGAGAAGATAAAAAAAATTGAGGAAGATAAACAAAATCCAGAAAAAATTGATAACGAGGTTAAGCAAGTTTCGGAATTTGAGAAAAAAGAGTTATTTGACCCTAATAGTATCGCTGCTTTAATAGATAAGTCTAAAGTAGAGAGAGCCGAGACTTTAAAAAAAACAGACAAGATTACTCAAGATCAAGATAGAAATATTGAAAATACTGGCTTGAGTTTAAGTGAGGAAGATGCACTTAAAGCTCAAATTTTTGGATGTTGGAGCATTCCTTTGGGGTTACCTTATAATGAAAACTTGTTAGTGAGAATTAAATTAGAGTTAAAACCTGATGGTAGTGTTATAAGTTCAGAAATTTTAGATCATGCTAGAATGAATAAGCCAGGACAGGGATTTTATAAGGTCTTAGCGGAAAGTGCTTTAAGAGCAATAAAACTTTGCCAACCACTAAGAGTCCCCTCAACAGGATATGAAAGATGGAAAGACTTACAATTGAATTTTGATGCAAGAGAGATGCTAGAAGGTTAAAATACTTTATGATAAGAAAATTAATTCTACTTTTTTTGGTTTTTTTCCCGTCAAACACATATGGTTTAATTAAAGTTGATATTACAAGAGGTAATTTAGATCCTCTTCCACTAGCAGTTTCTCCTTTAGCAATAGATATTGAGTCAAAAAATAAATTTAAAAAAATTTTAAATAAACAAGATATTGGATCTGAAATATCGATAATTGTAGAACGAAACCTTAAAACCTCAGGATTATTTAATCCCCTAAATAAAGAAGCATTTTTACAAAAACCAGACATTGCAAATTTAAAACCTAGATTTGAAGATTGGAAATTAATTAAAGCTCAGGCATTAATAACAGGCAAGGTCAACTTTGTTGATGAAAAACTAAGAGTTGAATTTAGGTTGTGGGATATTTTAGCTGGAAGAGAAATGATGGCGCTAGCGTTTACAACAGTGCCAACCAACTGGAGAAGAGTTGGACATATAATTTCAGATAAAGTCTATGAAAGATTAACAGGAGAAAAAGGTTATTTTGATACCAGGATTATTTATGTTGCTGAAGAGGGGCCAAAAACACAAAGAGTAAAAAAGCTAGCAATCATGGATCAAGATGGTTTTAATAATAAATTTTTAACACTTGGAAATGAATTAGTTTTAACTCCAAGATTTAATAAAACAAGTCAGTTGGTAACATATCTTTCGTACTTCAGAAATCTTCCAAGAGTTTATTTACTTGATATAGAAACGGGCACCCAAGAAGTGGTAGGAGATTTTCCTGGAATGACGTTCGCACCAAGATTTTCTCCTGATGGAAAAAAAATTATTATGAGTTTTGCTAAAGACGGAAATTCTGATATTTATACAATGGACTTAGAAAGTAGAGTAGTTGATCGTATTACAAATCATCCTTCAATTGATACTTCGCCGTCTTATTCTCCTGACGGTAAATTTATCTCTTTCAACTCAGATAGAAGTGGTTATCAACAAATTTATGTTATGGATAGTAACGGAAAAAATGTAAAAAGAATCTCATTTGGGAAGGGACTTTATGGAACTCCTGTTTGGTCCCCTAGAGGAGATCTGATTGCTTTTACTAAATTACATAAAGGTAAATTTTATATTGGTGTTATGAGAACGGATGGGTCTGGGGAAAGATTACTAACAGAAAATTTTTATCAGGAGGCACCATCTTGGTCCCCTAATGGTAGAGTTTTAATTTTTTATCGTGAGACAAAAACTAATGATGAAGGCAAGGGTTTCTCTGCTAAATTGTGGTCTATAGACCTTACAGGCTATAATGAGCGTGAGGTTAAGACACCAACTGATGCCTCAGACCCATCTTGGTCATCTTTATTAAGTAATTAGATAAATTAAGTTAGTTAATTAGATAAATTAGCTTGATTTTTAGACTTGAAACATCTATCTAATTGTGGAAGATTAAATTTAAGCAAATTGTTCAAGGAGTTTTATGAAATTTAACAAAATTTTGAAAAATGCACTTTTAATTATTGTTGCATGTTTAGCACTATCTGCTTGTGCAACTAAAAAAGCAGGAACAGGTCAAATGCAAGGGGATGTTTATACTGGCAAAGACACAGTTGAATATTTAGCTTCAGGTGTTCCAGACAGAGTGTTTTTTGCTACCAACGAATCTGTTTTAACAACAGCATCGAGAGAAACTTTAAGAAAACAGGCTGCGTGGTTAAGAAAAAATTCAAAAATAAATATTGTTTTAGAAGGTCATGCTGATGAAAGAGGTACAAGAGAGTATAACTTGGCTTTAGGCGAAAGAAGAGCTAATGCTGCGAAAGACTACCTTATGACGTATGGTGTCTCATCAGATAGAATTTCAGTTTTGAGTTATGGTAAAGAGAGACCTGTAGATTCAGGATCTAATCCACTATCATGGTCTAAAAATAGAAGATCAGTTACCGTAAAAGCTAATTAACGAAATCTACATTTAATAGACCCCTTGGTTAAATCCTAGGGGTCTTTTTTTTGCCATCATTATCTTTATTTATTTATTTAAGATGTATTTTAAAAAAAAAGAATCTTTTTTAGTTTTATTTTCAATTCTAAGTTTATTAATAAATTTTAATGCAAAAGCTGACAATCATGATGTTTATGAGGTTTTAAGTTCGATTCAACAGGATTTAAAAACTCTTGAAAAAGCTGTTTACTCACAATCAAGTGAGTCTTTAGATAATAATTTTGATAGTTCCGTTAGTACTGAATTTAATTCAGAAGACGTCTTGACAAGACACTTGCTTAAACTTTCTGAAATTGAAAATCAATTTCAAGAATTAACTAATAAGTTCGAAGAAATAAACTTCAAATTAGATAAATTGTCAAATAGATTGTCTAAAGTACAAGCCGATAATCAAATTAGATTTCAAGATTTAGAAAACTTAAAATCTAATAACGAGACAGAAATTAAAGTTTCCAAAAAATCTAATCAAGAGCAATTACCGGGCAGTTCTCAACCACAGGATTTGGGAACAATATCTTATAAAGATACAGAGACAAAAGAAAAAACTCAAAAAATTGAGTCAGTTGAAACAACAGCTTCGATTGTGACTGAAACATTTCAAGCTGAAGAAAAAATATTGCCTAAAGCGCCCATAGAAAAACAGTATGCCTTCGCAACTAGTTTTCTAAAAAATGGAGACTATACAACAGCTGAGAGGGCATTTAGAGAATTTGTTTTGACAAATCCAGAACATGAGTTAGCTGGAAATGCACAGTATTGGTATGCTGAAACATTTAGAATTAGACAACTTTACACTGATGCTGCTTCTGCATATTTAGAAGGATATCAAAAATATCCAAAAGGAGAAAAAGCCCCTATAAATTTACTGAAGCTTGGTGTATCTATGGTTCAAATTGGAGAAAAGGATCAAGGTTGTAAAATGATTAATGGTGTTGAAAACCAATATCCAGATGCAAGCCAATCTGTAATTCAAAAAGCTAAATATGAGTCTCAAAAATTTGAATGTAGTAAACAAAATTCCTAGGACTTTAAAAAATAAATTAAATCATAAAAGAATTAAAAAAATTTATAAAAGTTTTGAGAGAAATCTTAACATCTCTGAAAATTTTATTGTAGCGGTTTCGGGAGGACCAGATAGTTTAGCACTTGCGTTTTTATCTAAAATATACTCAATTAAAAAAAAACTAACAGCGAAATTTTTTATAGTAGACCATAAGCTGAGGATAGAGTCTTCCAAAGAGGCAAAAAGAACACAAAAAATTTTAAAAATCCATGATATTAATGCTAAAATATTAACCTGGTTTGGTAAAAAACCACTTACAAATATACAGGCAATAGCAAGAAGAAAAAGGTATCAGCTATTATTTTCAGAGTCTGATAAACTTAAGATAAAGAATATTTTATTAGGACATCACAAAAATGATCTATTTGAGAATTTCTTTATTAGGATGTTGAGAGGTAGTGGTTTAAAGGGTTTAATTTCTATGGATAAGAAAATCATAATAAACGGAAAAAATTTATTAAGACCTTTAATAAATGAGAAAAAAGAGGACCTAAGATTTATTGCAAAAAAAGTATTTAATTTTTATATAAATGATCCTTCTAATGAAGATGAAAAGTATTTAAGGATTCAAGTTAGAAAAATAATCGAAGAGTTTCAGAAAAAAGGGTTTGACCGAAAAAAATTAGACACAACAATTAAAAATTTAAAGCATTCAAACGATGTAGTTAATTATTATGTTAATGAAAATTTAAAAAAAAATACTTTTTTTTCGTCAAAAAAAAAAAAATTAATCATTAAAAACGAATATTTTAATCAACCCTTTGAAGTGATTTTAAGATCTTTATCAGAATCGATAAGATTTATTGGTAAAAGATGCTATCCAGTGAGAGGAAAAAAGTTAGAAAAAATTATCTCAAAAATTGAGAAAAACACCCTTTATAAACAAACATTAGGCGGTTGTATTATAGAAAAGGTAAATCAAACAATAATAATATCAAAAGAGCATTAAATTAATTGAATTGAGACCAAAATTGCCACTTGTTTAATTGATAATAATTCTTATTTTAAGGTGATGAATATAAAAAATATAGCTATGTGGGCAATAATAGTACTGCTAACTATCGGCCTATATAATATGTTTAAAAATCCCCAAGCTAATACTTTAGAGGGTAATAAAATTATATTTTCCGAATTCTTAACTTCTGTTGAAAACGGAGAAGTTGTTAAGGTGGAAATTCAAGGTAAAAATATTAAAGGGGTTTATTCAAATGGAAATAGCTTCTCTACTTATTCACCAGAGGATCCAAATCTTATTGAAAAACTATCTGAAAAAGGTGTAAGTATCTCTGCAGCACCTATTGATGAAAAAATGCCATCTCTTTTTGGTGTTTTGCTCTCATGGTTCCCAATGCTCTTACTAATTGCTGTTTGGATTTTTTTCATGAGGCAAATGCAAGGTGGAAAAGGTGGAGCGATGGGTTTTGGAAGATCAAAAGCAAAAATGATGAACGAACTCAAAGGTAAAGTCACATTCAATGATGTTGCTGGTGTTGAGGAGGCTAAAGAAGAAGTAGAGGAAATAGTTGAGTTTTTGAAAGATCCAAAAAAGTTTAGCAGACTTGGAGGCAAAATACCGAGAGGTGCTTTATTAGTTGGCCCACCAGGTACGGGAAAAACTTTATTAGCTAGAGCTATCGCAGGAGAAGCAGGTGTCCCCTTTTTTACAATTTCAGGATCTGATTTCGTTGAGATGTTTGTGGGTGTTGGTGCGTCTAGAGTAAGAGATATGTTTGATCAAGGAAAGAAAAACTCACCTTGTATAATTTTCATAGATGAGATAGACGCAGTCGGAAGAAGTAGAGGTGCTGGTCTTGGTGGTGGTAATGATGAAAGAGAACAAACACTTAATCAATTACTTGTTGAAATGGATGGTTTTGATACTAATGAAGGTGTTATAATAATTGCTGCAACTAATAGACCTGATGTTTTAGACCCTGCATTGTTGAGACCAGGAAGATTTGATCGTCAAGTAGTCGTCTCAAATCCAGATATTATTGGAAGAGAAAAAATCTTAAAAGTGCATGTAAAGAAAATAAAAATGGCTCCAGATGTAAATTTAAGAACTGTTGCTAGAGGAACGCCAGGTTTCTCAGGTGCTGATCTTGCTAACTTGGTAAATGAAGCAGCACTTTTAGCTGCAAGAAAAAATAAAAGAATAGTAACCTTAAATGAGTTTGAGGATGCGAAAGATAAAGTGATGATGGGAGCTGAAAGACGTTCAATGGTTATGACTGAAGACGAAAAAAAATTGACTGCTTATCATGAGGGTGGACATGCTTTAGTATCATTTAATATGCCAAGCTATGATCCTATTCATAAGGCTACCATAATTCCAAGGGGTAGAGCTTTAGGAATGGTAATGAATTTACCTGAGAAAGACAAGCACGGTTACTCAATTAAATATTTGAAAGCTAGACTAGCAGTATGTTTTGGTGGAAGAGTTGCTGAAGAAGTAATTTTTGGAAAAGATAATATTTCAACTGGTGCCGGAGGTGGAAATGGCTCAGATATAAATCAAGCTACGCAACTTGCAAGAGCAATGGTTACCAAATATGGAATGAGTGAAGAAATGGGTCCAGTTGAATATGGCGAAAATCAAGAAGAGGTTTTCCTAGGAAGATCAGTTACACAAACACAGTCCGTTTCTGAAGAAGTAGCAAAAAAAATAGACAAAGAAATTAGAAAATTAGTTGACGAAGGTTACAATAAAGCAAGGGAAATTTTGACTGAAAAAATTGACGATTTGCACAAAATTGCGAAAGCTCTTATAACTTATGAAACCTTAACAGGTGAAGAAATAGAAAATATAATAAATAAAAATATTTATCCTGCTGATAAAGAAAATTTACAAGTTGAAGAAGATAAAGGTTCTGCAATGGGAGCATTAGGCCTTAAACCAAAAATTGTCCACTAATTTTAATGCTTAGATATTACACAAGGGCGTGTAATTTCTACTATGGCAAACACTCTGTAAAATTAGTCAACAAAAGAAAAGCTTTACCATTATGCCAAATAAAAGAAATCTCATTTGATCAAATTGAAATATTAACCAGAAATTCAAAAAAAAAAATTTTCATAAATCAAATAAAAAAATTATCTAAATCACTCAGAAAAAAAATAAATTTTGATTTAAAAAAAATTAAATCAAAGAAAAAAAATTTTTCAAATTTAAATTTTAAAAAGTATCCAAATTTGTTAGGAGTATTAAATCTAACACCTGATAGTTTTTCTGATGGTGGAAAATTTAACACACAAAAAAGAGGAGTTTATCATGCAATTAATTTGTTAAAAGATGGAGCAGATTTAATTGATGTTGGTGGTGAGTCGACCAGACCAGGATCTAAAGCAATTTCTGAAAGTTTAGAATGGAAGAGAATTAATAAAATTTTAAAATTGTTAATTAAAAAAAAAATACCTTTATCATTGGATACCAGAAAATCAAATATTATGGAGAAAGGCATAAACCAAGGTGTAAGATTGATAAATGATGTTTCAGGTCTAGATTTTGATATTAATACAATAAGTATACTTAAGAAATATAAAATCCCATTTGTTATTCAACATACACAAGGTCATCCAGAAAACATGCAAGAAAAACCAACTTATAAAAATGAGCTATTAGATATATATGATTTTTTTGAAGAAAAGATAAAATTGTTAAGATCGAAAGGTATTAAACATAATAATATAATTTTAGACCCAGGTATTGGTTTTGGAAAAAATTTGAAACATAATATGAGTCTAATTAGCAATATTTCTATTTTTCATTCACTTGGTTTTCCTATACTTGTAGGTAATTCAAGAAAAAGATTTATTAAGGATTTGTCAGGAAAAAACGATAGTAAACTCCGGATTGGAGGAACAACAGCTTCATCAATTTATTTAATGATGCAAGGTGTTCAAATTTTAAGAATTCATGACGTAAATGAAGTTATCCAAAGCTTAAAGGTTTTTAAAAAGATTATTAATAATTAATGACAAAAAAATATTTTGGTACTGACGGTATTAGAGGAGCTATCAACAGCGAAAATATTAATGGAGATATGTTTTTTAAATTTGGTCTAGCAAGCGGAACATATTTTAAATCTCAAAAAAGAAGAAAACAAATTGCAATAATTGCTAAAGATACAAGATTATCAGGTTATACTTTAGAACCTGCACTTGTGTCAGGGCTGGCATCAGCAGGTATGAACGTATTTACTTTGGGACCTTTGCCAACAAATGGTCTAGCCATGCTCACAAAAACTATGAAAGCAAACATGGGGATTATGATTACAGCCTCTCATAATCCACATAAAGATAATGGTTTAAAATTATTTGGACCAGATGGGATGAAATTGTCAGATAAAATAGAAAAAAAAATAGAAAGTTTAATAGATAAAAAAATTATTAAAAATCTCTCAAAACCAGAAGAGCTGGGAAGAGTAAAAAGATTAGAAACTGGCACTAAAGATTATATTAAAATTTTAAAAAAAAATTTTACTAAAGAATTTAATTTAAGAGGTCTTAGAATTGTAATTGATTGTGCGAATGGTGCTGGGTACAAAGTTGGACCAGAGTTATTGAAGTCTTTAGGAGCTAAAGTGATTGCAATCGGTGTAAATCCAAACGGTTTGAATATTAATAAAAATTGTGGCTCTACATTTCCAAAAAAAATAATGTCTGCTGTGAGAAAACACAGGGCTCATATAGGAATTTCATTAGATGGAGATGCTGACAGAATAATTATGTGTGATGAAAAAAGTAATATCATAGATGGAGATCAAATTATTGCTGCTTTGGCAACAAGATGGAAAATAAAAAAGATGTTGAGAGGAGGTGTTGTTGGCACACTAATGTCGAATTATGGCCTCGAAAAATTTTTTAAAAAAAAAGGAATAAAATTTATCCGTGCTAACGTAGGTGACAGATATGTTAAAGAAAAGATGCACAAAAATAAATTCAATTTAGGTGGTGAACAGTCAGGCCATATTATTTTAGGTAAATTTGCAACTACAGGAGATGGTTTACTTGTTGCTTTAGAGTCTTTATTTGCATTAAGAAAAGGAAAAAAAGCTAGTGACTTTTTTGATAAATTTAAAAAAACACCCCAATTACTAAAGAATATTCAGGTTAAAGATAAGAATATTATTAATAAACCTGAAATTAAAAATTCAATAAAATTAGCATCTAAACTTATTAAAGGTCAAGGAAGAGTACTTGTAAGAAAGTCAGGAACAGAGTCAAAAATAAGAATAATGGTAGAAAGTGAGAATAGGAATCTCCTTTCAAAATGTGTTAACATTATTCAAAAAAAAATTAAATAATTTGAGAGTAAAATCAAAAATTCTTATTATTGCAGGATCTGACTCTTCAGGAGGTGCAGGTATTCAAGCAGATATAAAAACAGCCACTTGTCTAGGATCTTATTCAATGACTGCTTTAACTGCTGTAACTATTCAAAATACATGGGGTGTAAAATCAGTAGTTTCAATACCGGCGAATGAAATTTACAATCAAATAATTCATACCACAAAAGATATTAAGCCAGATGCTATTAAAATTGGAATGTTGCACTCCACACAAGTGATTAATAAGGTCTATGAATCGCTAAATAAAATAAAAATCAAAAAGATTATTTTAGATCCTGTGATGATAGCAAAAGGTGGCTCAAAATTAATAACTGATCATGCCGTAGAAACCATAAAAAAAAAATTGCTTAATAAAGTATCATTGATAACGCCAAATCTTCCTGAGGCAGAGGTGTTAACTGGAGCCAAAATAAAAAATAAAGATGATATGATTTTTGCTGCAAATAAATTAATAGAATTAGGTGCCTCAAATGTTTTGATCAAAGGAGGCCACTTAAAATCAAATAAGTTATATGATATATTTGTTAATAAAAAAGAGATTAAAATATTTTCAAATAAAAGATTGAATACAAGAAATACTCATGGAACTGGTTGTACATTATCAACTGCCATTACCTCTTTTTTTTCATGTGGAAAAACCTTAAAGAAATCTTGTGAGTTAGGAATTAAATATGTAAATTTAGCAATATTAACTAACCCTAAAATTGGAAAAGGATATGGTCCAATAAATCATTTAAATTCGATTGATTTAAAAAAAATATTCAAATAATGAAAAATATTGTAGTAGTAGGTGCACAGTGGGGAGATGAGGGAAAAGGAAAAATTGTAGATTGGTTGTCTGAACAAGCAGATGTTGTAATACGGTTCCAAGGTGGTCATAACGCAGGACATACACTTGTGATAGATGGAGTTACTTATAAACTAAGATTGCTTCCATCTGGCATTGTTAGAAAAAATAAAATTTCTATAATTGGAAATGGTGTTGTTGTTGATCCTTGGGCACTGTTGGATGAAATTAAAGAAATTAAAGAGAAAGGTGTAGAAGTAAATTCTGAAAATTTTATGATTTCAGAAGCTGCAAATTTAATTTTACCTTTTCATCGTGAAATGGATGAGATTAGAGAGGATGCCGCTGGTAAAAGTAAAATTGGGACTACAAGAAGGGGTATAGGACCTGCTTATGAAGATAAAGTTGGGAGACGCTCAATTAGAGTTATGGACCTAGTGTCTGAGAAAAATTTGGATCAAAGATTAGAAACTGTATTATTACACCACAATGCAATTAGAAAAGGATTGGGAAAAAAGTTATTTGAAAAAAATCAACTAAAAGAAGATTTGTTAAAAATTGCTCCTGAAATTCTTAAATTTTCTGCTCCTGTATGGCTCAAAATTGATCAATTCAAAAAACATAAAAAAAAAATATTGTTTGAAGGTGCTCAAGGAATCTTACTTGATGTTGATCATGGCACATATCCTTTCGTAACCTCTTCTAACACAGTCGCTTCAAGCGCTGCTACAGGAACAGGATGTGGACCAAATTCAATTAATTATGTATTAGGTATAACAAAAGCGTATACCACTAGAGTTGGTGAAGGACCATTTCCAACAGAACTGGTGGATCAAATTGGTGAATTATTAGGAACTAGAGGTAAAGAATTTGGAACAGTCACTAGTCGTAAAAGAAGATGTGGATGGTTTGATGGAGTTTTAGTGAGACAAACAATTAAAGTTTCAGGAATTGACGGTATTGCATTAACTAAACTTGATGTACTAGATGAATTAGATAAGATTAAAATGTGCGTTGAATATGATTTAGATGGAAAAAAAATAGATTACCTACCCGCAGCAGTTGAGGACCAATTAAAGATAAAACCTATTTACAAGATATTTGATGGATGGAAAAGTCCAACCAATGGAATAAAAAAAATTAATGATCTACCAGAGAATGCTAAAAAATATATATTTGAAATAGAAAATTTTATAGGGGCAAAGATCTCAAGTATTTCAACTAGCCCTGAACGAGATGATACAATTTTAGTTGTAAATCCTTTTGAAGTTTAATTAACAGGTAGAAGATTTTTAGACTTAGCTAATAATAACATATGTTTTTGTAGTTTCTCAAAAGCTTTATTTTCTATTTGTCTTACTCTTTCTCTACTAATTTTAAATTTTTTACTTAAATCCTCAAGGGTAGATGGGGTATCATTTAATCTTCTTGCATACAGAATTTCTTTTTCCCTTTCATTTAGCACTTTTATAGAATTTTTTAATAAATCTTTTCTTTGCTCCATTTCTTCTTGATGAGCAAATTTAAGATCATGATCTAATTCTTTATCTACCAACCAATCTTGCCACTCGTCACCATCTTCACCAATCTGAGCATTTAATGAAAATTCTTTTCCAGATAACCTACGGTTCATCGAAACAACTTCTTCTTTACTTACATCAAGTTTATTAGCTATTTCATTTACTTGTTCATTTCTTAAATCTCCATCTGATTGAGGCGCAATTTGGTTTTTAATCTTTTTTAAATTAAAAAATAACTTTTTTTGAGCCGTTGTAGTTCCAATTTTAACCAAACTCCAAGATTTTAAAATATATTCTTGAATTGAAGCTTTAATCCACCACATTGCGTAAGTTGCTAATCTAAAGCCTTTCTCAGGTTCAAATTTTTTGACTGCCTGCATCAAACCAACGTTTCCTTCGGATATCATCTCATTTACTGGCAAACCATACCCTTTATATCCCATTGCTATCTTTGCAACTAATCGAAGATGACTAGTAACTAATTTTTCAGCAGCCTTAACATTTCCATTGTTCTTCCAATTTTTAGCTAACATATATTCCTCCTCAGCATCTAACATTGGGAATTTTTTAATTTGCTCTAAGTACGCAGACAATCCACCCTCATTACTTAATATTGGGAGATTATTTTTAATAGTTGCATTCATAAACAGTTTATCTAATTAATATTTTATTTTTTTCAATATTTTATTTGCTTGATTTTCTCAGCATTTTGAGAATAGTTTCAAGTTCTTGCGGTAAAATAGAGTTAAATATCATCTCTTTATCTTTTTTTGGATGAATAAAGCCAATTGTTTTTGCATGGAGAAACTGTCTATTTAAATTAATAATGCTTGCTTCCAATAATGGTTCAATATTTTTTATTTTTTTAAATTTTTTTTTGTATTTATCATCACCTACAATGCTATTGCCCAAGTAATTCATATGAACTCTAATTTGATGAGTTCTTCCCGTTTCAAGTTTACATTCTAATAAACTTAAAGTTGGAATATTTTTATTTTCAAAAAGTTCGATTGTTTTATAATTTGTTATTGCCTTTTTGCCTTTAGAATTACTGACTGTCATCATTTGTCGATTTTTTGAACTTCTTGTGATTAAAGTTTCTATTTTACCTTTTGAGGGTCTAATTTTCCCCCAAACTAATAATTGGTAAACTCTTGTGATTGAATGTCTGCTAAATTGAAGTGATAGATTTTCATGAGAGTAGTTATTTTTTGCTATTACAACTAGCCCTGATGTATTTTTATCAATTCTGTGAACTATTCCTGGCCTTAATTCACCACCGATATTTGACAATGAATTTTTATTGTAACTCACTAAAGCGTTGACAATTGTGTTATCAAAATTTCCTGCACCAGGATGCATAACTATTCCTGATGGTTTATTTAATACAATTAAGTCATCATCTTCATACATAATATCTAATTTATATTTATAAGCAGTTAAAGAGCTCTTTTGTGGCTCAGGTGCTATTAATTTAATATTATCATTAAAATAAACTTTTTTAGAGGGATCTGAAATAATCTTATCATTCAGCTTCAATTTTTTACCTAAAATTAAATTCTTAATTCTAGTACGACTCATTTCTTTGACGTTATTACTAACAAAAACATCTATGCGAGGATTTTTATCTTTTTCTTTAACTATCAAATTTATTTTTTTTTCCATAAAATGTTATATTAATATTATATGCGCTTGTAGCTCAACTGGATAGAGCGCCTGACTTCGGATCAGGAGGTTCTGGGTTCGACTCCTAGCAGGCGCGCCATCTATTCCCCCATATTTATCAAAGTTCCTTTAACACGTGCTTTTAGAAAAGAGAGATAAAATAAACCTATCCCACAAACAAGGTAAATTACATTTAATAAATATGCCTTGTTTAAATTTTCATAACTTATTTGGCCATTTACTAGAATATTTCTTGTCTCATCAAATATATAAACTAAAGGCAATCCCTTTGCTATAATTTGAAAAAAGGTTGGAAGAATTTCTATTGGATAATAGATACAACCAAGTGGAGCTAATAAAAATAGTGAAGACCAAGCAATATTTTCAAATGACGGTCCAAATCTCATTAGACCAGCGCTTACAAATAAACCTAGGGTTATTCCAAAAATATATAAGCTTAAGAATAATAGAAGTAGTGGAAATCCTAATTTTAATATAGAAATTCCAAACAAAGGTGAGGTTAATAAAATAGCAGGCACTAATCCAATTAAAGTTCTAATCAAAGCTGTAAAAATCAAAGATGCAATTATTTCTTTAAGTTTTAATGGTGCAATAAATAGATTAGTAAAATTTCTACTCCAAATTTCCTCCAAAAAAAGCATATTAAAACTAATACTTGACCTAAAAAGAATGTCATAAAGTATCGCGCAAGTAAGAATTACTCCAAGAGTATTATTATAATAATCACTATAAATAGAAAAAAATTTAGAAATGAAACCCCAAAGAATTATTTGTATAGTTGGCCAATAAACAAGATCTAAAATCCTCGGCAAAGAACTTTTTATTAAATAAAAATGTCTAAGAAAAAGTCCGTGCATTTTATTAAAATTCATCATTATTCCTAGTAAGCTTTAAAAAAACTTCTTCCATATTTCTTCGACCATGTTTTTGGATTAATTTATCAGTACTTCCCTGGTCAATTATAGATCCATTATTCATCATTAGCACTGACGAGCATAATCTCTCTACTTCCGACATGTTATGTGAAGCTAGTAGTATAGAAGTTCCTTTTTCCTTTTGATAATTTTCAAAAAAACTTCTAACAAAGTCTCCTGTTTCAGGATCAAGAGATGCAGTAGGCTCATCAAGAAGTAAAACTAATGGATCATTTATTATAGATTTAGCAAGACTAACTCTATTTTTTTGGCCAGATGAAAGTTCTCCAGTAATCTTATTAATGATATCACCAAGTCTTAGTTTTTCTGAAAGATATTCAATTTTTGTTTTAAGGTCTTTTACATCATAAAGTTTGCCATACACAATTAGATTTTGTTTTACAGTCAATTTTTTTGGCAATTCTATATATGGAGAAATGAAATTTAAATTGTTTAATAACTGAACTCTATTTTTTTCTATTTCAATACCATTGATTAATACTTTGCCACTTGTCGGCTTTAATAATCCTAATATCATTCCAATAGTTGTAGTTTTTCCACAACCATTAGGTCCTAGAATACCAACAATTTCGTTCTTATTTAATTTGAACGAAATATTATTTACAGCTTTTTTTTCATTATAATTCTTTGATAATTCAATAATTTCAAGAGTCGTTTTCATTAAAACTTAGATGCCCTTAATAATCTATCATTAATAGCTTTACCCAATCCTTGATTTGGAATTTTAGCCACAGCGATAGATTTATATTTGTCTTTTTTTATTTTTCTTAAAGTACTGTATAAATTTTTTGCAGCTTCATTTAAATTACCTTTTTTTGATAAAAAATAATAATTTGATTTAGGTTTTTTCTTTTTATTAATGAATAAAAAAGCTTCTTCATTTTTGGCTTTTTTTGCTTTTAATCTGATGGGGATACCCGGAGAATAATGAATTCTTGATTGACCAGGAGCAGAAACTTTAGAAGGATTATTTTTAAGTATAATTTTTCTATTTAATATTTTTTGAATAGTTTTTACTTCTATACCACCCAATCTTAAAATCTTTGGTTCATTTCTGATATCAATTATTGTGGACTCAATTCCTATTGATGATCTTCCACCCTCAAGTATAAATTTGATTTCTTTACCAAAATCCTCTTTTATATCTTTTGAACAAACAGGGCTTAGACGAGAAGATTTATTTGCACTAGGAGCTGCCAATGGAAATTTAATTCTTTTCAATAAATTTCGTGTGACAGCATGTTTTGGAAATCTAACTGCGAGCATCATTTTTTGATTAGTTATAATTTTAGAAATTTTAGATTTTTTTTTTAAATTTAAAATAAATGTGACTGGTCCTGGACAAAATTTTTTATATAATTTAAAAAAATTTTCGTTAAGATTACAGTCATCTTTTAAGTTTTTATAATCATAGTAATGAACTATAAGAGGATTGTATTTTGGTCTCTTTTTTAATCTGAATATTTTTTTGCATGCTTTATCAGAGTAAGCATTTCCTGCTAACCCATAAACGGTCTCGGTTGGTATCGCTACACATTCATTTTTATTAAGATATTTTTTAGCTTTTTTAATATGTGCAAGATTAATTTTCATGTATTAATAAAGAGTTTTATATGAAAGAAAAAAATATACCAAATAATTATAACACTTTATCTGTTGAGGAATTAACAAATTTAGCTGACAAGATTATTGAGGACTTAGAAAACCAAAAAGATTTAGATGTTTCCATTGAAAAATATCAAAAATTATTAAAACTTAATAATATTATCGAAAAAAAATTTAAAGATAATTTTAAGAATATTAAAGAAAAAACTAAAGAAAATGTATCAAAAATTAGATCAAGGAAAAATGCAAAAAAAGCTAAATAAAATCGCACGTGATACAAATTTATTTTTAAAAAATTTTATAAAAAATCAAAATAAATCAGAATTAATCACCCCGATGAAATATGGTTTATTTTCTGGTGGAAAAAAGATTAGATCAAAAATTTTGATTGATATTGGCAGATTATTTAAATTGAATTATAAAACATTAATTGTTGTAGGTTCTGCAATTGAATGTATTCATGCATATTCTCTTATACATGATGATTTACCTTGTATGGATAATGACTCCATTAGAAGAGGCAAACCCTCCACGCATAAAAAATTTGGGGAGTCAACAGCTGTTCTTGCTGGTAATTCTCTTTTAACATTAGCTTTTGAAATTTTAAGTCATGAAAGTTTTAATATTCCAAAAAAAACCAAAGTGGATTTGATAAGTAAAATCTCTAAAAGTTCTGGCCATCTCGGAATTGCGGGTGGTCAATTTTTAGATCTTAATTATGAACACAAAAAAGTTTCCAGAAACAAAGTTATCGAAATGGAAATAAAAAAAACAGGCAAACTTTTTAGTTTTGCTTGCGCTGCTCCTTTAATTTTAAAAGGCAAAAGTAAAAAAGAAGTTAGAAACTTTGAGCAAATAGGTTATGATATAGGTTTGCTATTTCAAGTTGCCGATGATCTAATAGATCACAAAGGGAATTTATCGATAGCTGGAAAAAAAACAGGAAAAGATAAAAAAAAAGGTAAGGCCACTCTTATTAGTTTACTAGGATATGAAAATACTATTAAATACGCTAATAACCTGATTTTAAAAATTAATAAAAAGTTGAAAAAATATGGTTCAGACAAAAAAAATTTATCAGAAACTCTAAATTATATTTTGAATAGAAATAAATGAAAAAAAAATACGAATTCTTAGATGACATTAATTTTCCTTCAGATTTAAAAAAGATTCCTGAAGCAAAATTACAAAAAGTAGCAGATGAGTTAAGAAAGGAAATGATTGAAGCGGTATCAGTTACTGGCGGTCATCTAGGAGCAAGTCTAGGAGTTGTAGAATTAAGTGTAGCTCTACATTATATTTTTAACACACCTAATGATAAATTAATATGGGATGTCGGTCACCAATCTTATCCGCACAAGATTTTAACTGGAAGAAAAGACAGAATAAGAACTATTAGACAAGGCAAAGGTCTTTCTGGGTTTACTAAAAGATCTGAAAGTGAATATGATCCGTTTGGCGCAGCACATAGTTCAACATCAATTTCTTCTGCTTTAGGTATAGCGGTAGCTAATAAATTATCTAACAAATCAGATAACGTGATTGCAGTAATAGGTGATGGTGCTATGAGCGCAGGGATGGCCTATGAAGCAATGAATAATGCAGGTGCCTCTAAAACTAAAATGATTGTCATCCTTAATGATAATGATATGTCAATTGCAAGACCTGTTGGTGCAATGAGCACTTATTTAGCAAAAATTTTTTCTGGTAAAATCTACTTCAGTTTAAGGGAAACTTTTAAATTAATCATGTCAGCATTTTCAAAAAGATTTAGTGCGAAAGCAGGAAAAGCAGAAGACTTAATAAGATCGGCAGTGACTGGTGGAACTTTATTTAGCTCGTTAGGCTTTTATTATATAGGCCCAATTGATGGTCATGATCTAAATTCTTTAATACCAATTTTAAAGAATGCCAGAGATACTAAACATCAGGGACCAATATTAATCCATATCAAAACAAAAAAAGGTAAAGGATATTCATTTGCAGAAGAGGCAAAAGATCATTACCACGGAGTATCCAAGTTTGATGTAAAAACAGGAAAACAAGTTAAGAGTAACAGCAAAATTCCCTCTTATAACAAAGTTTTTTCAGATACCCTTATTAAGCACGCTAAAAAAGACAGCAAAATAATTGCTATCACAGCAGCTATGCCTGATGGCACTGGTTTAGATGATTTTCGAAAAGAATTTCCAGAAAGAACTTTTGATGTAGGAATTGCTGAACAACATGCAGTTACATTTGCAGCAGGTTTAGCAACTGAAAATTACAAACCCTATGCTGCTATATATTCAACATTTCTTCAAAGAGCTTATGATCAGGTAGTTCACGATGTAGCAATCCAAAGTTTGCCTGTTAGATTTGCAATAGATAGAGCTGGACTAGTTGGTGCTGACGGATCTACACATGCGGGAAGTTTTGATGTAACATATTTATCAACCTTGCCTAACTTTATTGTGATGGCTCCAAGTGATGAATCTGAACTAGTTAAAATGATTAACACCTCAATGGAAATAAATGATAAACCTAGTGCTTTTAGATATCCAAGAGGAACTGGAGTAGGTTCAATTTTACCTTCAATTAATGAAAAGCTAGAAATTGGTAAATCTAATATAATTCAAGAAGGAAAAAAAATGGCTATATTAAACTTTGGTGCGAGATTAAGTGAAACTTTGAAAGCTTCAGAAAATTTAAAAAAAAAGGGAGTTAATATTACAATTGTAGATGCAAGGTTTGCTAAACCTCTTGATGAAAATCTTATTTGGCAAATAGCGACTACTCATGAAGCGATCATGACAATTGAGGAAGGATCAATAGGAGGATTTGGTTCACATGTGGTTGATTTCTTGACTAAAAAAGGCTTAATGGACTCAAGTCTAAAATTTAGATCAATGACTTTACCTGATATTTTCATTGATCAGGACACACCGAATAACATGTATAAGTTTGCCAATTTAGATGCTATTTCTATCGAGGAAAAAGTTTTAGATTTGTTAAATTCAAATATAATCTTACAAAAACAAAAATAATATATTTAACTGCATTGAGCTTTGTTCATTAAATAGTGGTCAAGCAAAACACAAGATAACATAGCCTCACCAACTGGAACAGCTCTTATACCTACACATGGATCATGTCTACCAGATACTGATATAGTAGTATTTTTTCCAAATTTATTAATTGTTTTTCTACTCTTTAGTATTGAGGAGGTTGGTTTCACTGCAAATGAAACAATTATTTGTTGCCCTGAGGAAATACCACCAAGAATACCACCAGCATTATTTGATGCAAATTTCATTCTTTTTTTATTTTGTGAAATTTCATCAGAATTTTCTTCACCAGATAGTTGAGCAGAATTCATACCTGAGCCTATGTTTACTCCTTTAACTGCATTTATACTCATCATGGCAGATGCAATATCAGAATCTAGTTTAGAGTAAATAGGCGCACCTAAACCCACAGGTACACCATCTGCTCTGACTTCAATTATTGCACCACATGAAGATCCTGCTTTCCTAATACTTAGAAGATATTTTTCCCAAATTTTCAACATTGATTTATCTGGGCAAAAAAATGGATTGTTATATATTATCTTATCATTCCATTTTCCTGTATCACAACCAAGAATACCAAGTTGTGTTACTGCCCCAGAAACTTTAAATTTTTTTCCTAATTTTATTTTTAAAACTTTTTTAGCTACTGCACCTGCAGCAACTCTTGCAGCCGTTTCTCTAGCAGAGGATCTACCGCCTCCTCTATGATCTCTAATGCCATATTTTTTAAAGTAAGTAAAATCAGCATGGCCAGGTCTAAATTTATCTTTAATATTTTTATAATCTTTTGATCTCACGTCCTCGTTATAAATTATTAGAGATATTGGTGTTCCTGTGGTTTTTCCTTCAAATACACCTGATAAAATTTTTACTTTGTCACTCTCTTTTCTTTGAGTTGTAAACTTAGATTGACCAGGTCTTCTTTTATCCAATTCTGTTTGAATATCTTGTTCTTTTAGATCTACCATAGGTGGACAACCGTCAATAATACAGCCAATAGCTGGCCCATGAGACTCTCCCCATGTTGTAAAACGAAAAAACTTTCCAAAAGTATTAAAAGACATTATTTATATTGTATAAATTATTTTGTTAAAATTATGAATGAAAAAAACTCTTTAGGCCTTAATAAAAGCTTTTTAGATCTTAATAATCCTTTTGAATTATTTGAAAAATGGTTTGAGGAGGCTAAAAAGAAAGAAATTAACGACCCAAATGCTTTGGCTTTAGGCACCGCTAGTAGAGATGCTGTTCCATCAGTGAGAATGGTTTTACTTAAAGGTTTTGATAAAAATGGATTCATTTTTTATACAAATTTAAACAGTCAAAAAGGAAAAGAATTAAAAGATAATCCAATCGCTACAATGTGTTTTCACTGGAAAAGTTTGTTAAGGCAAGTAAGAATTGTTGGAACATTAAAATTGGTGGATAATAAAACTGCTGATGATTATTATAACTCTCGAGGCTACGAAAGTAGAATAGGAGCTTGGGCATCCAAACAAAGCAGCGTTTTAAAAAGTAGAGGCGAACTTTTAAAAAATTTGCAAGATTTTAAAAAAAAATACAACGATAAAGACAATGTTCCTCGACCTGACTATTGGTCTGGTTGGAATTTAACACCATCAACTATTGAATTTTGGTTAGATGGGGAAAACAGAATTCACGAGAGATTGAAATATTTTTTAAATAAAAACAATAATTGGGAAAAGAAACTTTTAAGTCCCTAAAAGTTTCTAGATAAGCTAAAAGATGTTAAATTTTGCAGAATATTTTTTTCCTCTGTATCTTTGAATATTGATAAAGAATTAGAAGCCAAGTTAATATAATGTTGAGCTTTAAGATAGCAGGCGTCAATTATCTTATAATTTTTTATTAATGATAAAGCAAAATCTAGATCGATCTCATCTCTTGATTTTTTAGAAAAAATATTTCTAAGTTCCTCTCTCTCTTTATGATTAGCTTTTTGAAATAATAAAATTATAGGAAGAGTTATTTTGCCCTCGTAAAAATCTTGTCCAATTTTTTTTCCAAAGAGTTTTAATTCAGAATTATAGTCTAAAGTATCATCGGCTATTTGAAATGTTAGTCCTAAATTTCTACCATAAAATTCTAAAGCCTCTTTTTCTTTTGTTTTCATATTAGATAAAATAGCACCTACCTTTGTAGAAGCTGCAAATAACTCCGCTGTTTTTGCTGATATAATCTTTAAATAAGTTTCTTCTAACATATCAACTTCACCCTGATGCTGAAGTTGCAGAATTTCTCCCTGAGCAATTTTTGAGGATGTTGATGACAATAATTTTAAAACTTCCATATTTCCGTCTTCAACCATCATTTCAAAACATCTACTAAGCAAGTAATCACCTGCTAAAACTGAAGAATGATTATCCCAAATTTTATTTAATGTTTTTTTACCTCTTCTGACGGAACTATCATCTATTACATCATCATGCATTAACGTTGCGCCGTGTATTAGCTCAACACAAGCTGCTAGATTTATATCTCTGGTTCCTTTTTTATAACCACATAATTTTGCAGATCCTAGAGTTAGTAATGCCCTTAATCTTTTTCCACCTGTATCAAGGTGATAGTTTGTCATTTTTTGAACTAAGTCTACTTTACTCTCTAATTTTGACTTTATTTTTTCTTCAACTAAAAATAATCTATCTTCAACTGAATCTTTAAGTTGAAAGTATGAATTATTAATTTTATTTTTTAATCGTATTACACTTCCCATTTATCGAGCAAATTAGTATAATAGGTTGCTTTTGATACTTATCAATTGACGCACCTAAATCTTCAATTATAAGGTGTCTTTATATTGTTAAAAAAATTCTATAAATATTAAAAATGCTCTCTTTTTTAAAAAAGAAAAAAATTATTCCACACATAAAGCTAAGTGGCGTAATTGGAAATGTTGGAAAGTTTAAACAAGGCATAGATTTTTCTGGTCAAGAAGAGATTATTTTAAAAGCTTTTTCAGTTAAAAAAGCTCCATGCGTAGCTATTACAATAAACTCTCCTGGAGGTTCTCCTGTCCAATCACATTTAATTTATAGTTTAATTAGAGAACAAGCAAAAAAAAATAAAAAAAAAGTAATAGTTTTTGCTGAAGATGTAGCAGCTTCAGGCGGATATCTAATAGCATGTGCAGGCGATGAAATTTATGCAAACTCAAGTTCAATAATAGGCTCGATAGGAGTTATCTACTCCTCTTTTGGTTTTACAGAATTAATAAAAAAGATAGGTGTCGAAAGAAGAGTGCATACTGCTGGAAAAAATAAAAGTACATTGGACCCATTTTTAGATGAAAAAAAGGAAGACATTGAAAGACTAAAAAATATTCAATTGGATTTACATAAAGATTTCATAGAGGTGGTTGAAAAAAGTAGGTCATCAAAACTTAAAAAATCTGAGGTAGAATTATTTTCAGGTGAATTTTGGTCAGGTAGAAAAGCCAAAGATCTTGGTTTGATAGATGAGATAGGAAATGCAAATAAGGTATTAAGAGAAAAATTTGGAGAGGATATTATTGTTAAAAAATTTGAAAAATCAAAAAGTTGGCTCAGTAAAAAATTATCATCTTCAAATGACCGTGTCGATCAATTAGCAAATATATTAGAGGAAAAATCTATTTGGCAAAAATATGGCCTCTAAAAAAAATAAAAAAAAACCAAAATTTCAAACTTTCCAAGATACAATTATTAATCTTCAAAAGTTTTGGAGTAAAAATGGATGTGTAATTTTACAGCCTTATGATATGGAAGTTGGAGCTGGAACATTTCACCCAGCCACTACTTTAAGATCACTTGGGCCCAAGCCATGGAGAGCAGCTTATGTTCAGCCTTCACGAAGACCTACAGACGGAAGATATGGAGATAATCCAAATAGACTTCAGCATTATTATCAATTTCAAGTTATAATAAAACCCTCTCCACTAAGTATAAAAAAACTTTATTTAAATAGTTTGTCGGTAATAGGAATCAATCATAAAGACCATGATATTAGATTTATTGAGGATGATTGGGAAAGCCCAACTCTAGGAGCTGCAGGTCTTGGATGGGAAGTATGGTGTGATGGAATGGAAATATCTCAATTTACGTATTTTCAACAAATGGCAGGTTTCGAATGTAAACCTGTTTCAGTAGAGATAACTTACGGCCTTGAAAGAATTTGTATGTTTACCCAGCAGAAAAAAAACGTTTATGATTTAGTTTGGAATAATGAAGGTATTGATTACAGGAAAGTTTTTTATCAATCAGAAAAAGAATTCTCAGCTTATAATTTCGAGCATGCAAATATAGAAAATTTATTCAAAATATTCGATATGCACGAGAGTGAGGCAAAATCATTAGTTGAAAAAAATATATCTTTACCTGCATACGATCAATGTTTGAAAGCAAGTCATATATTTAATGTATTAGATGCTCGTGGAGCAATTAGTGTTGCTCAAAGAGCAGAGTATATCAGTCGAATAAGAGAAATCACAAAACAAGCTGCTATAATTTGGGTACAGTCGCAAACATAGAATGTCAGAATTTTTTTTAGAATTATTTAGTGAAGAAATTCCTGCTGGACTTCAAAAAAATTTAAGAGAAAAAATTTTTGAAGACTTTAAAAATTTATTTGAGGAAAAATCAATAAAATCAAAAAAAAACTTTTCTTTTTCAAATCCAAATAGGTTAGTTTTAGTTTTTGAAGGCCTAGATAAAAAAATTAAAATTAAATCTAAAGATATTAGAGGCCCTAAAACTAGCGCCCCTGAGCAAGCATTGGAAGGTTTTTTGAAATCAAACAAAATTGATAAAAAGGATTTATTTAAAAAAAAAACTGATAAGGATGAATTTTATTTTTACAAAACTGCGGCAACCTCATTAAATACACATGATTTACTTACTGAATTCATTCCAAAAATTTTGAATAACTATCAATGGAAAAAATCAATGAAATGGGGTGAATTTGATTTGAGTTGGGGAAGACCATTGAAATCAATCTTATCAATATTTGATAAAAAAATTGTAAGTTTTAAATTTCATCATTTAACTTCTTCTAACTTGACCTTTTTAGATAAAGATTTTGAGGATAAAAAAAAATCTTTTGAAAATTTTAAGAAATATGAAAAATTTTTTGAAAATAATGGAGTTATTATTAATCAAAATAAAAGATTAAAAATAATCAATAAATTATTTTTAAATATACTAGGAAAAAAAGGATTAAAAATTAATGAAAATCCTAATTTAATGGATGAGGTTGTAAATTTAGTAGATAGCCCAAATGTTTTATTATGTAAATTTGATAAAAAATTTTTATCAGTTCCTAAAGAGATTTTGACCTTGACAATGGAGTCTCACCAGAAATATTTTCCAACATTCAACTACAAAAATGAAATTACGAATGAATTTTTAATTGTAACAAATAAAAAAGATAAAAAGGGACTAATTAAAATAGGTAACGAAAGAGTGGTTGATGCAAGATTGAGTGATGCAGAATTTTTTTGGAATAAAGATAAAACTCAAAATTTAGTAAAAAAAGTGTCAGAATTAAAATCAATGAATTTTTTTAAAGGTCTTGGATCTTATTTTGATAAAGTTCAACGAATGAGAAAAATTGGTGGAATGATTTCAGATGAATTGTTAATTAGTAAAGAGAAAGTAGAATTATTATCATCAATTTGTAAGACTGATCTTACTTCTGATCTCGTTGGTGAATTTCCTGAACTTCAAGGACTTATGGGAGGGTATTTTTCTGAATATCAAGGATTTGATAAAGATATTTCTCTTGCTATTTCCCAGCAATATTTACCAATTGGACTCAATTCAATTGTTCCAAAAAAACCATTCAGTGTCGCGTTATCAATTACAGATAAGGTTGATACTTTAGTTGGTTTTTTTGGTATTAACGAAAAACCAACAAGTTCAAAAGATCCATTAGCATTAAGGAGAATTGCTCTAGGTATAATAAGAACCACTGTAGAAAATAGAAAGAATTTGAAAATAAATGATCTTTTGAATTATTCCGCACGTCTTTACGATGATCAAGGATACAGTCTTGAAAATAAAGATTTACAAAAAGAATTACATAATTTTTTAAAAGATAGATTTAGATATTATCTTAAGGAGAAAGAAATACGTTACGATATAATTGAGGCAACTTTGTCATCATTTTCAGTAAATAAGTTATTTTCCTCTTTTGAAAAAGCAAAATGTCTAAATAAGGTAATTAACAGTCAAATTGGTATAGACATCAATTCAAGTTATAAAAGAGCCTCAAATATTTTAGATCTTGAGATGAAAAATAATGAGATTGAAATAAATGATACAACTGATCCTGGCATTTTTAAAAGTGATTTTGAAAAAAACTTATATAAAAAAATTAATGACATTAAAAAATATTATTCAACTGTAAACAGCGACGAAAATTATGAAAAATCATTATCAATTTTAGCTGAAACTAAAAAAGAAGTTTTTGAATTCTTTGATAATGTAAAAGTTAATGAGGACAATGAAACTCTAAGAAAAAACCGTTTGGAACTTATTAATATGTTATGTAAAACGTATCAAAATTATATAAATTTTCAATTTTTAAAAGCTCATAATGAATAGGTTAATTCTTAATTTTAAGTCTAAACATTCAAAAAAAATAAAAAATTCAAAAAATTTTTTAGGTGGTAAAGGGGCAAATTTATCTGAAATGGGAAGACTAGGTTTACCAGTACCTCCTGGTTTTACTATCTCAACAAAAGTTTGTGAAATTTTTTATAATGATAAAAAAAAATTGAATTCCAAATTGATTAGCCAAATAAAAAAAGAAATTAAAATAATAGAAAAAGATGTATCAAAAAAATTTGGAGATTTAAAAAATCCTCTTCTTTTATCAGTTCGATCTGGAGCAAGAGTTTCAATGCCAGGCATGATGGATACAATTCTGAACCTAGGACTAAATGACAAAACAGTTGTTGCTTTGGCTGACAGAACATCCAACGGAAGATTTGCTAAAGATAGTTATAGAAGATTCATTCAGATGTATGGAAATGTGGTTATGGGTGTTGAAAGTTACAACTTTGAGGAATTAATAGAAAATTACAAGCTAACCAAGGGTGTATTGCTAGATACAGATCTTGATGAAGATGACTGGGATGGTTTGATAAAAGATTTTAAGCATGTAGTTAAACAAAAGACTAGTAAAGATTTTCCACAAGATGTTTATCATCAATTATTAGGGGCAATAAGTGCTGTTTTTTTATCATGGGAAAGCAAAAGAGCGAAAGTTTATAGAAAGCTGAATCAAATTCCCTCTGAATGGGGAACCGCTGTTAATGTTCAATCTATGGTTTTTGGAAATATGGGCAATGATTGCGCAACAGGAGTTGTCTTCACTAGAAACCCTTCAGATGGATCAAATGATATTTATGGAGAATATTTGATTAATGCTCAGGGAGAAGACGTCGTAGCTGGAACCAGAACTCCACAGTATATTACAAAGAAGGCAAGAAAAGAGGCAAAAGTAAATGATGCATCTATGGAAGAGTCGATGCCAAAAGTATATTACGAATTAAATAAAATTTTAAAAAAACTCGAGAAACATTATAAGGATATGCAAGACGTAGAATTCACTGTTGAAAGTGGCAAACTTTGGATATTACAAACTCGGTCTGGAAAAAGAACATCAAAATCTGCAGTAAAAATTGCTGTTGATATGGTTAAAGAAAAGTTAATTACTAAAAATGATGCTGTTTTAAGAGTTGATCCAAACTCTTTAGATACTCTTTTGCATCCCACTTTAGATGAGAAAAGTTCAATCAAGGTTATAGCAAATGGTCTCCCAGCGTCTCCTGGTGCAGTAAGTGGAAAAGTAGTTTTCACTTCTGAGGAGGCTGAAAGATTAAATGATATGATGCAAGATACGATTTTAGTTAGAGTTGAAACTTCTCCAGAAGATATTCAAGGCATGCATGCAGCAAAGGGAATTTTAACCTCAAGAGGTGGTATGACTAGCCATGCTGCAGTTGTAGCAAGAGGAATGGGTAGACCTTGTGTTTCTGGTTCTAGCGAAATAGAAATTAATTATGATAAAAAATTTTTTAAAACATCTTCGGCTGAAATCAAAGAAGGTGAAATAATTACTATTGACGGTTCTACAGGGAGAATAATTTTAGGCACAGTTCCAACTATAAAACCTGAAATTTCAGGAGAGTTTTCAAAATTAATGAGCTGGGCTGATAAAATAAGAAAACTTAAAGTGCGTACCAACTCTGAAACTCCGCTAGACACTAAAACAGCCAGAGATTTTGGTGCTGAGGGCATTGGACTTTGTAGGACTGAGCATATGTTTTTTGATGAGGAAAGAATTTTATCTGTTCGAGAAATGATATTATCAAAAACGTTGGACGATAGATCTAATGCACTAAAAAAGATTCTACCACATCAAAAAAAAGATTTTATGGAGATATTTAAGATTATGCATGGACTTCCAGTCACTGTAAGATTATTAGATCCACCATTACACGAATTCTTACCTAAATCTGATAAAGAAATTTCTGAAGTAGCTAATGTTATTGGATCAGATAAAAAAGATATTGAAACTAGGATAGAAGAACTGCATGAACAAAATCCAATGTTAGGACATAGAGGTTGTAGACTTGGTATTTCATTTCCTGAAATTTATGAAATGCAATGTAGAGCGATATTTGAGGCTCTTGCAGACCTAAAAAAAAGTAAAAAAAAATTTGCTTTTCCTGAGATTATGATTCCTTTAGTTTCAACTGAAGCTGAGATTAAAATAATGAAAGATTTAGTGATCAATACTGCGAAACAAGTTCAAAAAGAAAATAAAACGAAAATTGAATTTCTAGTGGGTACAATGATTGAGTTACCAAGAGCAGCAATTAAAGCTGATGATATTGCAAAACATGCTGAATTTTTTAGTTTCGGCACCAATGATTTAACACAAACAACTTTTGGAATAAGTAGAGACGATAGCGGTAAATTTCTAAATGATTATATAGATAATAAGATTTTTGCTATTGATCCATTTGTATCCATTGATGATGGAGTGAAAAACTTAGTCGAAATAGCTGTTTCTAAAGGAAAAAAACAAAATAAAAAAATTAAATTGGGTATATGTGGTGAACATGGTGGTGATCCAATGAGTATTAAATTTTGTTCAAAAGCTGGTCTAAATTATGTTTCCTGTTCACCTTACAGAGTTCCTATAGCTAGATTAGCAGCAGCACAGGCTGAGCTTTTGAGAAATAAAAATTAATAATTTTATAATCTAGATTTCTAGCTTGAAATCTATAGCAGGGGCACTATGAGTAATGCTTCCAATTGAAATTCTATTTACCCCAGTTGTAGCAACGGATTTTACTGTTTTAAGATTAATATTTCCTGAAGCCTCTGTCTCATAATAATTTTTAACAAGCTTTACACCTGCTCTAAGATTTTTGATACTCATATTATCAAATAAAATGGTATTAAATTTTAGTCCAATAATTTTTTTTAATTGTTTTAAACTATCGACTTCAACTGTGATTTTTTTTCCTCTTTTATTTTTTATAGCTAATAAAACTAATTCTCTTAAACCAGCACTAGCAATATGATTATCTTTTATCAGAAATTCATCACTTAAGTTAAATCTATGATTTGTTCCACCTCCTAATTTGACTGCATATTTTTGGATAACCCTATAATTTGGCAAAGTTTTCCTGGTACAGCAAATTTTGCACTTTTTTCCCACTAGTTTTACAAATTTGTTTGTTTTTGTGGCTATTCCAGAAATATGAGATAAAAAATTTAGTGCAACTCTTTCTGCAATTATTATAGAACTAGCCTTACCTTTTACTATTGCTATTACAGATTTTTCTTTGACTCTGGACCCATCTTTTTTTTTTAATATAAAATCTATTTTTTTGTCAACTTGTTTAAACGACTGTTTAGCAAATAGTAAACCTGCAACAACTGCTTTTTGATTTGAAACTATTTTTGCTTCAATAATTTTATTATTTTTTAATAGGTTAGAGGTTATATCTCCATGAGGATACAAATCTTCTGCAAGAGCAAGTTTTACTCTGTCCTTGATAAAAGTATCGCTTAATTTAATTTTTGACACGAAGTGTTATCTACCGATAGCAACCATTTTTTCTACTGATAATCTAGCTTTATCAATTGTTTCTTGATCCATAATAATTTCCCCAGTTTCATTATTTAAGCAGTCTAAAATTTTTGGCAAAGTGATTTTCTTCATATGAGGACACATATTGCACGGTCTAATGAATTCAACTTTAGGATTTTCAACTTGAATGTTATCACTCATAGAACATTCAGTTACCATCATTACTTTTTGAGGCTGATTATCTTTAACATAATTAATCATTCCTGAAGTTGATCCAGCAAAATCACTAGCTTTAATCACTTCTGGAGGACATTCTGGGTGAGCAATTATTTTTATCCCTGGGTTATTTTTTCTAATATCTTTAATTTCATTTTCGTTGAATTGATCATGAACCATACAAATTCCTTTCCATGAAATAATTTCAACATCGGTTTGCGATGCAACATATTTTGCTAAATAATCATCAGGTAAAAAAATAACTTTTTTTACACCTAAAGATTTTACAATTTTAACTGCATTTGCTGATGTGCAACAAACATCAGTCTCAGCCTTTACTTCAGCAGATGTATTTACATATGAGACAACAGGAACTCCTGGATACTTTTCTTTTAATAATTTCACGTCTTTACCTGTAATTGAAGAGGATAATGAGCAACCTGCTTCCATATCTGGTAACAAAACTTTTTTATTTGGATTCATAAGTTTGGCTGTCTCAGCCATAAAATGTACTCCAGCCATTACAATTATATCGGCGGAGGTTTTAGAGGCTTCCACTGCAAGTGCTAATGAATCTGCAGAAAAATCTGCTATACCATGATAAATTTCTGGTGTTTGATAATTATGAGCTAAGATTACAGCGTTTTTTTCTTTTTTTAATTTATTGATTTCAAAGATATAAGGAGCGTGTATTGACCATTCAATTTCAGGCATTACCTTTGAAATTTTCTTATAAATTGGATCAGTAGCTTTTTTTACTTCGTGACTAAATTCCATAATTGAATTTATCAATTTGAAACCTTCTTGTCATTGATTTAATGTGGGTCATATTGCGGTCATGCTGAAATTGGTAGACAGGCACGGTTGAGGGCCGTGTGGACCTAGTCCATGAGAGTTCGAGTCTCTCTGGCCGCACCAAAAAATTAGATTTTACATAAAGTTTTAACTAAAAACCCATGTTTGACCAATTGTCTTTATCATTATATCTATCAAGTTCTTTTTTCGAAATTGGTCTAAATAATATCCATAAAACAACTATAGCTAATGTTAGTACTATAATAATCTTCATAAATTGATCATAGATAATTTATTTTTTTTCTCAATGTGACCTATAGTCATTAGAAATTTTTTTTTATTTAATTTTTTAACCTTTGTAAGTCTAATATTGATTTATTTTTTTATCACATGACAAATATGAATTAAATTCAAATCAATTATTCTTATTCTGAATGGAAGGAAAATTTCACTTTGAATATTAAAATTTTTTTTTAATATTGAAATTATTTGAAAAATTGTATTTATATGTTCTTTAGCCATATAATAATCGTATTCAATTTCAGGGGTCTTTTTTATTTTATGATAAGTTTTTTTCAAAAAAAATCTACCTAACCTCCACAAAAAACCATTGTCACAAGGACTAGCAATTGAGATGACACAACCTTTTTTTAGCACTCGCATCATTTCATTTAGGAAACTTTCAAAATCTGGAATATGCTCTAAGGTGTGGGATATTACAATCCTATCAAAAAAATTTTCAGGAAAGTCTAATTTTTTACCATCATATGTTTTAAAAATAACATCTGGAAAATAATTATTGTAATATTCTTTATGATTTAAATTACTATCTAATTCTAAGCAATAATATTCTTTGTAATTAATTTTTTTATACTTTATATGCGGCTCATAACCTGGTCCGATTTCAAGGACCTTTTCACAATTATTATATATATTTGGGCTTAATAATCTATGTTGCCACCTCATGAGAAATCCAATTACACCTGAGTACAAATAATCTCGATAATTGGTTTCTTTATAGTATTCTTTTTCCATATTTTTTATTCTACGGGGCGTTCTGTTGCCAGGTGCCCCAAACCCCGTTTACTCAATTAACTAAGTTAATTAAGCAGCAAGTGCGTAACTTTCGTTAGCAATTATAAAATAGTCCTTTACGGAGGAACAATTCCGAACGAAAGAATAACCTTTAGTCACCCGTCGAATCTAGTTCACCCCCATAAGTTGTAAATGGTGGAGGTGGTGGGTACTGCCCCCACGTCCGCAATGGTTATTACGAGATTCGTTTATCGTCATAGTTGGAAAACCAACATGATTAATATAAAAGTAATTGTTAAAGATTCAATAAATTATTCATGAAATTAACTAAGGAACAGCAACAAGAAATTAGAGATCAACAGTCCCAAGAAAATAAAACCAAAAGAGTTACAGTTGCTGAGCTTGAAAATATTCTTTATGAGGCTATTCCGATTTTGGATCATGGTTTTATAAGAGTAATTGATTATATGGGTGACGATACTTCTATCGTTCAAGCAGCTAGAGTTTCATACGGAAAGGGTACCAAAAAAGTTTCAACTGATGCAGGGCTTATAAAGTACTTGATGAGACATTGGCATAGTACTCCATTTGAAATGTGTGAAATAAAGTATCACGTCAAACTTCCGATTTTTATAGCACGTCAATGGATTAGACATAGGACAGCAAACGTAAATGAATATTCTGCGAGATATTCTATTTTAGATAAAGAGTTTTATTTACCAGCAGTAGAAAATTTAGCTGCACAATCTCAAAGTAATAGACAGGGAAGAGGACACGTTCTTTCAGGCGATCAAGCAAAAAAAGTTTTAGATTTATTAAAAAAAGATGCAGAACAAACTTATGACAATTATGAAACTATGCTTAATGAAAGATATGATGGCTCTGTAATCGATGAAAAACAAGTTGGTTTAGCAAGAGAACTAGCAAGGATGAATTTAACACTTAATACTTATACTCAGTGGTATTGGAAAACCGATCTTTTAAATTTAATGAATTTTTTAAGATTAAGAGCAGATCATCACGCACAATTTGAAATCAGAGCTTATGCCGATGCAATGTTAGAAACTGTTAAAAGATGGGTACCAATTACTTATGATGCATTCTTGGATTATAGAGTGGGAGGCACCGAAGTATCCTCAAAAGGTAAAAAAATTATTCAAAAACTTATCAGTGGTGAAAAAGTAGATGTTGAAAAATCTGGCCTATCAAAAAGAGAATGGAATGAGCTTATGACTGCTTTAGAACTAAAAGATAAAATAATATAAATTTAAAATAATTATTAATTTTTAAAAGTAAATTGATTTTATTTTTTTAGCTAAGTTAACATAAATTTGAGATATTTTATTGTTTGGATCACTTTCTACTATAGGCTTTCCTAGATCTCCGAATTTACCAACATTTGGATCAATTGGTATTTCAGCCAAAAACTCTTTATTAAATTCTTCTGCTGTTCTTTTAACTCCGCCTTCTCCAAAAATTGCATATTTTTTTCCATCATCTCCTGTGAAAGAACTCATGTTATCTATTAGACCTAAAATCTTTACCCCAAGTTTATCAAACATTTTTATTCCTCTCTTAACATCTAATAGTGCCACTTCTTGTGGGGTAGATACTATAATTGCTCCATTCATTTCAATGCCTTGAGAAAAAGTTAGTTGGGTATCACCAGTCCCAGGAGGCATATCTACAATTATAAAGTCTAAATCTTTCCAATTGACCTGTTGAGTAAACGTTTTAATTGCACTTGTAACCATTGGACCTCTCCATATCATTGGAGTTTTTTCATCTGTTAAAAAACCTATGGACATACATTGAATATCATATTTGATAACAGGCTCTAACTTTTGACCATCACTTTTTGGTTTCTCATTTATCCCAAACATTTTAGGAATAGAGGGTCCATATATATCAGCGTCCAATAATCCGACTTTACAGCCATTTTGTTTTAAAGCTAAAGCAAGGTTGGTTGCAAAAGTCGATTTTCCAACACCCCCTTTAGCACTTGAAATTGCGATGGTAAATTTAGTTCCGCTAATTGGCTTCTTTTCACGTGAGCTTCCACTCAGTTTTTTTCTCATTGCGTCACTTAATTCTGGCTTTTCCTTTGGCATTTGATGATCTTACCTTGTTTTTCTATATAAAGACATTATATAGATTGGCACTATGCCAGATGATTTTAGACAAAGTGGTGGAAGCCCATGGGGTAAGCCTCCAGGAGGAGGTGGAAGTGGAAATGGTTCAGGCAGAGGTCCAACTCCACCAGATATTGATAAAATCATTAGAGAATTTCAGGAAAAATTAAAAAAATTTTTACCAGGCGGAAGTTCATCAGGGGGAAAACAAGCGGTATTAGTTTTAATTATTCTAGGTTTTGTTTGGTTAGCAAGTGGTCTGTACAGAGTACTACCAGATGAACAAGGAGTGGTTTTAAGATTTGGAAAGTTTGTAAAAACCACTCAACCAGGATTAAATTATCATATACCTTTTCCAGTAGAGTCTGTGCTAACCCCAAAAGTTACTAAGGTTAACAGAATAGATATAGGTTTTAGATCTGAAAGAGACAGTGGATTTTCTTCTCAAGGAGGTGTTGCTGATGTTCCACAAGAAAGCTTAATGTTAACAGGAGATGAAAATATAGTTAACATAGATTTTTCTGTCTTTTGGGTGATTAAAGATGCGGGAAATTTTTTATTTAAAATTCAAGATCCAGAAGGTACTGTAAAAGCTGCAGCTGAAACTGCAATGAGAGAAGTTATTGCCCGATCAGATATTCAACCTATTCTTACAGAGGGCAGATCTTTAATAGAAACGGATACACAAGAAATAATTCAAAAAATTTTGGATGAATACACAAGTGGTATTCAAATCACTCAAGTTCAAACCCAAAAAGCCGATCCACCAGATCAAGTAATTGATGCCTTTAGGGATGTTCAAGCTGCGAGAGCTGACATGGAAAGATCTAAAAACGAAGCTGAGGCATACGCAAATGATGTAATACCAAGAGCTCGGGGTGAAGCTGCAAAAATATTGCAAGCTGCTGAAGCATATAAAAAAGAAGTTGTTGCAAAAGCAGAGGGTGAAGCAAGTAGATTTTTAGCGATTTATAATGAATATAAAAATGCAAAATCAGTAACACAAGAAAGAATGTATTTAGAAACAATGGAAAAAGTTTTAGCAGACATAGATAAAGTAATTATAGAAAAGAATGCCGGCTCTGGTGTAGTGCCGTATTTACCACTGCCTGAATTAAAAAAGAAAGTGACTAATTAATATATGAATATGGGAAAAGTTATTGCTGGTATAAGTGTTGCAATTGCAGCTACATTATTTTTTTCAATTTTTATTGTAAAAGAAGTAAATCAAGCTATCGTTTTACAGTTTGGTGATCCAAAAAGAATAATTGTAAAACCAGGTTTAAATTTTAAAATTCCATTTATCCAAAATGTAGTTTTTTTAGATAAGAGAATTTTAAACTTAGATACTCCACCAGAAGAGGTAATTGCCTCAGATCAAAAGAGATTAATTGTGGATGCTTTTGCAAGATTTCAAATAGTTGATCCTTTAAAGTTTTATATTTCTGTGGGTAATGAACGGGTTGCTAGATCAAGATTAGCAACAATTATCAATTCAAGAATTAGAAATGTCTTAGGTCAGCAAGAACTTCAAACTTTATTATCTGAAGATAGAACAAAACAAATGGCTTTAATTCAAGAGGGAGTTAATAATGAAGCTGAGAACTTTGGGATAAAAATTAACGATGTCCGAATAAAAAGAGCTGATCTTCCTCAAGCAAACAGTGATGCAATCTTTAGAAGAATGCAAACTGAAAGGGAAAGAGAAGCAAAAGAATTTAGAGCAAGAGGTGCAGAGATGGCTGTAACGATTACTTCAACAGCGGATAAAGAAGTAACTGTCATCTTAGCTGACGCACAAAAGAAATCAGAAATTATGAAAGGTGAAGGTGATGGTAAGAGAAATAATATATTTGCTAGCGCCTTTGGCCAAGATCCAGAATTCTTTGCATTTTATCGAGCAATGCAAGCATATGAAAAAGCTTTAATTGGTGGTGAAACATCTTTGATTTTATCACCTGACAGTGAGTTTTTTAAATTCTTTGGGAATATAAAGCAGCCCCAATCTAATTAAACTTTGATGAGGGAATTGATCATAGCTTTTGGTCTATTCTTATTTATAGAGGGTCTTTTATATGCCATATTTCCAGCAAAAATGAAAAGTATGTTAAAAAAATTGGAATTAATTAATGATAGTCAGCTTAGAAGTGCTGGACTAATTTTTGCATTAATTGGGTTTATCATTATTTATTTCATCAAAAGCTAATATGAATAAATTAAAAACATTCTTTGTAACAACTCTATTAATTTTAAGTGTCCAGGCAAAATCTTTCTCTAAAGAAATACCAGGTTCATTTGCCGATTTAGCAGAAAAATTAATGCCGTCAGTTGTCAATATTTCTACTACAACGACAATTACAACTCAATCAAATCCATTTCCTTTCCAATTTCCACCAGGTTCACCGTTTGAAGATATGTTTAAAGAATTTGGTGCACCTCAAGAAAGAAAATCCTCAGCTCTAGGATCAGGATTTATTATAGATGAAAAAGGTATAGTGGTTACTAATAATCACGTAATTCAAGATGCAGAGGATATAATTATAAGAGTGAATGGAGATAAAGAATTTAAGGCAAAAGTAATAGGCTCTGATCCGTTATCAGATATTGCTATTTTACAATTAGAAACAAATGAAAAGTTTATCCCAGTAAAGTTTGGTAATTCTGATAAAGCAAGAATAGGAGATTGGGTTATTGCAATTGGCAATCCCTTTGGTTTAGGTGGAACGGTAACTTCAGGAATAATTTCTGCTAGAAATAGATCAATAGGTCTATCAAGATATGAGGATTACATACAAACCGATGCATCAATAAATTCAGGAAACTCTGGGGGTCCTTTATTTGATATGAATGGAGATGTTATTGGAATTAATACAGCTATTTTTGGAAGGAGTGGCTCAATTGGAATAGGTTTTTCTATTCCATCTAATAGTGCAAAAATTGTAATTGACCAATTAATTGAATTTGGTGAGACAAAAAGAGGATGGTTAGGAGTAAGAATTCAAGATGTTACAAAAGAAATTGCTCAGGTAGAAAAATTAGATGAACCACGAGGTGCACTTGTTGCTAGTGTTGCTGAAAACAGCCCATCAGATAAAGCAGGAGTTAAAGCTGGAGATATTATTTTAGAATTCAACGGTGAAAAAATTAAAGTAATGAAAGAACTTCCAATGATAGTTGCAAGAACAGAAGTTGGCAAAAAAGTAAAAGTAAAAATTTGGCGAGATAAAAAAGAGATAACTAAAACTATTACACTTGGAAGGCTAGAGACATCAGAAGACTTTAAAGTTGCAGAAAAAAAAGCTAAACCCAAGGAAACAAGAATAGAGAAATTAAAAATAATAGTAAGAGAACTTAATAAAGAAGACATCAAAAATAGAAATTTACCAAATCAAACTTCTGGTTTAGTAATAACTCAAATCGAAGCTGATAGTCCTTTAGCAAAATCGCTTGATATAAATAGTATAATTTTAGAAGCTCAAAAAAAGAAAATAAGATCAGTAGATGATTTAAATCAAGCTTTAGATCAAGTGTTAAAAACAAGTGAAAAAACTTTGTTATTAGTTATCTATAATAGTCAAAATCAAAGAAGATATATTGGTGTCAAATTGAATTAGTTTATGGATTTAAAATCCAAAATTATTTTAATTTATGGTCCAACGGCATCTGGAAAATCTAGTTTTGCTATCAAACTTTCAAAAAAAATTAATGGTGAAATTATTAATGCAGATAGCATGCAAGTTTATAAAGAACTTAAAGTCTTGTCAGCAAGACCCTCTAAAAATGAATACAAAAAAATAAAACACCATCTTTTTGGATTTCACACTGTTAAAAAAAAATTTTCTACTGGTGATTGGCTAAAATTAGCCAACCAAAAAATTTTAGATGTAAAAAAAAGAAAAAAAGTTCCAATTCTAGTAGGAGGTACAGGTTTATATTTTAAATCTTTAACGGATGGTTTAGTGAGTATTCCAAATATTCCAATTAAATTTAGACAAAAAGTAAGGTCTTTGCACAAAAAATTAGGGAGTAAAAAATTTTTTTCAAAATTGATTAAGCTTGATCCATTAGTCAAAAAACGAATTAAATCTTCTGATACTCAAAGATCAATAAGAGCATTTGAAGTAAAATCTCATACTAAAAAATCAATTTACCTATGGTTTGAAAAAACAAAGTCAAACTATCAACAAAAGGATTTTTATAAAATTTATATAGATTTTCCTAAAGACAAATTGATAGAGAGAATACATTTTAGGGCTCAAGAAATGTTAAAAAAAGGGGCAATTTCAGAGGTAAAAAAATTTAATAGCCTCAAAGTCAGAAATGATAAAACGGCCTATAAAGCTATAGGTATTAGAGAAGTAAATGAGTATCTTCAAAAAAAAATTAAAATTGCTCAGGTTATTGAAAAAATATCAATAAAGACAAGACAATACGCCAAAAGACAAAGGACATGGGCAAACGGGAATATGCAAAATTGGAACAAAATAAATCCAATGCAGTTAACTGACTTTCTAAAAAAGATTTAGATATTACCTACTTAGTCTTGACCAATTAGCACAACTTCAGCTAGATTGGTTTAATGTCAAAATTATATTCAGGAGCTGAAATTGTATTTAAATGTCTTGAAGATCAAGATGTTGAATTTATTTTTGGTTATCCTGGTGGAGCAGTTTTACCTATTTATGATGAGTTAAAAAACCATTCATCAATCAAACATATATTAGTTAGACATGAACAAGGGGCAGGACATGCTGCAGAAGGTTATGCAAGATCATCAGGTAAACCTGGTATAGTTTTAGTTACTTCAGGACCAGGCGCAACTAATGTTGTCACAGCATTAACAGATGCTTATATGGACTCGGTTCCTTTAATTTGTATTTCGGGACAAGTGCCAACACATTTAATTGGTACAGATGCCTTTCAAGAATGTGATACAACTGGCATCACAAGACCTTGTACTAAACATAATTGGTTAGTAAAAGATATAAAAGATTTACCAAAAATTTTACATGAAGCATTTGAGGTTGCTACAACTGGTCGACCAGGACCAGTGTTAGTTGATATTCCAAAAGATATTCAATTTGCAAAGACAAACTATTCAAAACCAAAAAAGATAAAAAAAGTAAATGGCAAGTCTCATAACAAATTTACTCAGAATGAAATTAATGAATTAATTAATTTAATTTCAAAAGCAAAAAAGCCAATGATTTATACTGGAGGTGGTGTTATAAACTCTGGACCAAAAGCAAGCGAAGCATTAAGAGAATTTGTAAGACTAGTAGGTTTTCCTATTACATCTACACTTCAAGGTTTGGGAGCGTTCCCAGGTGATGACAATCAATTTATTGGAATGTTGGGAATGCATGGAACTTATGAAGCAAACAATGCAATGCACGATTGTGATTTGTTAATTAATATTGGGGCTAGATTTGATGACAGAATAACTGGTAAGATCGACGAGTTTTCACCTAAATCAAAAAAAGTTCATATTGATATTGATCCATCATCAATTAATAAGATTATTAAAGTAGATTTAGCTATAGTTGGTGATGTAAACGAGGTTTTAAAATCGACTATAAAAAAGATTAATCAAAAACAAAATGGTATTAAAGTTTCAAATAAACAAAAAATATCAAAATGGTGGGAACAAATACAAAAATGGCGTGAGAAAGATTCTTTAGGGTTTATCAATAGTGATAAAACTATAAAACCTCAACATGCTGTACAAAGATTATATGAACTCACAAAATCTCAAGATACTTTTATAACTACAGAAGTGGGTCAACATCAAATGTGGGCGGCACAACACTATAAGTTTAATAAACCAAATAGATGGATGACATCAGGGGGCCTTGGGACTATGGGCTATGGACTTCCAGCGGCTGTAGGTGTTCAAATTGCACACCCAGATAAACTAGTTATAGATATTGCAGGAGAAGCTTCTGTTTTAATGACGATGCAGGAAATGTCCACTGCAGTTCAATATAATTTACCGATTAAGATATTTGTCTTGAATAATCAGTATATGGGAATGGTTAGACAGTGGCAGGAATTACTTCATGAAAAAAATTACTCTGAGAGTTATTCTGAGGCATTACCCGATTTTGTAAAATTAGCTGAGGCCTATGGTTGTAAAGGTATTAAAGCCTCTAATCCTCAGGAACTTGATGAAAAAATAAAAGAAATGATTAACCATAAAGGTCCAGTAATTTTTGACTGCCAGGTAGACCCAAATGAAAATTGTTTCCCAATGATTCCATCAGGTAAACCACATAATCAAATGATTTTAGGACCTAATGATAAGGAAGAAAATAAAATTACTGGAAAAGGAAAAGCTCTAGTTTAATGGCAAATCCAAAATCAGCATACAGCATACCAACAAAAAAAGGTAAACCAGATACACACATTATTGTGGTGTGGGTAGACAATGAAGCTGGTGTATTAGCAAGAGTGGTCGGATTATTTTCTGGAAGAGGGTATAATATTGAATCTTTAGCAGTAGCTGAAATCGATGCAGCAAAAAATATTTCCAGAATAACAATAGTAACCACTGGAACACCTCAAGTAATTGACCAAATAAAATTGCAATTAAAAAAATTAGTTCCTGTTCATAAAGTAGCGGATTTTAAAAGGGAAGATAAAAAAGTAATATTTAAAGAAATGGCTTTACTAAAGGTTGTGGGAAAGAAAAAAAAGATAGAAAAATGCCTTAAAGCATGTAAAACCTACAATCCAGTTATATTGGATAAATCGAGCAAGTCAGTCGTTATTCAAATCACTGCATTAAGACGTGAAATAGACAAAATGAGTAAAAAATTAAAATCTCTTGGCTTAATAAGCACCTCCAGAACAGGTGCAATTGCAATGACCAGAGGAGCAGACGTTTTTAAATAATTAAAGAGGAGATAAAAAATGAAAATGTTTTATGAAAAAGATACTGATGTAAATCTCATTAAAGATAAAAAGATTGCAATTTTTGGATATGGAAGTCAAGGACATGCTCATGCATTAAATTTAAAAGATAGTGGAGTTAAAGAAGTTGTTGTAGCTTTAAGAGAAGGTTCTTCGAGTATCGCAAAAGCTGAGTCTAAAGGTTTAAAAGTGATGAATTTATCAGATGCTGCAGAGTGGGCAGATGTTGTAATGATTTTAACTCCTGATGAATTACAAGCATCTATATATAAAAATCATATTGAGCAAAGGGTTAAAGAGGGAACTTCAATAGCTTTTGCCCATGGTTTAAATATTCATTATGATTTAATCAGTGCTAGAAAAGATTTAGATGTATTTATGGTTGCACCTAAAGGACCAGGACATTTAGTAAGAAGTGAATTTGAAAAAGGTGGAGGAGTTCCTTGTTTATTTGCAGTACATCAAAATGGATCAGGAAAGGCAAGAGACCTTGCTATGTCTTATGCTTCGGCTGTAGGAGGTGGTAGATCTGGAATAATTGAAACAACTTTTAAGGATGAAGTAGAAACAGATTTATTTGGCGAGCAGACTGTTCTTTGTGGGGGTTTAGTTGAATTAATTAAAAATGGATACGAAACTTTAGTTGAAGCAGGATATGAACCAGAAATGGCTTATTTTGAAACAGTTCATGAAGTAAAATTAATTGTTGATTTAATTTATGAGGGCGGCATAGCTAACATGAACTACTCTATTTCAAATACTGCAGAATATGGTGAATATCAGTCAGGACCAAGGATTATTAATAAAGAAGAAACAAAAAAAAGAATGAAAGAAGTTCTAGATGACATTCAATCAGGAAAATTTACCAAGGAATGGATGGAAGAGTGCAAAAGTGGTCAAAAAAACTTTCTAGCAACTCGAGCTAAATTAGCTGAACACCCAGTTGAAAAAGTTGGTGCTAATCTAAGAGCAATGATGCCCTGGATAAGTAAGAAGAAATTAGTAGATAGCGACAAGGGTTAATTTCTAGTCTCATAATAGGCAAAATTGGGTAATTTATTTTGCAATCTAAACGATAGGTTGTATATTCCATTTTGAAAAATAATTTACATATGCCGGATAAAGACAAAGTAATAATTTTTGACACAACAATGAGAGATGGTGAACAGTCACCAGGTGCCTCTATGAGTGTTGAGGAAAAAATTCAAATTTCTAGAGTTTTTGACGAAATGGGAATTGATATTATTGAAGCTGGTTTTCCAATATCATCACCAGGTGATTTTGAGGCAGTTAGCGCAATTAGTAAAAGTGTAAAAAATTCAATTCCATGTGGATTAGCACGCGCTACCAAAAAAGATATTGATGCTTGTCATGAGTCTTTAAAATTTGCAAAAAAATTTCGAATTCATACTTTTATCTCTACTAGTCCAGTTCATATGAAACATAAGCTTAATATGAACAACGAGCAGGTTTTAGATGCAATCAAAGAAAGCGTTACATATGCCAGAAAATTTACGGATGATGTTGAATGGTCTTGTGAAGATGGAACAAGAACAGATTTAGATTTTATGTATAAAACAATTGAACTTGCAATTAATTGTGGTGCAAAAACAATAAATATTCCTGATACAGTTGGCTATTCTATACCAGAAGAATTTGCAAAAACTATTACATCAATAAAAAATAATGTGCCTAATATTGATAAAGCAATTCTTTCTGCACATTGTCATAATGATTTAGGACTTGCAGTTGCCAATGCATTATCTGGACTTTCAGCTGGTGTAAGACAAATAGAATGTACTATTAACGGAATAGGAGAACGTGCGGGAAATGCTGCTCTTGAAGAAATTGTAATGGCAATTAAAACAAGAGAAGATCTGTTGCCTTATGAAACAGGTATTAAAACAGAATTAATAAGTAAAGCATCTAAAATAGTATCAAATGCAACAGGTTTTCCTGTTCAATTTAATAAAGCAATTGTTGGAAAAAATGCTTTTGCGCATGAGTCTGGAATTCATCAAGATGGAATGCTTAAAAATAGAGAAACATATGAAATAATGACTCCAGAAAGTGTGGGTGTAAAAAAAACATCTTTAGTCATGGGAAAGCATTCTGGAAGACATGCTTTCAAAGACAAATTGAGTGATTTAGGTTACTCAGATGTTACAGATGACGTTGTTCAAGCTGCATTTGGAAAATTTAAAATTTTAGCTGATAAAAAGAAACATATTTATGACGAAGATATAGTGGCATTAGTTGATGATAGTTTAATAATTGATAACAAGATTAATGCAATTAATCTTAAATCTTTAAAAGTTTTTGCTGGAACAGGAGAGCCACAAAAAGCAGAAATGACCTTGGATGTTTTTGGCGATATTAAAAAAACTTCACAAACAGGTGATGGACCGGTCGATGCGATATTTAAATGTATCAAAGATCTTTACCCACATGACGTCAAATTATCTCTTTACCAAGTTCATGCTGTAACTGAAGGAACCGATGCTCAAGCAACTGTAAGTGTGAAAATTGAAGAAAATGACAGAACTACAGTAGGACAGTCTGCAGATACAGATACACTGGTTGCATCTGCAAATGCATATTTGAATGCTTTAAATAAAATGCTTATTAAGAGAGAAAAAAAATCTCTTTATAAAGATATAGAAAAACAAAAAATAAGAGGAGGAGTTTAAATGGGAATGTTTGAAAAAATAAAAAATATTTGGAGCCAAGATATGGCCATTGACCTTGGAACAGCTAATACACTTGTAGTTGTTAAAGGTCAGGGAGTAGTTTTAAATGAACCATCTGTTGTGGCAATTGTAGAAAACGGTGGTAAAAAAAATGTATTAGCAGTAGGGGACGAGGCTAAAACTATGCTTGGTAGAACACCTGGAAATATAAGTGCAATTAGACCTCTAAGAGACGGTGTAATTGCAGACTTTATAGTTACAGAGGAGATGATTAAACATTTTATTAAGAAAGTACATAAGGGAAGCAGTTTTGCTAACCCAAGAATATTGATTTGTGTGCCAACAGGTTCTACACCTGTTGAAAGAAAAGCTATTCAAGATAGTGCTCTTGCAGCTGGTGCAAGACGTGTTCAATTAATTGAGGAACCAATTGCTGCAGCTATCGGCGCGGGTCTTCCAATTTCTGAGGCAACTGGATCAATGGTTGTTGACATCGGGGGAGGTACAAGTGAGATAGCTGTCATGTCTCTTGGAGGGCTTGTTTATTCTAAATCTTTGAGAGTTGCTGGAGATGCAATGGATGCTGCGTTGATGAACTATATGAGAAAAGAATATAATTTAATGATTGGGGACAGTACTGCAGAAAAAATTAAAAAAGAAATTGGTACAGCAATTCCATCTAATAATAATACTTACGCTGTTAAAGGAAGAGATTTAAGATCTGGCACTCCTAAAGAAGTTAATATTACAGAGGAAGATACCGCTGAAGCATTAAATGAAATTTTAAGAGATATGGTAAATGGAATTAAAGATGCTTTAGAAAGCACTCCACCAGAATTATCTGCAGACTTAGTCGATATGGGATTAACTTTAACGGGTGGTGGTTCATTATTAAAGAATATTGATAAAAGGTTTTCAAAAGAAACTGGGTTACCTGTTCATATAGCAGACGATCCATTATCGTGTGTTGCAATAGGGACTGGAAAGGCACTAGAGCAAGAACAAACCTTTTCTACTATGCTTACTGAATACTAGGAAAAATGAATGTAAGCAGAGATGATTTTGTAATTGCAATCAGATCTGCTTTTTTAAAAAAACAAACTAAACAAAAGTTTTCATTATTATCCTTAATATCTTTATCTATAATCATATTAATTTTAAGCAGTTTTGATTATAAGATTATAAAAACTGTAAGATCAGGAATTAATGAAATTATTTATCGAGGATCATTTGTAATATCAGCTCCTGAGAAAATTGTAAAAAATCTCAACACTGAAATAAGAAATCATTTTGGGCTTTATAGTAATTCAAAAAAGCTGGAGAAAGAGTTAAACGAATATAGATCACAAAAAATTTCTTTAGATATCCTTAAATTCGAAAATCAAAAATTTAGACAACAGCTGGATGACTATTTAATTTCAACCGAAATAGTTTTCTCTAAAATTATTATTGATAATAAAAGTCCTTTTTTGAGATCAATAGTAATTAATAAAGGATCAAGAGATGGTATTAAAAGTGGCATGGCAGTTTTAGATCAACAATATTTAGTCGGTAAAGTAATCGAAGTAAATTTTGGAACATCTAGAGTTTTATTATTATCTGATATAAACTCAAATATCCCTATCACTATTTCTCCAGGTAATTTATTAGCTATAGCTACTGGAACTGGTAAAGATCAAGCAAAGGTAAATTTTTTAAAAAAAACTCATTTTGATAAAATAACAAACGACTCATTAGTATATTCCTCTGGGACAGGAGGTTTAATAAAAAGTGGAGTTCCAATCGGACGAATAACAAATTTTGATTCAAAAATTGATGAAGACATTAATATTGAATTTTTTAGTGATTTTTCACAATTACAATATGTGTCTGTTGTTGCTTTTGACAAAGTAGAAACAAAAGTGACAGAAAAAATAGATGTAGAAACTTTAGAAAATGAAAATGATGAAGATATAGAGCTACCAACATTAAAAAAGAAATTAGACTTATTAATAAAAGAGAAGGAAATTAATGACCAGATTACCAATAAAATTAAGACTGAAAATGAGAATTTAAAAGAACAACTCTCAAATAATCAAATCGAAATAATCAATAGACAACAGATTATAGAAAAACAAAATAAAATAATTAAGTCTCATAATATTGACAAAGATGAATTAAACTTTCTAAGATTAAACTTAGAATATGGTGAAAGATGTAGAAAAAAAACTTTCTCAAAAAAAGGATTTAAAGTTGGTACACCTGAATACAAAAATTGTGTGTTAAAAAAAGGAAGATTATAAAATGAGTTATCTGAAAAAAAGTGGGTTCTTAAAACACATCTTTAAATCAGCACCTTTAATAATTTTATTCATTGCAGTCTTAAATGAATTTGATGCAAATTACTTTGGTGTCCCATTTTTATCAGTTAATTTAGCTTTCATTTTAATTTTCTTTTGGACATTAAAAAATATCGAGCAATTTGGCTATGGATATATTTTTTTAGCAGGAATTATAAATGATGTTGTGACAGGCTCTCCTTTAGGTTTGAGCAGTTTTTTATATATGCTTATTTGTGTAGCAACAGCTTATTTCAGAAAAATTACCCTACGACCTAATATAACTAAAGATTGGTTATTTTTTTTAATAACTATTTCGTGCGTCAATTCGATTTATTACATCATATCATCTTATTTTTTCGATGTAAGTATTGACTACAGATTCTTATTAACTAATAACTTAGCTACATTTTTGATATTCTTTTTATTTTATATTATCTTTAACGCTTACTATAAAAAATTTTTTAGGAAATCTGATGTTTGATGAAAGTGATAATGTTCGTAAAATAAATACAATTAATAGAAGACTGTTTATAATTACAGCTGCAAAAATTTTGGTATTCTTTGGACTTACATCAAGATTATTTTCTCTCCAAGTTAAACAAAATAATAAATACCTAACCCTTTCTGATAAAAATAGAATAAGAGAGTCCAAACTTCATCCAGTTAGAGGAGAGTTTAGAGATTATTTTGGTAATGTGATAGCAGGAAATAACGAAGTTTATCAGCTTCATATTATACCAGAACAAGTAGAAGATTTTAGATACATTACTTTAAGATTAAAAAATATACTTAATTTATCTGAGAGAGAATTTCAAAAAATACACAAAAAAAGAAAAAAGATAAAAGCCTGGGAAACTATTGTTGTTTCTGACAATCTAACTTGGGAACAGTTTTCAAAAGTTAATAATTATTTACATGAATTAATTGGTGTTAAGACTGTTTTATCAATTTCAAGAATTTATCCTTTTAATGAAAACTATACTCATGTGCTAGGCTACGTCAGTCAAGCAAATGAGAAGGATATAATTGACAATGAAAATATTAAAGAAAAATTTGTACCGGGCATTAGAGTTGGAAAGACAGGTTTAGAAAAAACTTTTGAAAATGTTTTGTTAGGAGAAAATGATATCCAAAGATTTGAGGTAAACGCATATGGAAGAAAGATAAGCCAATTGAATTATCAAAAAGGTTCAAAGGGTCAAGATCTTAATCTTACAATAGATACTGAGATTCAAAAATTATGCACTGAACTTTTAAAAGATAAAGCAGGCTCAATATGTGTGATGGATATTTTTTCTGGAGAAATTATTGCCATGCAATCATCACCATCCTTTGACCCTAATTTATTTTTGTTTGGTATTAATCAAGATGATTGGCAATTAATTAGAAATAATCCAATGAAACCTTTATTAAACAAAACAATTAATGGAAGGTATTCACCTGGATCGACTATTAAACCTATAGTAGCCCTATCAGCTTTAGAAAATGAAGTTATTAATCCAGAGTTTACTGTTCATTGCAAAGGACACAAACATCCTTTGGAATTATATGGTCAAACTTATCATTGTTGGAAAAAAGAGGGGCATGGATTTGTTAATTTGAGAGAGGGAATGAAACAATCTTGTGATACTTATTTCTACGAGATATCTAGGCGACTTGGTGTAGATAGATTAAGTGAAACTGCTAAAAAATTCGGTTTAGGAGAAAAAGTATTTGGAGAATTATTTGAAAATGAAAAAAAAGGATTGGTGCCAAATACGATATGGAAAAAAAATGCTCTTGGACAAAGCTGGGTACTTGGTGAAACTATCATTACTGGAATAGGTCAAGGTTTTATTCAAACAACACCAATACAATTATGTTTAATGACAGCACAAATTGCAAATGGTGGATATAAAATTTATCCTAAAATAGTATTAAATAATGATCAACAATATTTAGATAAATACAAACCTTTATTCAAAAATTCAAAAAATATTAAAATTATTCAAAAAGCTATGTTTAGTTCAACTAATGAAGTTAGAGGAACTTCATATAAATCTCGAATTGATGATCCTAAATATCAGTTTGCGGGCAAAACTGGAACAGCGCAAGTTAAAAGAATAACCGAGAAAGATCGTGAGTTAGATCTCAAAACTTTTGAAATCCCTTATGAGGAAAGAGATCATGCTTTGTATGTTGCATTTGGACCTTATAAAAACCCAAGATATGCCACTAGTATAATAATTGAGCATGGAGGCTCGGGTGGTACTACTGCAGCACCGATTGCAAAAAAACTTTTTAAATTAATAATTGATCGACATAAATTAAGACAATCAATTAAAGAAAAAAAATACTTGGATATATAAAATGTCGTTCAATAATTTTTCACATGAATTAACTCTTTTTCAAAAAATTAAAAATTACGATTTTTTATTATTATTCTGTATTCTTATCCTTGGAATAACAAGTATTTTTACGATGTATTCAACGGATGGAGGAGAAGTATTGTTTCATACCAAAAGTCATTTTATTAAATTCTCAATTTTCTTCCCAATGATGATTGTTCTTTCATTTATCAATATAAAATATTGGCATGCAGCCAGTTACCTTTTTTATGTACTTATTTTAGGTTTATTAATTTGGGTGGCATTATATGGTGTAACAGCTTCGGGATCTAGAAGATGGATAAATCTGTATTTTCTAAATTTACAACCCTCTGAGCTTATGAAAATAGCTGTCATACTTTGCCTTGCTAAATTCTTTCATAGAATTCGAACAACTAGCACTAATTCTTTTACATCGATATTAGTTTCTTTAACAATAATTATAATACCTTCTATCTTAGTTATTACACAGCCTGATTTAGGCACAGCAATTTTAATATCTTTTTCAGGTTTAATAATTTTATGGTTTTCTGGTTTAAGAATTAAATATTTTATTTATTCTTTTTTAATATTTATAACTTCATTACCATTTATAATTTCTTTTTTAAAACCGTATCAGAAACTTAGAATATTAACTTTTATTAATCCCGAGAGGGATCCATTAGGATCAGGATATCAAATTATCCAATCAAAAATAGCTGTTGGGTCAGGGGGACTTACTGGTAAGGGTTTTTTAAAAGGGACTCAAAGTTATTTAGATTTTTTGCCTGAAAAACATACTGATTTTATATTCACTCTTTTTTCTGAGGAATTTGGATTTGTAGGTTCTATTTTATTATTATTATTATATTCAATTATTATTTATAGAATCATCCGTGCTGGTTTGATTTCAAGAAGTTTCTTCTCTAGACTTTTTTGTTTTGGTTTCTCTTTTGCAATTTTTCTTTATGTTGCAACAAATATATCGATGGTTCTAGGTCTTCTACCTACAGTTGGATCTCCTTTACCAATAATGTCCTATGGAGGTTCATCTTTATTAGCTACAATGATTGGCTTTTCTATAGTTCTGAGTGCAAGCATTAATCACAGACAGAATATCTCATAAAGATTGCATAATTTGTCACTGCAAAAATTTTGTTAATTAATTATATAATTATTTAATGAATAAAAATTTAAACGTTGGAATTATTGGTGCTGGCATACAAGGAATTTCAAACGCTTTATTTTTACAAAAAAAAGGCTTTAAAGTAACAATATTTGATCGTGATGAACCAGGTAGTCACGTTGCATCTTATGGCAATGCAGGACACTTCTCACCTTATGCATCTTTATCCTTAAATAGAACAGACGTACTTACCGATGTGCCAGCAATGTTATTAAGTTCTACAGGCCCTTTGGCATTGAAGTGGAACTATGTACCAAAAATGATCCCTTGGTTTATAAAATTTATTTTAAATACAACTAAAAGTAAAATGATGCATACAGCTAAAAATATGCATCAAATATTAGATTTAGCCTTACCAGCTTATGATGAATTATTTGATGAAATCGACTTAGAAGGATTAGTAGAAAATAAAGGCATCCTTTATGTTTGGAGTGAAAAAGATTTAAAAAGTAGAGAATTAGAAATTAAAGTAAGAGACGAATTAGGAGTAAAACAACAACTTGTTAATAAAAAAGAAATTCATGATTTGGAGCCAAATTTAAAACCTTTTTATCATGGAGGTGTTTATTATCCATATGCTAGACATGCAAGAAACCCAAAAAAGATTCTACTTAAGTTTTTTGAGCTTTTTTTAAAGAAAGGTGGAAAATTTGAAAAACGAGATGTCAAACAAATAGAATTTAATAATGAACTACCTAAAATAAAGACTGACAATCAAAACTTTGACTTTGATAAAATTATAATAGCTTGTGGTGCTTTTTCAAAAAGATTAACTGATAAATTAGGTGAAAAAATTCCATTAGATACTGAAAGAGGGTATCACATTCATTTTAAAAATTGTGATCATTTGTTAAGTAGACCAGTAATTTTTTCAAACAGAGGTTTCGGAATTACGCCTATGGAACAAGGATTAAGAGTTGTTGGTACAGTTGAATTTGGAGGATTGGATAATCCACTATCCAAATCAAGAATAAAAAATTTGATTACTAATGCAAAATATATGTTAGATGATCTTCCAGAACATGAAGATGAATGGTTAGGATTTAGACCAACTTTGCCTGACTTCTTACCAGTGATGGGTCCTTCAAAAAATCATAAAAACGTATTTTATTGTTTTGGTCATCATCATTTGGGATGGACATTAGGTCCAATTTCTGGAAAGATAGTTTCAGGAATGATAGCTAAAGAAAATACAAATTTAAACTTAGGCCCTTATAGTTCGACAAGATTTTCATAATTTTGTGTCAAATAAAAACTATTCAGCTTATTTATTTTTAGTGCTGGCAACATTTTGTTGGTCAGGTAATTTTATAGTAGGAAAATTTGCAACCGTTTACGAAATTCCCCCTTTAACTTTAAATGTTTTTAGATGGATTTCTGTTTGGTTTATCCTAATCCCTTTTACTTACAAAGAAATTTTTGAAAATTTACCTTATATAAAGAAGAATTGGTTTGTAATTAGTTTTATGGGAGTGATAACAATTAGTACATTTAACTCTGTAGTCTATTTTGCACTTAATTATACGCAAGTAATAAATGCTGTTTTAATGCTTTCTGCTATTCCTGCTGCAACGATTGTTCTTTCCTCCTTAATGAAAATTGAGGAAACAAATATTTTTCAACTGTTTGGATTAGTACTATCAATTATTGGCATTGGATCAATTATTTCAAATGGAGATATACAAAAAATTATCTCTTTAGATTTTAATAAAGGGGATATGTGGATGCTAGTTTGTGTAATTACTTGGTCTTTATATTCAACCTTACTTAAAAAAAATAATTTCAAGTTCTCACAATTTACTTTAATACAGTTAATGGTCTCAGTAGGGATACTTTTTTTAATTCCTCAATTTTTTTATGAAAAATCAATTGGTTTAGAGTTAAATTTAGATAAAAACTTTTTTTTAATACTTATATATGTAGCAATTTTTCCAGCCATAGCTGCTTATTATTTTTGGCAAAAAGGAATTGAAATAATTGGACCTAATCGAGCTTCCATGTTTATTCAATTAATGCCTTTATTCAGCGCTGTCATGGCAATTATTATTTTTAAAGAAAAATTTGAACTTTATCATTTTGTAGGAGCTACTTTTATATTGTCTGGGATTTATTTATCTAATAGAAAAGTTTATGCTTAAAGTTGCAATATTAGATGATTATCAAAATGTATCTCAACAATTTGTAGATATTGAAAAGCTATCAGGAAAATACGAGTTTAAAATTTTTAGTGAGGCCTTTGCAGATGAAGCTGATGCTATAGAGCAATTATCTGATTTTGAAGCATTATTAATTATGAGAGAAAGAACACCGATTACTAAAAATTTAATTGATAATTTAACAAAATTAAAATTTGTCATTACCAGTGGTTTACGAAATAGATCAATAGATCTAGAAACTGCAAAAAAGAGGAAAATAATTGTTTGTGGTACTGAGATGAATATAAATCCAACACCTGAGCTTACTTGGTCGTTAATTTTGGGTTTAGCAAGAAATTTTAAAGAGGAAATTGATAATATGTATCAAGGTTACTGGCAAACAACTTTAGGTGTTGAACTTAAAGGTAAAATTCTTGGTCTTATTGGTCTTGGAAGAGTAGGCACAGAAGTTGCAAAAATTGGTAAAGCTTTTGGTATGGAAGTCATGGCTTGGAGTGAAAATCTTAATTTAGATAAATGCAAAGAATTAAATGTTCTTCCATGTAGCAAAGATGATTTAATTAAAAACTCTGATTTTTTATCTATCCATGTACAAGGTGGCGAGAGATATAAAAATTGTATTACGATTAAAGAATTAGATAAAATGAAAAAAACTGCTTTTTTAATAAATACCTCAAGGGGACCAATCGTCAATGAGGATGATTTAATCGTTGCCTTATCAACTAATGAAATAGCTGGTGCAGGTTTAGATGTTTATGAAAAAGAACCATTACCGGAAAATAATAAGCTAAGATTTTTACCGAATGCATTGCTCACACCACATATTGGATATGTGACAGCTGAAAATTATAGTATTTTTTACACACAAATGATTGAAGCTTTAGAAGCTTGTGTAAATGGTAAACCAATCCGTGTAATAGAGTAAAATGGATCTTCCGGTTGTCAATCATGAAGATTATTTTGCTAAGATAGGTGATGATCATAAATTTCCAATTAATAAGTTTGGTGAACTAGCAAATTATTTGATTAAAAATAAAATAGTTAAAAAATTTCATAAACCTTATCCATGTTCTGATGAAACCTTAAAAAGAGCTCATTCAGAAAAATATATTAAAGATATAAAGAATAAAACGTTAGATGAGAATGGTGTAAAAAAAATAGGCTTTCCACTAGTTGATAGCGTTGTTCAAAGATCTCTAGTTGCAACAGGTGGAACGGTTTTAGCCGCAAAACTTGCGATCAGTAATCGTTTAGCTTGTAATACTGCTGGCGGCAGCCATCATGCTACTTTTGATAGTGGTGCTGGATATTGTGTTTTTAATGATGTTGCCGTTGCGGCTCAATACTTACTAGATAGAAGTTTAGCAAAAAAAATATTAATTGTAGATCTAGATGTTCATCAAGGAAATGGGAATTCGGATATATTTATAAATAATAAAAGCGTATTCACATTTAGCATGCATTCAAAATCTAATTATCCTGCAAAAAAATCTATCAGTGATCTTGATGTTGAACTTGAGGATAATATTGAGGACTTAGAATACTTAAATTCGCTTAAAAGTTGTTTGGGTCAGCTTAATAAAGAAAAATTTGATTTTGTCTTTTATATTGCTGGAGTTGATGTTCACTTTAATGATCGTTTAGGTAAATTAAAAATTTCAGACAAAGGTATCAAAAGTAGAGATGAAATAGTTATAGAAAATTTTTTTTCAAAAAATATTCCATTGTGTGGTGTTTTAGGGGGTGGATATAACAAAGATTTTAACAAACTTGTTGAGTTACACTCTTATTTACATCAATCGTGTGCTGAATTAATATCAACAGATGGATAAAAAAAACCCAAACCTTTCTTCGGTGCAAAAATTAGTTATGTTTGAAGATGGCACAGAGCCTCCAGGTTCTAGTGAATTAAATAATGAGAAACGTAAAGGCAGTTATCACTGTGCTAATTGTGGAGTAAAATTGTTTAACTCTCAAACAAAGTATGAAAGTGGATCGGGTTGGCCATCTTTTTACCAATCACTACCAGATGTTTTTGAAACAAAAACAGATCATTTAATAGGTTATGCTAGAACAGAATATCATTGTAAGAATTGTAACGCCCATCATGGACACATTTTTGAAGATGGACCAAAGCCAACTGGTAAAAGATATTGTAATAATGGAGTTTGTTTAGTTTTTAAAGAGTCAAATGAGTAAGATAAAGATAGTTTTTTATTTAGTCGTAGTCTTTATTGTATACAAAGGTTTCGTTGCAATCAAAAATTTTGAAATTGGTGTTGATAAAAGAGTAGCACAAATAGAGGAACTAGCAGAAATTGAAAAAGAAGGTGAGGTAATTGGGCTGATGATGTATTTAGGTGATCCACCAGAATTGAAAGAACATTTATTTACTGAAAGTAGATCTAAATGTTTAGAGCTTAAACAAATAGCTGAAGAAACTTCTTATGCATATTATGAATGCGCACTAGTCAACGCTGTTCTTAAAGGTGGAAAAATTGTCAGCATTATTGAGGAAATTGAGGTTATCAATTGATTATAAAATATATTTCTTTTTTAACAGGAATAGTTTGGTCTTATTCAATTATCAAAACACAATCTGTATTTGATAAAAAAGCTGGGTTAATCTTTAAATTATTTATATCAAAAGTTTCTTGGCTTACATTAATTGCCGCTTGTTATTTTGGTTATAAGAATTTTTCAATCGGGCCTACAGTAATTGGGATAGTTTCTGGAGTATTACTGGTTCACATAGGTTTTTATTTTTTAAGGAAATTTCTAATTTCAAAGTTTAGTGAAAAAAATCTCCTAATATTTAAAACCTTTCTTGAGTATTCTTTAATTGCCTGGGTGGTTTATTATATCTTTTTTTAATTAAAACTTACGCCTTAAATTTAATGATGCCTCTTCGTAATCGTCAGGTCTCATTAAATGATTTGTTAATTTTAAATCAATTAGGAAATCATTTATGTTTTTACTAAAAATATAATTTGCCTCAGTATTATCAATTCCTTCTAATTGGATTGCAAAATTTGTATTTTTGTTTGGTAAATATCCAAGAGCAATATGTAAATTATCGGTATGTCCGTAATCAATTGCTTGGTCTCTTTCATAAATTATAAAAATACTATAATTTTCAGGAAATACGATATCGATACCTAATTCACCGGTAATGTTATGTAAAGCTCCCACGTGTAATGTATCGGTTAAAGTTCCTGAATCTCCTTTATATTTATATTTAAAATCAGATGATCGATCTATATCAGCTCGGTATTCGATTTTTCCATGGCGTTTTATTGTATACTTATCATTTGATATATCTTCGACCATCGCAAGAGCTGCTCTGAGATTTTTAGTTCTGACATGTTGTTTCTCAACAATAATTCCACCAACACCAACTTCCTCATAGTCATCAAGTAAAGTGTGACCTATATCAAATCGTCCAGATGGAATGAATATCAAATTATCTTTTTTAATTTCGTCTTTAATTTTTATTGATCCAAATATTTGTTTACCTCTTCGATTAGCTGTTAATTCATTACCATCTAATACCGTCAGTATATCAGAGTGAATTTTGCCAATACCAAATATTTTATCAACAAATTTTTCATCATCCTTCATGGGAGATGTACTGTAATACGTAAGGTTATAAGTATCGGCATCTACGTTACTACCCATATTGCCAACATCAACATTATTTCTTCCAACACTAAACGCTAAACCTCTTAAAGTTTTATCATCTATAAATCTATCCGCTCCAACTGTTATTCTTTTAGTATTAATTTCTTTAGTAGATGAAATACGGGTATCTCCCACTCTGCCAATAGCAACACTTCCTTCGCTCCAATAAAATACATCTCTTTTCTCATCTTTATTTTTTTTTTTCTTTTTCACAGCAGAAGTTCGGACAACCTCAGTTAAAGAGGCTAATCTTTGATTATTAAAATTAAAGTCTATATTTAGATTAGTTAAATTTTGTTTATCTTTATTTCTTCTAATCCACTTCAATCTATTTAACGCGGTATCGGTTGATTGATCAATCGTTCTTTTTGCAATTTCTATTTGAGCCATTGCTATTCCTGTTCTGTCTTTATTTTCTGCTATTGGAGAACACTTGCCAGCAAAAAGATTGAACGGACAAGGCAAGTGATATTCTATAATCATTGAAGGAACAGCTCCACCATCCTGAGCAAGATTTGCAACATACATTTTTAACCCAGAGGGACTAAAGTCTATACCTTGGGGGTCAGCAAGGAATCCACTATCTTCAAATTGTTTTGCATTTACACCACCATCTAAAGTTGCTGTCGAAATATTAAAACCCTCAGATAAAGTATATTGATTAATCTGATTCCTCTGTGAACCTACCATAAACAATCTCGTACCATTTTGATTGAACGCTATACCCCTGCTTTGCCCTTCAGCGTCTTGAGTTGCTAATTCAACAGATCTGATAAAATTAGCTCCACCCGAAAGATCAAAACTTTTGTTTAATGAATATTGATGCAAGTGCTCGATGTCTGGGCCTTTCTCGTTAACAAACATCATTGTACCATCAGGACTAAATGTTAGACCAAATAATGAACCAGCGGCTACTTGTGTTGAAACATCAATAAAATTTCCATTATACGTTACTGATGCTGATGATATATCGAAATTTGTAGAGAGAGAATATTCAAATACTTTTCTATTTGCTCTTCCACCAATAAACATTTTTGATCCATCATTATTAAACTGGACGTTCATTGCATTACCGTCTTGACTAGCGACTGAAAATTCATTGACAAAAACAGCTGTCGATATGTTGTATGGTGTTGATAGAGTATATGAAAATACTTTATTTGTATCGTTATTAATAATAAACATTTTTGTTCCATCATTATTAAATGAAATATCTCTAGCATGAGTTGTTTGAGCTGAAACATCAAATGATCGTATTGCATAATTGGAGGTATCAAGATTGCCACCGGGTCCTATAAAATTAGCATAAGCGTTTTGAACAAAAATGTTAGATATTGGGAACAATAAAAAAAATATAATAAGAATTCTTTTGAGTATAGACATTATAATATAGTAGACGTTAAATTTTAATCACTTTGGAATATAACTAAAATTGTTGATAATTAAAAACTTTAATTTTTTACTAGAATTTACGTCTTAAATTAAAGGAAGCTTCCTCGTATTCCTCTGGTCTCATTAAATGGCTTGTTAATTTAAAGTCTATAAGAAAATCATTAATATTCTTGCTAATGACATAATTTGTTTTGGTGTCATCAGTGCCATCTAGAAAGATAGAATAATTTGTTTTCTTGTTTGGTAAATAGCCAATAGCAATATGTAAGTTATCTGTATGACCAACGCCTAATGCTTGATTACGTTCATATATTAGAAAAATACTAAAATTTTCTGGTAAAATTATATCAACTCCTATCTCACCATTTAAGTTGTGTAGTGCTCCCGAATATAATTTGTCATTAAATTTTGTGCCGCCATCGCTAACATAATTGTATTTAAAATCAGATGAACGCTCGATATCTGCAACATACTCTATTTTACCATGTCTTTTAAAAGTGTATTGATTATTAGATAAATTTTCAACTGCCGCTAATCCTGCTCTAATTTTTCTTGTTCTAATGTGTTGTTTATCAACAGCAATTGCTCCTTGACCAGTCTCTTCATAACTTCCTAACATGGTATGACCAATGTCAAATCTTCCAGATGGGATAAAAGTAAAATTATTTTTTTCAATTTCATCTTTAATTCTAATGGTTCCATACAATTGATGACCCGACCTATCTGCAGTTATTTTTTTACCATCAAGAACAGTCAATAAGTCTGAATTTAATTTACCAAAACCAAAAATTTTATCTAAAAATTTGGTATCGTCTTTTATAGGTGTGGTGTCATAATATGTAATATTGTAGGTATCAGTATCTAGATTGCTACCCTTGGTACCAACATCAACATTATTTCTTCCAACACTAAATGCAAAACCTCTTAATGCTTTATTGCTAACAAATTTATCAGCTCCTAACGTAATTCTATTTGAATCGATTTTTTTAGTTGAAGAAATACTGGTATCGCCAACTCTGCCTATTGCGATACTGCCCTCACTCCAATAAAACACATCGTGATCTTTTTTATTTCTTGCAGTCTTCTTATTGTTAGCTGATGTTTTAATAACTTCGGTTAAAGAGGCTAATCTTTGATTATTAAAATTAAAGTCTATATTTAAATTAGTTAAATTTTCTCTATCTTTATTTCTTCTAATCCACTTTAAACGGTTGAGTGCAGAGTTTGTTGACTGATCAATATTTCTTTTTGCAATTTCTATCTGAGCTATTGCTAATCCAGCTCTATCTTTATTTTCAGTGATTGAAGGACATCTACCAGCTATAATATTAAAAGGACAAACCAAATCATATTCTAAAACTTGATCTAATCCAGCATTAGGATTACCACTTCTATCTTTTGTAAGATACATTTTTAGTCCACTTGAATTAAACGCGATACCTCTTGGCTGCGAGTTATTGTATGATGCGTTGCTTAAATCATAACTTCCGTCAATAACAAATGATGATGTATCATATGCATTAGTTAAAGAAATTTGAGTAATTCTCTTTGTTGCTCCAGGAGCATGACTAGTGACAAATAATCTTTTTCCATTAGCACTAAATCTCATTGAGGCTGGGCCATGTACACCAGTAGATGTATCTTCACTTAATATAATTCCCGCATCAAGGACCAATGATATTGATGATGATGATAAGTCAAATGGAGTTGAAAGATTAAATTCGTATATTCTTCCTCCTACACCATCACTTGCGGTATTATCCATAAAAAGTAAAAACAATTTACTTCCATCTTCATTTATCTCTATACCTTCTAATCTATTTTTAGCCGGTTCAGTTGTTCTGCCTGCATTACTTCCAAGTAAAAAGGCGTCACTATCTATGTCCGTAGTTGTGGAACTTCTTTGACAAGATGATATATCGTAAGGAGAAGTTAAACTAAGTACATATGCATGGTCATCGTCTGCATCAGCTTTTGCATTTCTAGTAACCGCTAACATTTTCATTCCGTCATTAGATATTTCTAGGTCGTATAATCTGTGATTAGTTAATTGTCCAACATCTCGATCAAATGTACATCTTTGACCGTCACCTGCATAAGTCGATGTTGAGATATCATAAGGAATAGACAAATTGTATGTATTAATAATTAAAGGATCTATTTCTCCAGTACCGTCAAAATTTTGTGAAAAACTGACAAACATTTTTGTTCCATCAGGATTAAATTCAATACCAGCTGCTATTCCCCAATCTGCATCATCTGAACCAGTTCCTCCTTTATCGGTCTCACCTACTTCGTTTACAGTTACCCTTTGGTTGAAAGTCACCATTTCTGCAAATGAAATAGACATAGGAATTAGCAGAAAAAAAATAAGTGTTATTTTTTTAACTAAATACATGAGCTTATTTAAATTATTATTGGATTATTCACCATATCAAAAATGCAAAACAACGTCTAAAAATAAGGATTTAGACCATATTGGGCATTTTATGGACTAGGATATCTATTAAAAAATATGATATCAATTAAACTATATTTATAAATTTTTATGTTTGAAAAATTAGAAGAATTAGCAAAGAATAATAAAAAAATTTCAGATTTTCATATTCGAAGCGGCTCTCCATTAGCTTATAGACAAACTGGTGAAATTATTATGGTTAAGGAGGTATTGGTAAAACCTCAAGATCTAATAGATTTAATGACAACAAATTGTAATGAGGTTGAGACGAAAAAATTTCAGAATACTCATGAGCTAGACTCTTCAGTCACAATTAGTGGATTAAGGTTTAGAGCAAATTTTTATAAAACTTTAAATGGTCCAGCTGCAGTCTTGAGAAGAGTTGAAAGCAAAATACCAGAGATGGGACAGTTTGATCTTCCAGATGCTTTATATGATATTATTGATATGCACAAAGGTTTAGTGCTGGTAACGGGGCCAACGGGTTCAGGAAAATCTACAACACTTGCAGCAATTGTTAATGAAATTAATAGAACAAGAACTGCAAATATTATCACTGTTGAAGATCCAGTAGAATTTATTCACACTGATGCTAAAAGTATAGTTTCACATAGAGAAGTTGGTAAACAAACACAAACTTTTGCAACTGCACTTAAAGCTGCACTTAGAGAAGATCCTGATGTAATTTTAGTTGGTGAGATGAGAGATTTAGAAACAGTTTCACTTGCATTAACTGCAGCAGAAACAGGTCATTTAGTTTTTGGAACTTTGCATACAAGTGGAGCGCCTAATACTATAAATAGAATTATTGACGTGTTTCCACCTGAGCAACAAGCTCAAATTCGTGCTCAATTATCAACATCTTTAAAGATGGTGGTAACTCAAAGATTATTAAAAACAAAAGATGGCCAAGGTCGTGTCGGTGCTTTTGAAATAATGAAATGTACTGCTCCTATTCAAAACTTAATTAGAGAAGCAAAAATACATCAAATACCAAGTATCATGCAGACCGCAGTTAAAGATGGTATGGTTACTATGTCTAAATCTTTAGAGAACCTTGTTGCAGCTGGAAAGATTGATGCAAATGCAGGTAAAGAAAGTTAAAGGATTTTCACTTTTAGAATTAATTGTCGTCATCGCTATTATAGGTGCAATGTCAGCTATTGGTTTTAAACCATTTTTGAAATGGCAAGCGGAAAGAGACGTTAGATCCCAAGCTACGAAAGTTGCTTCCATGATGAGAAGTATTTTTTCACAAGTCCAAAGAGGACAATATAGCTTTGTACAAGTCGATATTTATAGAGATGGAAATGAAATAGTTTTAGAAACTAATGGCTTGAAATTAACTAGATTTACTGACTTGGTTAGAGATAAATGGGATGGTACAACAAAAAAAAATTTTCATGAGTTTACTACAAGATGTACTATGGATATAAATTGGGATGATGAGGGTGCAACTAGTGATGAATTATCTGTTCAACAAATTAGAATCGATGAGACAAAAGTTTTAATGGCCATAGCAAACAATGATAGTGATGAAAATAATCGAATACCAGATGCTGGTGGTAGTATATGCTTTTCGAAAGATGGTACATACTACAGTGTAAGTGACCAGTTTTATGAGGTTAGTTCTGCTGGATTTAAACTTTTTGAAAACCTTTATATTTGTCAAAAAAAATTACCTGAAGATTCTACTGAAACAAGCCCAGGAACCTATTGTAAAAAGGAGGGTCTAGCTGATCCTATTCAAGTGAATTTTTTTCGTGTAAATTGGAGTAGATTTGGCAGTATTAATTTATACAAATGGGCTAATGATTGGGTAGCACAATGACAAATTTTACTAAAAAAAAATTACAAAAAGGTATAAGTTTAGTAGAGGCTTTAGTATCAACTGCAATTGTTGCGATAGGTTTTCTTGCAGTATTTCAATTAGTAAATTACTCTGTTAATTCAATTGATGTCTCTGCTGAGAGAACAAAAATTAATTATATTACCAGCATGGTGGCAGAGGATATGATTGGATCCCGAGATCAAACAGCAAACACTAATCCTGCCTCTAAGCAGTGTTCCATTAATGATTATGGTCAGACAGTGGCGTTAGATGGATCAGCTTGCCCCGAAAATGTTAGAAAGTTTGCAGAGTATATAAAAGAGAGTCCACTTGAATATGACACTTGCAGCGGCTTAGGAGGTCCAATTTTTGATAAAGCAGCTATGACCGATATTTATAAAAATAGTACAACTGAAGGTGCCCCAGAAAATAAAAAGAACAGATGGGAAGTTATTTTAGGAGAAGATCGTTATTTAAAATGTAGACAAGATCCAAGCGGTGATACAGACGGGGATACCAAAAGTGTAAGGGTTTATAAAATTTGTACTGGTGATGGCTGTATGCCTGGAAGTCCATCTACTGTTTTTGATGAAATTTACATAGGGAGAGTTGAGATTAATACTAACGGAGGCAATAAAAGACGATCACTATATTTTCAAGCAGACTATATTTTTAAAGAATAATGAATAGAAAACTGAATAAGATATCTGGAGTTACACTCATTGAGTTGTTAGTTGGAGTGGCTGTTACAGCTTTAATGATGGGTGCAATGTTTGCATCTTACACCGCTGTAAACAGCAGTTATAAACAAGTAACTGATAAAGCAAGGATAAGTAGCTCGAGTAGAGATATTGTTGGAATGATGATGAAAGATATTAGATTAGCAGGTTTCAAATATTATTATGGAAAAAATGATGAGGGTATTCCTTTCGCAGACAACCTAACACATGTAACAGGTTTAGAAAGTGACAGAGGAATAATAGATAGTCATGACCCAATTATAGTTCTAAGAGATATCCTTGGATATTCTGCTGCAGATACATTACCACCAGGTACAGAACCACCAATAATTCGAAAAAATCGATCAACCGATGCTTGCTGTGATTTAATACATATTGTCTATGGTGATTTTGATAAAAATGATCCAATTCAGCAATATAAAAGATATAAAATTACTTATTTTGCATTGCCAATCAAAAGTGAGGATGGAGATCCTGATAACGATTATTACGGCGTTTATAAGACTAAAGAAAGCTGGATAGAAAATGATACGACCCCAATGGGCAATTGGACCAGCAGCTGCGAAGAGTGTTATACAAATCAAGAAGTAAGATCACATTTAGTTGATATGGAATTTTTATTATTTGATGAAAATGGTCATCATTTATGGAAAGATGGTGACTATCCTTTACCCAATAATGATAATAGAGCAGGTTTATATAAAATTAGACAAGTTGATATGTCGCTCACATTTAGATCAAATAAAGAATTTTTTAAAAACAAGCCTAAACAAAAAAAATTTTTAAAAACATTAAATATAGATAGATACACCGGGGTCGGACTTGATGACAAATATCTTAGAGATAATGTTGTTGTAAGTGTTCACACTAGGAATATCGGAGGATGATGAATAAGAATAAAAACAAAAATATTCAAGGATTTACATTGATCTTATCTTTAGTTTTATTGATAGCAATGTCATTAATGGGTGGAACCTTAATTGTACTCTCATCCAGCGATCATAGAGACAATAATAATGATGATTTAAGTCAACAAGCATTTTATGTTGCGGAGACTGGATTGTTGGAAGCTGAAAAGTTTTTGGTTAATACTTTTTTAGGGTTACCAAGAAGAGCGATTGATGATGGCTTAGAAAGTTCAATAACTGATACTAGTACTAAAAATATACCTCCTTCAAATACTGTTAAGGTAGATACATCATCTGTTTGTTATAGAAGCTTTAAAAACATAATAAACTTAGAAGATGTAGTTGCGCATCATACAGGCGGCAGCTTTTATAGAATTGTAAAGCCTATTGTAGATCAAGTTTATGCATCTGCCAGTGGTAAAGAGGAAAAATTTAAAGATATAGAAGAACGATTGCTAAATAATTATACCTATGAATATTTTATGGTTAATGTAGGTAAGGCTGAATTTCAGGAAGCGGGATCAAGTGTTGCACAAGGATCTGTAGATGTAATTAGCTCTGGTACTGCTTATAGAATTTATTCATGTGGCATTTATGATGATGATAGGGTTATAATACCACTTGAAAGCTTAGTGGTTTTACCAGGTTAAAAAAAATGATATTATACGGAATTAAATGAAAAAATTTTTTTTTATATTTTTGTTGGTTTTTTCTTTGTTAAGAGTTCAAAATTTATGGGCATGTGATTTATTAAGTATAGAAATAGGTTCAGACAAAAGTACGATTGAGAATATTTTTGGTAACATAGATGATCAAAGCACGTATGTAACAAATCAACCAGGCGGTACTACTTCAAGATCTAAATCAAGTGGATTAGAGGGTATAGGTGGGCCAGTATCAGTTCATGTTACAGAGAAGAAGGCGTTTTGTGCAGATATTGATTTTGGAGAAGTAATTATAAAAGGTTACGTGGTAAATAATAGAGTGGCAGCAGTAGAGATAGAGGTGCAAAATGGTCCTAATAATGATCAGAGCAAAGAAGGTTTATTAAATCAATATGTTCAAACAAATTTCGGTCAAATAGATACCGAAAGCAATCAATGGGGCGGATATAAATTTTGGGACATTGCGGGTAAGCAAATTTATTATTATAAAATTAAATCTAATAGTGGTGAAATTATAGAGGGTGTAGCTGTCACCTCACCACAATATTTTGAAGTATTAATGGAAGACGGTAGCGAATGAAAACTAAAACTTTGATAAAAACTCTCATCTTAAACTTAATATTATTTTTAATAATAATTCCAAAATCATTTACCAAACCAATCCCTCCTGGTTCAGGAGAGGGAGATGTTCCCGCTAATATTTTAATACTATTAGATAGTTCGGTTAGTATGAGAAATATAGTATCGGGTGGTATGGGTACTTACGGTATTGACTGGGCGGTAGAGTTAAGTGATGGCAATATCATTTTTGCTGAAAACGGTAGAGGTTTTTCAAAAATTTTAAGTGCAGATGGCGCTAGAGATGTATCATTTGCAAAAAATGCAATAAATTTTAGAGGAAGTAATAATGACCCAGATTGCGGTACAAATTCTAAAGTTAATAAAAGTTGGGCAGGAGATGTAACCTCAAATGATGTAGTTTACGGTCTTTCAACACAAGGTGGAGGACAGATAGTTGCAATTAACAGCTCAGGTGTATGTGTTGAGGTAATTGGATTTAACAAAACTAAAATTGCCATGCCAGCTCTGTTAGAGATAAGAGAGATAGATAATGAAGAAATTCTTTTTGTAGGGGGTAGAACTCATGAAGGGGGTGGAAAAAAAGGTAAACTATATGTCAAAAATTTAACAACTGGTGCACAAAAAAGATGTTCTATAAATAACGGACAATATTTTGGTAGCTCATTAGCGGGCAACAAAGCTATGTCTATGACTATAAGTAATAACGGAGATTATATTTATTTAGCAAGAGGTCAGAGTCTATTCGGTTTTGAGTTATCAAAAGATGGTAATAATCTTTATTGTCCAACCGATGGTAATTGGGATTATTATATAAATACTGGACGTAATAGAGTACAGAGCCCTAGTGTACAAAACTCTTATACAGATGATATAAAAGATATTTATTCAATCAAATATTCTCGGGATGTAAATAATAAGATCTATACCACAAGTAAGAACTCACATGTTCTTCAAAGAATTTCAGTTAATCATACAAATTTTACAGCAAGTTTAGATATAACTATTGGTAAAAACGGAACAGGTTCTGTCTTTGATAATCAAGACCCAGGAACAGTTTCTGCTGCAAATGTCGAGTTTAATATGCCTGGAAAAGCATCGAGCTCTACTTTTGCTAATAATATTTTTACAAGCTCTTCAAGAGTTTTAGTGGGTGATAGAAATTCATTCATTCACAAATTTGATGTAAATAAATTAACCGATGCTGATAAAGATACAGCATGGAGAGCAAGATACGGTGGAGCAAAAGTATCAAAATTTGAAGGTGCAAAAGATGCGATTGAGGCTATCGTAACTGATAGCGCATTAACAGCGGGAGCAAATTTTGGTTTTGGGCATTGGAACTCTGGAACAACAGATTGGCGTGGTGGTAAGGCCTGGTGGTCAACAGCAAGAGGAGGAGGTGAAAAATATTGTCATTATCATAATGCTTGCTGGTATAATGAAGGTGGATGGGATGGAGATCCAGTTCACCCAGATGGAAAATCGAATCCTTGTTTAAATGATTGGTGTTTAAATGTTGGAGTAAGCCCAAAAGGTGCTGATAAAATTCTCGAAGTTTTACCAAACATTGGCATGGCATGGGGGACAGATGGAAATTCTTTTGCGGAAATAGCTTATAATTATTTTGGAAATTTAAGAGGAGACACACCTATCATAGATCCAAATTTACCATGTCAGTTGAATTATGTGATTGTAATTAGTGATGGTTATATCAGAAATTGGTGGGAAGCTTACAGAACTTTAGCAAGGTTAAAAGATGAGCATAAAGTAACAACTCTTATGGTTGGATATGGTGGTTCTTATAATACATCTGCTAAGCCAATATTTGATAGGTTAGCAAGAGCTGGCTCTTGTAAGAGCCCTGGAAATTATTGGGATGTTACAGATCCATACACTTTTGAGCCACTTTCAGATAAAACAGGATGCGAAAGAGCTATTGGAGCTGATACTCCTGAAGATTTAAAAACAGAGATTGGATCAAAAATTAGACAGATTATTGCTGAGAGATTATCTTTCTCAGCTCCATCAATTACAGCAACTCTTGAAGAAGGAGGATCTGTTTATCAAGCTCAGTTTACTTATGAAGCTAATGGAGAATGGACTGGACACTTACTGAGAAAATCAATTGTAGATGGCGAAGTTAAACATGACACCTCGCCCTCAAATCCATTTGGCAACTGGGATGCTGCTCGTTCAATTAAAGCTCAAAAATCAACTGGTAGAAATATTTGGACAGCAATCGATACCGATATTTACCCTGACGCAAATTATCTTGGGAACTGGAATAATTGGAACGAGAACAATGCTTTACCAATACAGGAATTATTTGAATCAACAGGTAACGTTGTAAGAGATTATCATAATACTGGATCAACGTGTGGAATTAAAAATACACCAGGAGTAGAGGATGGCATTGATGATGACGTTAAGGGTCTAATTAATTTTGTAAGGGGAGTTGATTATTTTGATTACAACGGATCAGATGGTAGTGGCGAATGTAACATTACTGAGGATCGAGAGTCAATTCTGGCAGATATTTATCATTCACAGCTAATTGAAGTGGGTCCACCTAACGCTAGTACAAACTTTAAAGGTAACAACGAAGAAGCTTACTGGAGAGCAAGTAAAGGTTATCAAAATTTTAAATTAAATAATAAAAATAGAGCACAAATTATTTATGCGGGTTCAAATGGTGGAATGCTACATGCGATTAATGCTTCTAACGGATCTGAGGAGTGGGCATTTGTACCGCCAATGATCGCAGCTCAATTACCACTATTAATTAACGCAAATTATGATGGACAATTTTTATTGAGTAAAAAAGCAGGAGGATCGAATGCAATATTTGGTGTTGATGGATCACCTGTTGCACATGATGCATTTATTTTTGGACTTGAAGCAGATGGATCGAAATATCAGACCCAAAAATCATGGCGAACATTATTGTTTGTACCTTACGGTCGTGGAGGAGCTGGATTTTCTGTATTAGATGTGACTAAACCAACACTTACTGCTGGGACTACTGATACTACAACAGGAACAACTACAACAGGAACAGGGCCATTACATATGTTCTCTATATTCAACGACTCTTATAATAAAGAAGTTATAAGAATAGACCATAAGGGTAAAATAATTAGATTACCATATGAAAGAGCGACAACTACATTGATAGAATCAAAAGAAGCCAAACATGCGGCTGATATCTATTCTTTAGCTGAAACTGCGGATAAAGCTCTAGGACCTGCAGATGATGGTGGCACACCTGACGATCCAAATGACGACGTAGATTATTTCACTAATCGAGACGCAAAAGCAGAGTGCAAATCTAATAGCGATTTTACTCCTAATAAATTTATAAATGTAGCTTATGACGATGGAGCAACCACCTGTTTTAACGGTGAAGAATTTACTTTTGATATAGATTTACCAGCAAGTGCTATAGATAGTAGTGGTAATCTTAAAGATGGAGTTTTATCAATTTCGGAATTAATAAGCGATGATTGGACACCGATGACTGGGGTGACAGCAACATATTCAGGATCAACTTTGACAGTTGATTTTGGTAAAACTGTTACTATTAATCAAGGATTAACTGATACTGCTTCAAATAAAATAAAAATAGAAACAACGTGCGAAGGCCAAGCCATGGCCACTAAAGCTTACGATTACAGCGGATTAGGTGAAACATGGTCTACTCCAAGAATTTTTAGAATCCCAAACAAAACTGGGGATAGTAATATTTTAACCGATCGATACGTTGCAGTTATGGGTGGAGGAATGGGCTCAGGAACCAAATGTGTAGGCTCAGGTGTCTTTATTGTTGATTTAGAAGGAGGTGCAGAGGTAGACCCAGATAATGTTGAATTAGATCACAGAGCTGGAAGCTTGTACGGATATTCAGAAACCGAAAATAATGGTTTTTTAAGAATATTAGATACCGATGAAAATGGTTATAAAATGGGTATCTCTGGTACATTCGCTAATGCAAGCCCAATTACTAATTCAGTACCCTCAACACCAGTTGTAATTACAGCAAAGAACGCGGCTAATGCTAATTGGCGAGGTGCGCTGGTTTATGTTAACGACCTAGAGGGCAAAATTACAAAAATAAATTTGACCTCTGAGGGTACTTTATATGAACAACAAACTATAATGACACTTGGAGCTAATTTTAAAAATAAAAGGTATAGTTTTTTTGAGTTGGATGCTGGAATTGGAGCAGACTCAGGAAACCTATGGCTGTTTGGTGGAACTGGTAATTTCAATAGAATATCAGAAACAGTAGGTGAGGATGGTAAAAGCGAAATGGATAACATTGTTTATGGTATTAGAGACCGTGATTTTCCAAACTTTGTTTCAAAATCTTCACCACCATTACTAAGTGGAAACGCAAACTTTGTTTTTGATGCTGCTACTATCATAGGAACAAACACTATAACTCCTACAATAGATCAAAGCACTTTATGTAAAAATACAACAGGTGATACTTACCCAATCTGTGAAATAACAAATAACACAAATTCATGGAGAGTTCATTTAGGAACTCCTGATACAAACCCTTTGTCAACTACAGTTAATAAATTTAGAAAAACTTCGGCAGCTCCTACTGTTTACAGAGGAAAAGTTTATTTTCCGATCTATGAACCAAATAGAAACGCATGTAAGCTTGGAACTGCATATGTTTGTGCTTATGATGATGAATGTGGTTCATTAGATACACTTCACATTGATAGCTCTGTAACGGAGGGAACTTGTTATGAAGTGGGAGCTGGTATTTTATCAAAACTAGTTGTCTTTGGAGGAAGAATGTTTGCAAACCTTGCAGGTCCAGATGCAACAGAAGATACTCTAGTTCAAATATTGGCTAGCGACAAACAATTTAGATCATTCAGGGATTCTTGGAGAGAGAACTATTAGTAATTAAATAATAATAATTTTATTTGATTTCCAAAAATTATAAAGATTATTGTTCCTATAATAAGATAAGGACCAAAAGGAATCTGTGTTGATAAATTTTTAGTTCTGTTGATCAATGTAGGAGATACATATGCTAAAGCTATTAAGGAAGAAAAAAAAATTATTAACGGTACACTTACCCATCCAAACCAAAAACCGATTGCTGATAAAAGTTTAGCATCACCTAAACCCATACCTTCTTTATTTTTAATTTTTTTGTAGAGAAAAATGATTGTCCATATAATTATATAACCAAGAGCGCCACCAATTAATGAGTTTATAAAATTTGGAAAGATTACTGTATCCAAATTAGGATAAAATGATTTTACAAAACCAATAAACATTAAAGGAAAAGTTAATTCATTTGGTATGATAAAATGTTTTAGATCAATAAAAAAAATTATTACAAAGAATATACTTAAAACTATAAACAATAACGTAGTGACACTTAATCCATAGATGTAGTAGATCAAACAAAAGCTTATTGCAGTTAATAACTCAACAATAAAATATTGAATATTAATTATATAATCGCAATTTCTACATTTTCTTTTTAAAAATAAAAATGAAATTAAAGGAATGTTGTCATACCACTTTATAATTTTTTTACATTTTGGACAAAAGGAACGATCTATAACGACACCTTTGTCTTCTGGTAATCTAAATATACATACATTGCAGAAGCTTCCCCAAATACTTCCTAAAATAAAAAAAAAAACAAAAATCACTAATTAGATTTTGAATTGTGAAGCAATATTTATGACTCCATCAATGCAGTACTGAATAAAAACCATTGCGTCATGAATATGTAAATATAAACCTGGCGAATTAATTACGATTTCCATATCTATTAAAATTATCAAAAAAGGGTTAAAATGCCAATAAGAAAGGGATGTAAAACTAGTATTAAAAATGTTTTTTAAATCAAAAAAAGTAGTGCCAATTACAAAAGATAACGATTTAAACCAAGATTTGGCAATAATTACGCAAATGAATCAAGAGTTTGCTACCTCTTTAGATTTGAATGAAACTTTGCAAACTGCATTAGAAGTAATCATAAAAAGAATAAATGCCCAAGCTGCAAATATTTTTTTGATAGATGAAAAGAAACAAGTTTTCCAATGTATTGCATCCAAATATCAATCATACCTTGATGAATACGAGATACCACTAACTCAAGGAGTAATGGGAAAAGCAGTTCTTCAAAAAAAATGTATTAGAGTTGGAGATGTTAGAAAAGATGTAAGAGAAATAGCTGAGTTTTATTTTGATTTAGATAACAAAACAAATTTTACAACTTATTCAGTTCTTTGTTCACCATTAATTGCTGCAAATGAATGTATAGGAGTTATCCATTGTTTAAATAAAAAAACATCCTCTAAGTTATTTGAGGAGAATGATAGAAAATTGTTAGAGACATTATCTGCTCCAGCTGCTTTAGCAATTCGTAATGCAAAAATGGCTAAAGAATTAATTGATAAGAATAGAATGCAAAAAGAAATAGAAATAGTTGGCGAAATACAAAAAACTTTATTATCTAAAAATAAAAATGAAGACTTTCCAATTGCAGGAATAAATATTCCAGCAAAAGTTGTTTCTGGTGATTTTTATAATTTTTCAGAGATTGCAAAAGGAATTTATGGTTTTGGTGTTGCTGATGTTTCAGGCAAAGGTATCAAGTCTTCCTTACTGATGTCAAAGGCATCAAGTTTGTATAGATGTTTAAGCAAAACTATTTTTTCAACTTCAGATCTTTTAAATTTACTTAACAAAGAAATATGTGAAACTGCTGCAAGAGGAATGTTCGTAACAATGTTGATTGGGATTTATGATAGTAATAAAAAAGAATTATTATTATCAAACGCAGGTCACGAACCACCACTTGTAATTGATAAAGATCAAAACTTTTCTAACTTTTCTGAAGCTGGTCCACCCTTAGGCATAACTTCAAAAATAAAATATAAAGAAACCACTACAAACTTTTCTGACAGCTCAATGTACATTTTTACCGATGGTATCACTGAGATAAGAGATCCTTCAGGTGACATGCTCGAAGTTGAAGGTTTCCAAAAGTATATTAAAAAATATCAACACACTCCGAATAATAAAAGACTTAAGTTAATGATTGAAGATATTGTCAAAGCAGGAATGATACAAAAAGATGATTTAACAATTGTGACAGTTGATAGTGTTCAATGAGCTTAACTAAAGTTATGTCATTCGTTGCGATTTTAATTTCTGTAATATTTTATTGGACAACCTCAAATGTATGTAGGTATAATTTTGCAATTGATAAAAAAACAAAATTATTAAATATACTTACGGAAGAAATCGATCCATCAATAAAAAAAACAAAAATTTATTATTACAAAGAGTTAGATTGTACCAAAGTTGATTGGTCTTTTGATTATAATAGAGTTGTTAGTAATGTTGAGACACTATCAGTGATGATATACCAACAATTTACTACAGACATAACAGGAAGATCGTTAATTGAATAATTAAAACAATATTTATTTAAATATTTATTTTAAAAATATTTAATAAAATGATTAATCAATTGTAATTATTTTAATTCTACGTAAAAAATCTTAAAATATAATTTTTTTAGTAAAAAAAATTTAATTTTTTAATTAATCATAATAAATTTTTTAAAATTTGAAGTTTTATTTTAAAATTTATACAATTTTTGATTGTAATTCGAAAAAATTGACAAATTTTCTATAAAAATGGATTAACTTTTCTAAATTTGACCATTTTAAAATCAAAAATTTTAATAAATTAAACTTTAATAAATCCTAAATTAACAGCTCTAACACAAAATAATTTACTCTAACACAAATTTACAACTTAATGATTAAAATTCAAAAAATATTGATTTTATTGGGTTTTCTTCATTTATACTTCATATCAAAAACTCTAACACAAGGTTATAAATTTAATTGTGTTAGAGTGATGTAAAAATTAATTATAAAATTATGATTTAAGTATTTTTTTATTTTTTTAAAAAAGTAAGTAAAATCAATACTTATTTGAGATTTAACCCAAAATGACCACCTTAAGTTGAAAATTGTGTTAGACTTTTTTTTTATTTGTGTTAGAGATTCGGTATGTTTGTGTTAGAATAAAAAAAAAATATAAAAAAATGGACGACAAAGAAAAAGAAAAGTTTGGTGTCATCATTGATAAGAATGATCAAAATAAGGATGATCAATCTTCAGTTGCACCTACTCCAGATACAAAGCAAGAAGTAACTCCCTCTAATGAGGAAACTTCAACAACTTCAGAAAATATACAACCTGAAGAAGATAAAATTAATAAAAATATATCAAAAGAAGACAACTTAAATGAAAACGACACTAATAAAGAGCAAGAAGTTAAAAGTGAAAGCCCGTTAGTTGAAAATACGACACAAAGAACAGAAGAAAAAAAAGAACATCAAGTAATTCACAAGAAAGATGGCAGATTACATATTTATGTCAGACAAGATAAATACAAAGGAGAGCTTAAGTCAAAAAATTGGGTTGGTAGACTCTATATTGACGGAAAACAAAAAATTTCATCATCGGGAACTCCAGACTTAGAAGAAGCAATTCCGATTTTAGAAAAATGGTTTGACGATGTTCATGCGCAAAAAGAAAAAGAACAAAAAGAATTAGAACAAAAGTCAACACAAGAAACTGACAAACAAACACAACCACAAAATTTAGAAACTACTTCTAAAGAAACCATTGCAACAGATACGACATTGCAAACAAAAAAAGACGATGTCCCTTTACAAGAAACTGTAAATAAAGAAACTGTTGAAACAAAAACGGAGTTAGAAAATAATACTTCTTTAAATCAGACTGAAATAACAAATAGTGAAGAACAATCAAAGGTTAAAAATTTTTTAAATAAATTTAAAGATATAAAATTTAAAGCACCTTCATTTGGAAAAAAAGATTCAAGTAGTCCAAAAATGAGTTTTAATAAAAATAAAGTAAAAGAAAAATTTAATAACTTTTTAAAATCTAGGTTAGGGAAGAAGACTGCACAAGGCGAAGAAATTGTTGGTGTTGAAATAACTAACAAAGAAATTAGACTAACGCAAATTTCTTCAAATAAAGCTAATCAATGGGTTCTAGAAAGATTTTATGTTCATCCAATTAACTTACCTGAGGACGCGGCTATAGTTGATCATGAACAAAAAGTAGGTGATGAATTAAATGTAGCTTTACAGAAATCAAAAATAACAACTCCTAATGCTGCTATTGCAATCCCAGTTACTAATGCAATTATCAGAGTGGTTACAGCACCATTAATGAATGATGAGGAATTAAAAAAAGCAATAGATACTAACTCGTTATGGGAAAATTTAGTCCAGTTGACAGATAACTTAGATGACTACTCTATATTTCATCAAGTCATTAATAGAAATTCAAAAGATAATACAATGGATATTTTATTTGTTGCTTCAAAATTAGCTGACATAAATAATTATACAAACATTATTAAAAATAGTGGATTAAATCCTGTTATCATTGACGTTAAATGTTTTGCTTTAAAATCTGCAGTTGACCAAATAAATCAAATTTCAAATAAAACAGAGGATACAAATTTTACTGCAATGCTGGAATTTGGTTTGGATGAAAATTACGTAATGATCCTATACAACAATAACCCAATAATTACTGACATTTTTTTACGTGGGCAAGATAGAAAAATTTTAAAAGAGTCGCAAGATCAAGAGGAAAAAGATGCATTAGTAAGACGTTTTATGACACAAGTTAAACAAGCGGTTCAAGATTTTGAAACAAAATATGAAAAGAGGGTTAGAAATATAAAAGTTGTATCAAATCTAGAAAATGTTGAAGATTATTTATCAAGTTTTAGAAAAACTTTAGTAAATACAGGATTTAATTTATTTGATCCCTTTGAAGGACTTAAAATACCTCAACAATTAGAGAGTAAAATTAACTTAACTAACCGGTCTTACTTTTCAACAACTGTTGGTCTTGCTTTTAGAAAACTTGATGTATTTGGATATTACAAATTTGTAACTGCTGTTAAAAATATAAATCTTCTTCCAAATAGAGAAGGAATGATTAAGCAAAAGAAAATGAAAGCCTTTTCAAATTTTGCCTATAAGGGATTTGTTGGGGCTGTAGTTGGAGTATATCTAATTTTATTTACATTAGCTTTCTGGAATATCTATAATTACAATAACAAACTTAAACTGTATGATACTGTGGTTACAGAGCATACATCAAAATCAAATCAACTCGCTAAAGTATCAAAAGAATTAAAAAAAATGACAACCACTCTTAAACTTAGCAACAGTCTAAAGTCTAACAAAGATTTGAGCTATAGAATTTTAGCACAGATTGCAAGTAGCGTTCCTAGCAGAGTAAAATTTGATCTTGTTGAGTATGATGGAAAAAAACTTGTTTCTATAACAGGGATTGCTGCTGGAGATAATGATATATTACAGCTAATTAGAAATTTACAATCTAAAAAATTAATTACCCAAGCATCTTTATCATCAATGAAAATGCCTAGAGTTAAAGCTGGTGATCAAACAATGAAAGGATTTAAGGTTTTCGTAAAAATTAAAGGATAGTTATGGATTTAAATGAATTAAAAAATCTGAATATGGATGACTTAAAAGCAAAAATTATAGCTTTTGCCGATAAAAAAACTTTAATTAAAATTGGTATAAGTCTTGGATCAATTATAATTTTCTTAATCATTTACTATGCTGTTTTAAATCCAATTGTTAAAGAAAAAAAAGCTCAAATTACTGATATGAACACTAAACAGGAAGAGATAGTAAAATTTAATAACGAAATTATTTCTGTGAAAAGAAAAATTAAAAAAATTAAGCCTAAATATGAAAATTATTCAACGCTATTTCACTCAAAAGCTGAGGTAGAAGGGCTTTATCAAAATTTAAGTGAGTTTGCTACTATCAATGGTTTAGTCATTTCTGTTATTGAGAAGGGTAAACCAACGGAAGTGTCAAAATCAGAGATTTTAAATAAAGGTAAGAAAAAAAAGAAAAAACCAAAAAAAGCAAAAAATAAAAAAGAGGCAATTAAAAATATTGCCTATTACACGATACCAGTAAAATTTGAGATTAATGGCAACTTTTTAGGGTATATCAAATTTAAAAGAGCTTTATCGCTATCTAATAAGATGTTGAATTTTGAGTCAGAAAAGATACAAGTGGTAAAATCAGATTCAACTGGAGCGATAAAAGTAAGTGGAACTTTAACAATAGTGGGGCTAGCAGATGAGTTTTTTTAATAAATTCAGTTCAAAGTTAGTTTTATTAGCTTTTTTAATTTTCAGCACCCATTTGCTCGCTGATAATCACGATAAAAATAATTCCTCTAAGGAAGAACCTTTACCTTTAAATGACCCATTTGTTGGGGACTCATCTTTTTCCGGTGGAGTTAAAGTAATAACAGAGGGAGGAGCTCCGTTGAGTGAAAAGAAAAGAATAGATTTATACACTTATAAATTGGCAGGAATTATAAAGTCAGACTCAGCTAGCTTCATTTCTCTAATCAATCAAGATGGCGAAATAATAACTGTTTCAATGTTTGAGGAGGTCAGCGACGGTGTAAAATTAGTTGATATGACAACTAAAGAGGCTGTTTTTGCTACCGAGGATAAATATTTAATTATGAATTTTAAAAATCAGATAAAGGAGCAAAGTGAATATTAGATTATTAAAAATAATTCCTTTAATCTCATTATTGTTTTTAGTTTTAAATGGATGTGCGTCTAATACTCTTTCTAAAAAGGGTAAAGGTTTCAAGCATAATACACCTCTTATAAAAGATGATATAAGAAAGTCTGGACGAATAGAGATTGAAAAAACTGTGGAGATGGGCCCTAAGCCAGTTGAAGGGGATACAAAAGCTTTGCAAAAAAGAAAAAAAATATCAGCACAACAAAAAAGAAATTATTTATTGATACCAGACGAATTTACAGAATTAAAACAAACTGTATCCTTTAAATTTAAAAATTTGGATTATGCAGAAGCAATGCAATTAATGGGCAAGGTTGGAGACATTAATGTTTTAGTAGGTGATGAGGTAGCAGGTTCAATTTCTGCTGAATTGATTAATGTTCCTTGGGATAAAGCTTTTAATGCTTTGTTAGATATGAAAAATTTTGCTGCTGATATTGATGTGTCTAGTAATTTAATTAGAGTACACACACCTTCCACTTTAACAGCTCAAGAGACATATAAATCAACGAGAGCCGCAGCCGTAAAAAAGAAAGTTGAATTAGAGGATTCAGTCGAGCCAATTGTTTCTGAAATTTTTAGACTTTACTATATTTCACCCGCACAAGCTAAGACTACAATCAATGAATTATTTGCAACTACAGGTGAAAGTAGTTTTTCACCAATACAAATTACTGAAGAAGCTACAACAAGATCAATTATCGTAAGAGGTAAGGTTGAAGATTTAGATGTGGTAGATAAAATTCTTAGTGAGATTGATGTAAAAACAAGACAAGTTTTAATTGAGGCATTTATAGTTGAGGCAAATTCAGATTTTGAAAAAGCACTTGGTACAAGACTAGGAGCAGCCTACTCAAGACAGCAAGAGATTGTTGGTGGTACAATAGGAGGAGCAGCGACCGATGGGCCAATTACTCCAACCCTAGGTACGGTCTCAGGTGGTGAGGGACAAATTACAGATTTTACTTCATCTGCAATAGGTGCAACGAGTGGTATTGGTATATTAAAAAGAACGGGGTCAGCAGTTTTAAAAGCTGAAATACAAGCTTTAGAAAAACTTGGTCTTGGAAAAACTATATCTAATCCTAAAGTTTTTACATTAGATAACCAAATAGCTAATATTAAACAAGGTGAAGAAATTTCATATCAGGCTACAGGCTCAGAGGGAGCGGATGTCCAATTTAAACCAGCTAATCTAGAATTATCAGTTACACCAAGTATTATTGGTGATGGAAATGTACTTTTAGATGTTACAGTCAAAAATGACTCTGTCAAATCGAATGCGGGTGCCGATCCGTCAATAAACACTATGCAGATAGAAACTAAGCTTTTGATTGCAGATGGAGATATAGTAGTTATTGGCGGAATAAAGAAAAATTCGATAAAAAATAACAAACAACAATTACCAGGAATGGGAAATGTACCTGTTCTAGGAAATTTATTTAAAGGAACTGAAAAACAGGATATGTTAACAGAAATGTTAATATTTATTGCACCAAGGGTTTTATAGAATGTTAAAAATTAGTAGAGAAAGTGAAATTAACTTAATCAATGTTTTAATTGATAACGATATTATTTCAGGAAAAGATTTACCTAATATTAAAAAAGTTAGCACTGAAAAAAATAAATCACAAATTGATGCAGTTTTTGAATTAAAACTGTGTGATGAAGATAAAATTCTAGATGTTTTAGTTAAAGAGCAAAGCCTAGAAGTTGCAGACTTATCAAAAATTCAAATTACCGATGAAATTAAATCTGTTCTGCCATCTAATTACATTAACATGAATTTTGTTGCGCCATTTAAAGTTGATGGGAAAGATCTACACATAGCAATTTCAGATAGTTCGAAACTTGGATTAATGAGAAACTTAAAAGCAATCACAAAAAAAAATATTGAACTTCATGCTGCTAAAGTATCGCAAATATCTGAATTTATTCAAAAACTACAAAGTGAAACTGGAGAGGTAACGACTGAAGCTATAAGAGAAGAACGTAAAGAAAAAACTAAAACGTTTGACTCAGATCTTGGTGATGCTGGAGAAGTTTTAGAGGAAAAACCAGAAGAGGAAGTTGAAGCTTTAGAAAACGAGTCTGAAGTAATCAAATTCAGTACTGCAGTTGTAGCAGAGGCGATTAAATTAGGAGTTAGTGATATTCATATTGAACCTTATCGATTCTCATCACGTGTTAGATACAGATTAGATGGAATGCTTCAAGAGCAGGAGGAGTATAAAAAATTTTTACATGATAATTACGGAGCTGTCGTAACCCGATTTAAAATTATGGGTAAATTGGATATTGCAGAAAGAAGATTACCTCAAGACGGAGCAATAAATTTTAAAATAGATGGTAAGGTAGTAGATTTAAGATTATCAATTTTACCGACAGCCAATAATGAGAGAATTGTAATGCGTATTCTTAATAAGGACGCAGGGGATATAACACTTGAACAATTAAATTTTGAAGATCAGGATTTAAAAAATTTGAGGAAATCTATTCATAGCACTCAAGGTTTAATTCTGGTTACTGGGCCCACTGGTTCAGGTAAATCAACCACACTCTATAGTATCTTAAAAGAGGTAAGCAAACCTCACTTAAATATTTTAACAGCAGAAGATCCTGTCGAATATGAATTAGATGGTGTCGGACAGGTTCAAATTAAAGATGATATAGGTTTATCTTTTGCATCTGCACTGAGATCTTTTTTACGTCAAGACCCTGAAATAATCTTGGTTGGAGAGATGAGGGATAAAGAGACAGTTGACATTGGATTAAAAGCTGCATTGACAGGTCACTTAGTATTTAGCACACTGCATACTAACGATGCTCCAAGTACTATTACACGTTTGCAAAATATGGGAACACCTGATTATTTAATCAGTGCTGCAACACAATTAGTTCTTGCTCAAAGATTAGCTAGAAAAAACTGCAAAGATTGTAGAGTTCCTGATGAAGATGTAACTCCAAAAGTTTTAACTGACCTTGGTTTTTCGCCTGAGCAAGCTTCAAGAACAAAAGCGACTAAGGGAAAAGGTTGCGCAAAATGTAAAGACAGCGGATATAAAGGTCGACAAGGAATTTATGAAATATTAGTTGTTTCAAAACCAATTAAAGAAGCAATTTTAAGACAAGCAACAACACCTGAATTAAGAGAAATCGCAATAAAAGAGGGTTTTCAAACCATGCAAGATATGGGCAGAAGAATGATTGCAAATGGAGACTTAAATTTTAGGGAATTTGAACGGGTATTATCAGCTAGTTAACAATGGAATTATTTGCTTACAAAGGCATTTCTGCAGGAAAATATGTTGAGGGTGAGATAGAGGCTCTCAATCAGGACGAAGCATCCTTTAAACTTAAAGAGCAAAAACTTATCATTACAAATTTAGTTAAAACCAAGAAGAAAAAAGGCGAAAAAAAAGATAATACTAAAGCTAAAAGTAAAGGCCTTTCCTTATTTGGTAAGAAAAAAGTAAAAGTAGAAGATATTTTAATATTCTCAAAACAGTTTGCAACGATGGTAAAAGCAGGACTGCCGATTTTGCAAACACTTGCAATGCTACGAGATCAACTCGAGTCCCCGGCAATTAAGGAAGTAATCGAAGATATAAGAAAGGGCTTAGAGGGAGGAATAACATTGTCAAAAAATTTTGAAAAATATCCTCAATATTTTGATAATGTCTATGTAAACTTAATCAAAGCAGGTGAGGCCAGTGGTAAGTTAGATGTTTTTCTCTTGAAAATTGTAGATGATCTAGAAAAAAAGGAAAAAATTAAAAAAAAAATCAAAAGTGCTCTTATGTACCCTGGCATAATGTTTACCACTGCTATGGTTGTAAGTGCTTTTATGTTAGTCAAAGTGGTTCCAGTCTTTGCTGAAATGTACGAAGGTATGGGTATTGCTTTACCTAAACCCACAGCAATAATAATGGGTATGAGTGATTTTCTAAGAGGTGCTGGTGGAAAAATTTTATTTTTAGTTTTAGTTGGAGGTTACTTTTTGTTTAAGTACCTAACAACTAAAAATGCGAAAATACAATATATGTGGCATAAACAAGTTTTAAAATTACCAGTGTTTGGGGATTTAATTTTAAAATCTTTAATAGCTCAAATTTCATTAATCATGGGAAATTTAAGTGCGGCAGGGGTGAATTTATTAGAAAGTATAGAAATCTCTAAGTCCGTCAGTAAAAATGTTGTAGTCACAGAAGCTTTAGAAAATGTAAAAAAAGGAGTATTTTCAGGTGACACACTAACAAAGTTATTTTTAAAAGAACCACTGTTCCCACCAACATTCAGTCAACTAGTTTCTGTTGGTGAGCAAACTGGACAACTAGATGAAATGTTCAATTCAGTTGCAAAATATTATGAGAGTGAATTTGACACTGCCGTAAATAATATGTCAAGTTTGATTGAGCCAATCATGATTGTATTTATGGGTATTATGATTGGTGGTTTGATGATTGCGATGTATTCACCAATATTTAATGTTGGTGCGATTATGGGGGGTTAAATTTTTTTAGATAAAATTAAATGATTGACCCACTTTTGTTGATCTTTTTTAAAAACCGCATCGTCCATTATTTGTTTTATAAAAAAAGTCCCCAAACCACCGGGTTTGATATCATCTAATTTTCTATGTTGAATATTCTCTTCTACAACAGGTTTTCCTTTATCAAAAAACCCAATTTCTAAATTATCGTCTTTAAGAGAAATTTTTATTTGCATGTGGTCAGCGGTATTTTCAACACCTTTATATGCGTGTTTAACTATATTTTGGGCTGCTTCAGCAATTGCTAAAACCAATTCTTCCTTTAGATCATTATTTATTTTTAGTTTTTCAAATACTTCCCTTGAGAAGACTCTTACCTCTTTTAAGCTTGCAGTATGCACAAGAAAATCTTTAGACTCTGATAAATCCATTATTCTAAGTTTAATATTTGTTCCAACTTAGCCATCATGATCACTTTTAGAACAGACTTACTGACTTCTTTGACAACAACCTTAGTATTATTCTCCAAAGCTTTTTGATGACTTTCAATTAGAACTGATATTCCAGATGAGTCCATATAAGAAACATCTTTAAGATTAAGGTGAACTTCTTTTCCAGCCTCAACTAATGGTAAAATAACCTCTTTTGCTTTTTCAGTCACATCCATATCAATTTCTCCATCAAGAAAAACTGTGGATGTGTTTCCGTCTTCAGTAATTTTATAACTCATGAAGATGTAGTGATAGCATTATTAATTAATTATTAAAATCGCAAATTTGAGCCAAAATGAACACTTATTTATAAAAAAATAGCTTTTTTTACTTTAATTTCACAACTTCATTCTTTACATATGGTTATAAATATTCTTTACATATGGTTATAAATATTAAGAATGGGTTTTATATGAAAAATATTAAAATTTTAGGGAGGTCTATGACTAATAAAAATAAAGACAAAAAAGGTTTTACGTTAATCGAATTATTAGTTGTTGTTGCAATTATTGGTGCATTGGCAGCTGTAGGAGTAGTTGCTTATAACGGGTATATTGGAGCTGCAAGAGAGAATTCTACAAAATCAATACATAATGGTGTAGCAAAGTATATTGCTAATGAAGCTGCAAAATGTGCATTAGATGAAAACGCTACTATCATGGGTGGTACTATTACATGTACTTCTACTACAGATGCTATTATTACGGTACTAACAGGTGGAACAGTATTGCAAGATAAAGATCCTTATGATGGAGGGTTATCAGTGGTTGGAACAACACCTACTGATACTGATAAAGTAAGAGGCAATGTAGTAGTTACAAAAGCTGATGCAGGCACTACACAGAAAATATTGATTACAACATGTTGGGATAAGGATTGTACAGAAACTGCCCTTACAACGACAGTTCAAGTATTTGAATAATTGCTGATAGTACAAAAACAAAAGTGCTGAACTTTGCAAGTTAAACTTATTAGAGGTTTTACTTTGATTGAACTGCTAATAGTAGTTGCAATCATCGGAACCCTCGCAGCCATTGGTACAGTTGCATATAATGGGTATGTAGGTGGTGCCAAAAAATCTGCTGCACAAAACTCTATGCAACAAATCGCACTTCAAGAACAAGAATACCAGTCAATTTATGGTGATTATTTTGTTCAAAGTGGATGTACACCTAGCCAAGATAATACTGATGCAATCAATACAGATTTATTTGAAACAACAGCAGATGAGCCTGTTGTTGCTGCTGAAGGTTATAGATTTTGTGTGGACACCCACACCACAGGTTTTGTCGTAAAAGCTTGTATGTGGGATGGCACCGCATGTATAGATGGTGAAGAACTTACTTTAAATACTAAAGGGGCAAATAATTTTTAATAAATGTCAGAAATAAAATGTTTAAAAACAATTTCAAAGAATTCATTGAAAAATTATTTTCTGGCAATCAATCAAGCTTAATAAAAATATTTTCAACTTTAAGTATCATCTGGATGATTTTCATCGGCTATCTGATCTGGTGGAATGGTATAAAAAATCCGGGATTTGACAAAAGCTTTAAATGGGATGAATGGATTTGGTTTGGTCTTGTACCAGCTATTGTGCCATTTATCTTTTATCTAATTTGGAAAAAGAGAGATTAAATCTTGATAAATATGATAAAATTTTACTCAAAATGGATACTTTGTTTCATTGTGAAAATCAAAAAATTAAATAAGTTCGTGTTATGAAAAAAATCCTTTTTGTATTTTTATTGGTACCTATATTGAGCAGCTGTGGCCAGTATACTTCAATGATTGGACCAAGTTATACCTTGGTTGAGACTGGTAGCATTCTACAAGCATCAAGCTCATTATCTAGCTCTTTAGCTATGAATAATGCAAAGCAAACTTATATTGATGAGATTAATAATAATATTTGCCCAACAACTCATTCCTCGGAACTAAGCGAAATATTTTTTGAAACTTTAGAGCAAATGGATTGCATTCAAGATCCAATGAGTATTTATAGATAATAATTTTCTAAATGATGCCCCAAGAAGCAATTGATATTCTAATGAGCAATATCGACTCTTTGTGGGTCATCAACTGTGCAATTTTAGTTTTCATTATGCAAGCAGGATTTATGTGTATGGAAACTGGTTTATCAAGACATAAAAACAGCATTAACGTTGCTTTAAAAAATGCTGCAGATTTTGGAGTTTCAGTAGTTATATTTTGGATTTTTGGATTTGGCTTGATGTTTGGCACATCGTATAATGGATTTTTTGGTACTGATTTATTTTTCTTCAAAACTGATAAAGCCGAATACATGACTTACTTTGTTTTTCAGGCAATGTTCGTTGCAACCGCTGCAACAATAATTTCAGGAGCTGTTGCTGAAAGAATGAAGTTTAATGGATATTTAATAATGACAGTTTTAGCAACTGGAATAATTTATCCTATAGTTGGTCATTGGGCTTGGTCCTCAAGTTATCTATCAAAATATGATACTGTAAATCAATTATTAAACGTAACAGGTGAAGTAAAAGCAACAGGATGGCTTTCAGATTTAGGGTTTGTTGACTTTGCTGGGAGTACAATTGTTCATTCTGTTGGGGGATGGATTGCACTTGCTGCGGTAATAATTTTAGGCCCTCGAATTGGTAAATACTCCGAAGCTAATAAGGGTAAATTTACAGGATCAAGTTTTCCTCTAGCCGTTTTAGGAGCTTTAATTTTATGGTTTGGTTGGTTTGGGTTTAATGGTGGAAGTAATGGTGCAATGGATGAAACAGTTCCATTAATTTTAATTAATACTTTTTTAGCCGCTGCATTTGGCTTATTAACTGGTTTAGGTATTTCTTATTATAAGTTTAAAAAGCCTGATCCTTTTTATATTATCTTAGGACCATTAGCAGGTTTAGTTTCAATCACAGCCGGATGTAATTCAATGACATCAGTGACTTCAATTTTTGTTGGAATTGTCGGTGCAATTATAGCGGTAACTGTAAATGAAATTTTAAATAAATTTGAAATCGATGATGTAGTTGGTGCCGTACCAGTTCATTTAGCTGCAGGAATTTGGGGAACATTAGCAGTTGGTTTTTTTAGTGACTTAAGTATTTTAGATACCGGACTTGATAGAATTTCACAAGTCAAAACTCAATTTATAGGAGTAATTAGTATTGGAGCTTTTACATTTATTTCATCTTTTGTGATTTTAAATATTATTAATAAATTTTATCCACTAAGAGTAGGTCCAGCTCAAGAGGAGCTTGGATTAAATATTGCTGAACATAATGCGGTTTCTATTGAACATGATTTAATTTCAATTTTAGATAAACAATCCATATCTGGTGATCTTAAAATTAGAGGTCCTCAAGATCCATTTACCGCAGGTGGAGTCATTGGTCTATATTATAATAAGTTAATGAGCAAGCTTGAGACAAGTGAGGAGGAAAAAAATAAATGGCGTGAAAGAATTTCAAAAGAGGTTAAACTTGCAGTCAAAGTTCAAGAAAATTTTTTACCAAAAAGAAATTTAAAAAATTATCCCGTTCATGGAATTAATATTGCTGCAAGAGAAGTATCTGGCGATTTTTTCAGTTTTTATCCTCACAATGATAGCATTTATTTTGTCATAGCCGATGTGGCTGGAAAAGGTATTCATGCTGGAATGGTTATGGCTAAAGCATCAACTTTATTTGAAGTTTTATCTCAATCAAAAGTAGATCCTGATGAAATGGTTTTTCATATGAACAATGATTTAAATAACACTAAAACTGCAGGAATGTTTGTGACTTCAATTGTGGGTGAATATAATTTAATATCTGATGAAATTAGATGGGTTAATGCTGGGCATCAACCAGCAGTTATCCGAAACAGCAATGGTGAATACAATCAGATCGAAAGTTCAGCACCTCCATTAGGAGTTATCAAACAAAAACATAAAGATGTTTATAACATTCATAAAATGAAATTAAATGGTTCAAGATTTTATGCTTTTACCGATGGCTTGTCTGAAAGTTTAAATGATAATGGTGAGGAAATAGGAATTGATGGCTCAATAAAAATTATTGAACAGAACTATAATAAAGAAACTATTAAGCAATTAGATAACATTACAAAATCAGTAATAAATGTCAGCAAAAGTCAGAGACTCTCAGATGATTTGACATTAATTTGTATTGGGAAATAACATTTATTTAAAAAAATTATTAATTGAAAAAAAGATTAGACCTAATATCTTTCGATTTTATGATTTTAAACCTATTAAGAATTAAAATAATTTTAGCTTCAACTTTATTGTTGATGACAACATCAGCATTAGCTTCAGAAAAAAATATTACTTATATGCAAATTTTACAAAAACCTAACGATCTAGATTTAAATTTAAAATATGCACAACAACAAGGCAAGATGGGAAATTTCAAGCAAACAATATCTACTTTAGAGAGATTGACTATGCTTTATCCTGACAATGTTGAAATTAAATTATATTTACTCTCTGTTTTAGTACAAGTGGACTCTCCAGAAAAAGCTAACACTATTATAGAAGAGATGAAATTAAGAAGAGATTTAGATCCAGACGATCTTGAAACTTTAGTTGAGATCGAGGAAGAATTAAAAGATAGAGAGCCTAGTCTTTGGAATATAACTGCAGATTTGTCTTTTGGTGCTTTATATACAGATAACGTCAATAGTGTTTCAAAAACAAGATTACAAAGTGAGAGTGATAGTGTTGTAGGTTTTAATTCTGCAAAGTATGATAGAACACTTAGTGGTGGTCTGGGTCTATCAGCTACAAGACCTATCGGAGAAGAGTCTTCTTTATTGTTGAATGTCTCTCATTCGACTTCAGAACAATATCAAGAAACTGATGATGATTACCAAAGCTATGGTTTTACTCTTGGTTTTGACACTACACTTGGTAATCAAAGTTTAAGTCCGTATTTAATGTTAAGTAAATCTGATTATCAAACAGATGCAGATAGTTTTTCAAAGATGTATGGTATTGGAGGATTTTTCTCAGTGGGGGAAAGAAATTCATTTAGTTATGGTTACTCTTATGCAACCTCTAAAGGCAATCACAATTCTGAGGACGACACTGCAATGCAAACAAATTCAGTAGCACACGGTTTTACTTTCGGGCATGACTTAATTATTACAGAAATTATTTCATCGAGCCTTAGTTTAGGTTATTCCGATACAGATGCAAGAGTAGATGCTGGAAATGATTATGAAACATATGATGTCGGTTTTGGTTTAAATTTTGCATTTCCCTGGGCATACATTGCTGTGAGTAACTCTTATGGTTTTAATGATTATAAAAAAGAAGATAGTTCAGTTGACTCAACAAAGTTAAGATCAGATTATACCAATACTTTTGATATAATGTTAACCAAAGCTATCGGAGACATTTTTCCAGCTATTGATCCTAACAGAAGTCTTTTTATAAACATGTCATATGAAAAACTTATATCTGAGGGAAATATTCTAAATTATGACTACATAACCGATTCTTTCTCTCTAAGTTTCTCTAAATCTACCAGACTCAATTGATTTCTATTATTATAAAAATTATCATCAATAAATCCCCTTAAAATTGAGCATTTAGGCTGTTCAATTTGAGCTATTTATGGTTTCTTTTTTTATGATTTTTGATACTTTTTCGATGTATGAAAAAAATAATATCAGCTTTATTAAGCTTAATTTTTTTATTCAGTATTAATGTAAATGCTGAAGAAAAATTAACAATCGAGAAACAACTAGTAGGAATAGTTGGGGCTATTTCTGGTACAGTTAAAACTGAGACAAGAGAATTAAAAGCTGGTGATCAAATTTATTTAAATGAGACGATTTATGCAGGACCTGGTTCAGGAACTCAAATTTTACTTTTAGACCAATCAACTTTTACCGTTGGAGAAGATTCAGAAGTAGTAATGGACACATTTGTTTTTGATCCTGAAACAAATGATGGAAAAATAGTTGCAAGTGTAAAACAGGGAAGTTTGAAAGTTATTTCTGGACTTATCAGTAAAAAAAATCCTGACAGTTTAACTGTAGAAGTTCCAGAAGGTACATTAGGTTCTAGAGGAACAGAATTTCAAACGATAGTTTCAAAAGGAAAAACTGACACTTTATTAATTGGTCCTGGAAAAAATAACACTTTAGGAATGAGACCAGGAGCAGTTCTAGTTGGGAATAAACTTGGCTCAACTTTACTCGATAATCCTTATAGCATGACTTCAATGACGAAGGGAAAAGCACCAGGACAAGCTAAAAAAATTACTAAAAACCAATTGAAGAAATTTAATAAAAAAATGAAAGCTTTAAGAGTTGCTAAACTATCTCCAGATGAAGCTAAAAGTGAAAGAAAAGTTTTAAGAAAGAAACTAAAGAAGGAATTAAAATCGTTAGGTTTTGAAAAAGAGGAAATTAAAACAATAATTAAAGAAAATATTCAAAAAGATAAAGAAAAGAAAGTTGCTATCAAAAAAGAAAGAGCTGAAGAACGAAAAAAAGCAAGAGCAGAAAAAAAAGCTGCTAAAAAAGAGGGCAACGTAGATAAGAAAAAAGGTAAAAAGAAAAAAGGCAAAGCTGAAAAGAAAAAAAGTAAAAAGAAAAAAGGCAAAGCTGAAAAGAAAAAAGGTAAAAAGAAAAAAGCTAAAGCTAAAGCTGAGAAAAAAGATAAGAAAAAAGCTGTAAAGAAAAAACCAGCAAAGAAAAAAGCAAAAGCAGAAAAGAAAAAACCTGCTAAGAAAAAAGCTGTTAAAAAGAAAGCAGCACCTAAGAAGAAAAAAGCTGTGAAAAAGAAACCAGCACCTAAAAAGAAAAAAGCTGTTAAGAAAAAACCAAAACCTAAAAAGAAAAAAGCTGTTAAGAAAAAACCAAAACCTAAAAAGAAAAAAGTTAAGAAGAAGCCTAAAAAGAAAAAAAAGATAGCTAAAAAGAAAAGAGTTGTTAAAAAGAAAAAAGCAGCTAAGAAAAGAAAAGCTAAGAAAAAAAGAAATAAGAGATAATTAGTTCTTTTCCATTAAGTTTTATTTACTTTATCTGAATTCAATATAAATTTGACGTGTGAAAGCATTTTTGCAAAAACACTTAAACTATTTTACTTTCTTAGTAGTTTTATTACTTCTAATTTTGCTAAAAATCATAAATCCATCATTTATAAAATCAGTTTCATATCTAAGTTTTGATTTATATCAAAAAGTATTTGCTAAAAAAAAAGATAGTGAAGTAGTCATTATAGATATTGATGAAAAAAGTTTAGGAAAATTTGGACAGTTTCCCTGGAACAGGAAAGTTTTTGCAAAAATTATAGATCAAGTTAATTTATCAAATCCAAAAGCGATTGGCTTCGATATTTTTTTTACTGAAAAAGACAAACAATCCCCAGATGAAATAGTTAAATCTTATAATTTAGTCCCTAATGATATTAAAGATCTTTTAGATTTAAAAAGTCCCGATGATGTTTTTTCTGAAAAATTAAAAGAGTCTAAATCGGTAATTGCTGTTTTAGGTAGCGCAGTTCCATCTCATTCCAACTATGATCGAAAAGCTAAGGCGAGATTTTTGTCTAAAGGAGGAGACCCAAAACAATTTACTTATAAATATCCTTACTCAATAGGTTCACTTGAAAAGTTAGAACAAAATGTAAAGGGATTAGGTTCAATCTCCTTTTTAGATCAATTAGATGGAATAATAAGGTCGCTACCTCTAATTGTTCAATTTGATAAAAAATTGTATCCCACGATGGGATTAGAAATGGTTCGTGTCGGTGCTAAACAAAAAAATGTTTACATAGAACTTAATGAAGTTGGAATAAAAAGAATAAGCACGAGACCTTATAAAATTAATTCTGATCCTAATGGTATTATTTGGATCAAATATAAAAAATCAGACAAGAAACAATATATCTCAGCTGAGGATGTTTACGATGGAAAATTTCAATCAGATTTTTTTAAGGATAAATACGTTTTAATTGGTGCATCAGCTCAAGGACTTTTCGATTTAGTTAAAACTCCACTTGGAATAACTGTGCCTGGAGTTGAAGTTCATGCGAATGTGATTGAAAATATTTTGGACCAATCTTATTTAATAAGAAATCCAAATACCTATATTTTTGAATTGTTATTTTCTATAATTGTAGCTTTATTAACATTTATATTATCTCAAAAAACAAAACCTAAATATAGTTTATCAATTTTTTTTGGTAATATTCTAGCAATTATAATTATTGGATTTTCAATTTATAAATTTAGATCTGAACTGGTAGATATTAGCTATCCGATATTTATTGTTGCTATAACATTTTTAACAGGTCTTTATTTTAGGTTTATTGAAGAAAATAAATTGGCTTTAGCCAATTTGCAAAAAGAAGCTAAGCTTTTAAAAGAAAGAGAATTAGCTGCTGGAGTTCAAAAAAGCTTATTTCCAGATATCTCAAAATTTGAAAATTTCATTTTTGCTAAAAACGTTCCAGCTCGAGACGTATCAGGAGACTATTTTGATGTTGTTAGATCGACACCTGAGGAATATTTTTTTACCTTAGCCGATGTTTCTGGCAAAGGAGTTAAGGCTGGAATGTATATGGCAAAAGCATCCTCAATATTTAGAACTCTTACTAATTTAAAATTCCCTTTAGAAAAAGTTGTCTTTGGAGTGAATAATGAATTAGTTGAAGCTAAATTTAAAGGGATGTTCGTAACAGCTGTTTTTGGTAAGTTAAACATAAAAACAGGTGAATTAGTTTTTATAAATGCAGGTCATGAGAGTATTCTCACTTTTGATAAAGATAAAAACTACGACTATATTAAATCAGATATGCCACCTATTGGAATTATAAAATATTTTACAGAGTCGATGGTAAAATCAAACACTATAAATCTTAAAGATAAGACATTTGTTGTCTATACTGATGGTGTAACAGAGGGATACTTAAAAAATGGTGAGGAATTAGGTGCAGAAGGGGTACAAAAAATCATTGATGGCATGACAGATGTAACACCTAAAAACATTGTAGAATCTATTGAAAAAGAGTTAAACTGGGGTGCTGAAAAATTAAGGGACGATATTACTTGTATGGCTATCAATATAGAAAATACTGAGCTGATCAAAAAATTAAAAACTTAAAATTAAATGAATTTTAAAAAGTTATATTTATTAATCCCTTTATTTATATTTACAACTGCATATGCAGCTTTGACTGTAACTCACTTGGGAAATAGAATTGGACCAAAACCTACTGGTTTAGGTTGTACTGATTTTCATGAGGCTCTTATTGATAGTGATGGAGGTGAAGAGTTAATGGACGTTACTCTTACCGATGATGGGACAACCATTTTAATGGCTAATACAGCTATATCGGGTTCAAAAAATATTACAGAGTATAAGCTTTCAACTCCATTTGATGTTACAACAATGGTAAACGATTGTACTCAGTCACGATATAACATTGCCCTTTTTGATGGAGTGTCTGCAGATAGTCGTATTCACAATATTTTCTTCGAGCAAGATGGAACAAGGTTTTTTGCAACTACTAGAAATTCTGAAGTCTTAAGTTTTTCTTTATCAACTCCATTTGATATTGGTTCAGCTACTTTTAATGCTGAATTAGATTTAGCGGGTATTCAAAGAGCAGTTGCTTTTAATAATGAGGGTACAAAACTTTATGAACTTGATAATGCTACTAATGCACCCAAAGTTAATACTTATTCAATGACAACACCTTATGACATCGCTAATGCAACATTAACTGACACACTTGATCTTAGTGAAACAGAACTAGTGACCATAAGTTCTACTAACAAACAGGCTGATGATATACATTTTAATGACACTGGAAGTGCAATGTATATTTTAATGCACAATGAACCAAACAGGCTTCAGTCTTACATTTGGCAATTTAGTTTAGATAAACGATTTGATGTATCTACAGCAAAAATAAAAGGTAAATGGAATGTTGCTTTACCAGGTGCTGGTGGTTATGGTTTTGGTTTACCTAGAGGATTCGATTTTAGCAGTGATGGGATGAAATTGTATGTTACAAACAGACAGTCAGGCACTGGTGTAGATAATGTATACGCTTTTCAATTAGAATGTCCTTTTGGACTTTATGAATGTGTATATGAGTCCGAGTCTAGTATTGGAAGTCAAATCGAATTAGCTAAACAAAATATTCAAATTAATACTTCAACAGTTTTTAAAAGATTTGAGTGGATTAAAAGAAATAAAGATAAAAATGATTTAAATAACATTAGTATGAATTTTAATACTCAAAATAAAGCTTTAATTTATTTAAAAAACGAACTTCAGAATTCATTTAATGAAAGAATTCAAACAGCGTCATTAAATAGTGATACAAAAAAAAATAAAATGAATAATGAAAAATGGTCATTCTGGGCTCACTCAGATATTTCAACTGCGAATAAACGTGAAACACTCTCATTAAAAGACATGGATTTTAAATCTGTAGGTTTTACTCTAGGTGCTGATCAAAAGATTGGAAAAAAATCTTTTGGTGGTTTGGCTTTTAGATACGGTATCGATAAAGCAGATATTAAAAAAACAGTTGAAGATGTGAGTTTAGACTCATTTACATTAAATTATTACATTACTGTTCCAAGAGAAAATCAATCATATTTCAATATTGTATCAGGTCTAAGTCAATTAAATTATAAACACAAACATAAAAATAAAGTTACAGGCAAAAGAAAAGGTTATCAAGCTTTTACAGCTTTATCTTTAAGAACTGAAGAATCTTATGGCAAATTGAATTTAATTCCATCAAGTAAAATAAATTTAGGAATTACAAGACTTTCAGAATACACAGACAAAGTTTCGCAAGCAGACGAGGGAGAAGATATAACTTATAAAAAAAATGATTTTGCCAATGCAGATATTGCGGCTGGTTTTTTATTTAATACTAGTGATATCCAGACATCAGAGGCAGTAATTAGACCAAATGGAGGTATTGAGTATATTTTAGATGTTTCTCCTAAGGTTAATTATTCACAAGTTGGCTCATCGAGTGGCCAGAGAGAATTAACTTACAGTGAAAATGAATACTCAAATCAATACTTAAAAGCAAATATAGGTTTTGAATCTATTTATGAAAGTGGAAATACTATTGGTTTAAATTATGAAAGATATCAGAATCTAGGTAATCATAATTATAAAGACAGTTTATTTATCAAACTAGGTTATATTAACTCTAGTAACACACAATTTGCTTTTAATTACGATCCTTTGGACGATAATAAAGCTGACCTTAGTTTTGTAAAAAATGTCGATAGTTTTGATTTAAAAATAAATTCTAATTATAACTTTAATACCAATTCTGATTACTCAACGTATGTTGAAATTTCTAACAAATTTTAATTAATTCTTATAAATAGTGATTTTTTTATAAGGTCTTATATTTAAGATAGTCAACTTTTTTCCATTAAAATAGTGAATTAATGAATAAAATAAAAAAAAATAAATAGCTATACAGCTGTATAGAAATAAATTACTTATTATATATGAAAAAAATTTTAATAATTTTAACTTCATATTTAATGATTTCGACATCACACGCAGATGATGTATCTAAGCAAGTTTCAGAGTATATAAGCAATATTATTCCAGGCGAGGGATTAACTGAGGCATCTATTAAATTAAATGATAAGGATGAAGATCAGATAAAATTTTCAATTTTAGGCCTTAGAAATATCCTTGAGGATGATAATTCAAACTTATTCACGCAATTCAGCTTGAGAACTAAAGAGGTAAATAGTGATGGAAGAATTCATGGTAATTTAGGTATTGGTTATAGAAAATTAACTGATGATAATTCAATGATGTATGGCGCAAATACTTTTATTGATGCAGACACATTCGAAGGACACAGGAGATTGGGATATGGACTTGAAGCAAAAGCATCGTTATTAGATCTATCTTTAAATCGATACCAAAAGATAACAAATATGAAAACTATTGATGGAACAGATGAACAAATACTTAGTGGCTGGGATTACTACTTAACCACTCAAGTTCCCTATACACCCTGGGCAAAATTTAGTTTTAAAGGTTATAAATGGGAGGGTGAAAAAACTTCGAGAGATTCAAGAGGAAATAAATATATTTCAGAATTAAATATAAACCCTTCATTACAATTGAACTTATCAATGGATGACTCTTCTCTTCCTGGTGTAGATGATGTTTTGGAAGCTGAACTATTATTTGTTCATCCACCTAGAGAAAATATAAGAACGATGGATGAAGGATTTTCTGATGTAGCTTTTGAAAAAGAGGATATGCAAGCAAAATTATATGAAAAAGTTAGAAGAAATAACGATTTAACTATAGAAATCCAGGGTTCAGTAATAATTACAAGTCAATAATATGAGAAATATTTTTTTTATAATTTTATTTATATTAACTTTTTTTAACACAAGGTCTTTTGCACTTGAAGCTGAGGCAACAACCTATAAAATTACAATAACAAGAATTGAAATTTGTGACAGCACCAGCACTGATGCCTCATGTAATAATCCTATAGTTTTATATTCTGGTAATTCCGGGTCTATTGATATTGCATCTACTTCAGCTGGTGCAGCAGCAGCAAGTTTAGGAGATTTATCAAAAGTTGAATTTGGAAAAACTTATACTTATTTTCAGATTACTATGAATAGAGCCTTTACAGTTGCTGGTAGTGTTACAAGTGGAGCAACAACTTGCTATACTATTGCAAGTTCAACTGGAACCACCAGTAAAAATGGAATAGGAAGCAAAACTTCAGGAGCTGCAGTTGCTGGAACTTATTATGCAGGTATTCCAGCTGGTACAAGTCATGGAGATGTAATGAACAGCACTACAGCTGGTGATGGAACAGGAACAGACTCAGCAACAGGAACAGTTGATGCTGGCGATGCTTTTTTTGAGTATAGAGAAGCACTTTCGAAACCATTTACTATGGAGGCTGGAAAAATTCCAACAGTTAAAATTGCTTTTGGAACATCAACTGCATTAGGATATTTAGAAAAAGCTGGATTAGCAACCGATTGCACTGGAACCGCTGCTGCAGATCAAGGTTTTTATGCAAACCGACCTGATGTAGTTCTTACACTTGAGTAATTAATTTACTTTAACAAATCTTGAAGTTTTTTTTCTTTTTCTAAAGCTCTAACTTCATCATAACCACCAATGTGTTGATCATCAAAAAATATTTGTGGTATTGTTCTCTTTCCATTTGCTTTCTTTATCATTTCATCCATTGCACCATCTACTTTTGCAATATCTATTTCTGTGTAAGTTACATTGTTTCTAGTTAACAATCTTTTCGCTGCCTCACAATAATTACACATTGGACCAGTATAAATTGTTATTTTTCTCATAAACTATAAATAATCACCTTTTTTAATTTTACTAGTTATTTGTTTTCGAGAATATTCAAATTTTTTTCTATGTTTAATGCTTTTTTGATTTACTCTTTTTCTCCACAATCTAAACGAGGATGGTTTAAGTGACCGTCTCATAATTTTAATGACATCAGACTCTCGATAACCTGTTCTTTTTTCAATTTCTTCAAAAGTGATCCTATCTGCCCATGCGGCCCATATGACCCAATCTGGACTTTCTAGATTTGGCTCGGGATTTTTGACGCGGGTGACTGGCCTGTGACCTTTTTTTTTCATAAATCCTTTATATTTGAAAAAAAACAATAATGCATTTTTTTTAAGATTTGATATATTTGATTCTGATAGTCCTTCTTAGCCATCTTTAGCTCCCGGTTTTTAAGGACTATCTTTTTTTTTATGCTCCCCTTAGATTTTATCCTATTTTTACAAATTATAATTTTTTTATTCATTACACCGGGTACCCCTAGAATAGTAATTGTTTCTTATTCGATGAATTATGGTATCAAAAATTGTATTTGGACTGCTTTAGGCGATGTTACGGCAAATTTATTTCAAGCAACTTTAGTAATATTTGTTATAGGAACTTTCTTGTCAAATAATCCTAACTTTTTAAATTTTGTTAAGTGGTTAGGAGTTATTTACTTAATATATTTAGCTTATGATGTGTACAAATCTTCACCAAAAAATGTAAATTCAAAAATAATTAGTACCAAAAGTGTTTTTTCTTTTTATAAAGATGGTTTTTTAGTTGCAGGAACAAGTCCTAAGGCTTGGTTGTTTTTTCCTTTAATATTCCCACAATTTATTGATTTTAATACTAATTATATATTTCAGTTCTTTATTTTAATAACCACTTATATAGTACTAGATTTTATTTCTTTGATTGGTTATGCTTTATTAGCACAAAAACTTGTCACTTGGATTAAAGCAAACCCAAAAACAATTAATACAATCTCTGCGAGTGTTTTGATTATTATAGCTTTAATAATTATTATTTTTCAACAATATTAAAAAACATGCAGCACGTTTTGTCACTTGCAAAACAAACATTTTCTTTATTTAATTAGAAATTAATTAATTAATGAGGGAAATAAAATGAAAATAAATAAAATAATTATAAGTTTTATTTCTGCATTTGTACTTTTATTGTCTACATCTGTTACATCTTTCGCGAAGGTTGTAGGAGATAAGATAATTTTAGGTTCTGCTATTTCATTAACTGGAAAATATTCTTCAAATGGTGTTCACACTCAAAACGGTTATAATATGGCCGTTGACAGAATTAACAGCATGGGTGGAGTTAAAGTTGGTGGAAAAACTTATAAGTTTGAAATCATTTACTATGATGATGAGTCAAACCCAAAAAGAGCAGCACAGCTTGCAGAAAGATTAATTTCACAAGATGGTGTTGAGTTCATGCTTGGACCTTATAGTTCAGGTTTAACAAAAGCAATTGCTCCTGTTACAGAAAAATATGGTGTACCAATGGTCGAAGCTAATGGTGCTTCTAGATCTTTGTTTACCAAAGGTTACAAATATCTGTTTGCAGTTTTAGCTCCTGCTAATTTGTATCTTGATGTAGCAATTAGAACTGCTGTTGAGTTAAATGGTGGTAAAGGTGTGAGAATTGCTCAAGCATTTGAACAAGATGCTTTTTCTCAAGACGTTAGATTAGGTATTTTAGATGCAGCAAAGGAAACTGGATCTGAAATTATAATCGATGACAAACTACCAAAAGAACTAAATGATATGGCTGCAACATTGGTTAAAGTTAAACAGATGAAACCAGATGTTCTTGTGGTATCAGGGCATACAAAAGGTGCATTAACAGCTATTAGACAAATTGCTGAAATGAAAGTAGATGTTCCAATGTTAGCGATGACACATTGTGATGCTGCGAAATTATCAAAACAACATGGTAAAAACTCTCAGTATGCTTTATGTGCTTCTCAATGGCATAAAACACTGACTTATAAAGATAACTTCTTTAAAGATGGTATGACATACGCGGCAGACTTTACAAAAGAGTTTGGATATGATCCGCCGTACCAAGCAGCTGAATCTTCAGCGGCATTATTGGTATTTAAAGACGCTTTTGAGAGAGCAAATTCTTTCGATCAAAAGAAAGTAAGAGATGCTCTTGCAGCAACTAACATGCAAACATTTTATGGAAATATTAAGTTCGCACCAGGTGGTCAAAATGTTGATAAACCGATGGTACTTTTCCAAGTTATGTGTGATGGTGCAGGAAAATGTGAAAACAAAGTTGTTGCTCCACTTAAGTGGGCTTCGGCTGAGTTAATTCACCCAATTCCTAAGTGGTCTAAAAGATAAAAACTAATCTATAAATACCCCCTAAACTCTAGGGGGTATTTTTTTTCAAAGGCTGATTATGGATTTCATGGTTTTTCAATATCCAATGATAAGTGTTCAAGCTTGCTTGGATGGAATACTTCTAGGAATTTTATTTGCCTTAATCGCATACGGCATGGCTTTGCAATGGGGAGTCATGAACATCATAAATATTGCTCAGGGTGATCTGGTAATCTTGGGTGGGTATATTGCATACTTTATGTACCTATATGGAATTCATCCTGCATGGGGCGTGATTGTAGCTCCGATCATCATGTTTTTTGTGGGTGTTGGACTTTATAAGTTAGTAATCAATAAAGTTGTTGATAGAGATTTATTTATTTCAATTCTTGCAACATTTGGAATAAGTATTCTATTTATGCAACTAATGAATTTTGCATTTGGTGCAGATGTTGTTCTTGCTAATTCAGGTTATGGAACGACATTTTTATTTGATAGCGCAGTGGTTTTACCGAATTCAAAAATATTTTCTGCTTTTATAAGCATTTTATTTGCTATTTGTTTAGTTATTTACATGAAAAAATCTAAACTTGGTCGAGCGATCAGAGCAACAGCACAAAACTCAAGAGCAGCAAAGATTTTAGGAGTAGATACAGAAAAAGTTTATGCTGCTACATTCGGCATAAATGCAGCCCTTTGTGGTGTTGCTGGTGCTTTAATATCCATAACATTTACTATTCACCCCTACATGGGATTACCCTATACAATTAGATCTTTTATGATTGTAATAGTTGCTGGATTAGGAAATTTACCTGGAGTAGCATTATCAGGTATGGGATTAGGAGTTTTTGAGGAATTCGCGGACTATATTTTAGGCACTGAATTTAGAATAGGTGCAGTATTTTTATTATTAGTTTTAATTTTAGTTTATAGAAGATTTAAATTATCAAGAAAAAGAGAGTACTTAAAATGAAGAAAATATTACTAATGATATTATTGTTAACATTTCCAAATTTATCTTTGGGAAATGAAAGATTTATACCGCTAGAACTTTTTACTGGGGGAGAGATAAGAGATGATACTGAAATAAAATTTACTCCTGCAGACAAAATTTTTGGTGAAAAACGCAGAAAAAAAATTGTAGGCCCTATTGATTGGAGAGCTCCAGGATCTAAGGAAATTATCAAAGTTTATAAGAGAACGCAAAAAAATAGAGAGGGTAGAGTAAAAAAAACTCAACTTTTTACAGTTACTAATGACGGTCAGTGTATGGGAAGAGTATATGATCAAAGAAGATCAGGGACTAAATATATTAAAAATGGATGCAAGTTTCCCTTAGGTTTTTGGAAAAAAGGCGAAACTAGAAAATTCTCAGTTACAGATCGTGGGGCAAGAACTGTGGAACTTAAAATATTAAGTTTAGGAAAAAAACCAAAAGATTGTGTAAAATATAATTGGAAACTGTTTGACGATGCGACTGGAAAAAAATTAGGAGATAATGACTACAAGTTTTGCAAAGGTAGAGCTATGACATATTTAAAAATAAGAAAGATTAAATCTAAATGATGTTTAAAAATGATAAATAAAAATATTATTTTATATACTGCAATATTAGTTTTTGGAATAACAGCACCATTTATTTTTCCTGCTTTTAAAGTTCAATTATCAATACTTTGTGTTTTAATTGTATTAGCTCTTACTTGGAATATTCAAGGTGGAGAAATGGGTTATAACACATTTGGGAATATATTGTTCTATGGATTGGGAATGTATCTATGTGCTTCAGTTCAAGTGGGGATGTTTTTTCCTTTGGCAGAATGGACTGAAAGTGGTGGAGAAAAAACTTTTGTTCACACACCAGCACAATTTTTCCAAGGAATGGCAGTTGGATTAGTAGTAGCAGCAATTGTTCCAACAATAGTTGCGGGATTAATTGGTTATGCAATTCTAGGATTAAGAGGTCATTATTTTGCGATTTGTACATTAGGTCTTGGTGTTGCCGCAGGAGAAATTTCTGGAGGCATAGAAATTATTGGAGCTGGACAAGGTTTTACAACACCGCCATTTCCTGACGTAGGTGGTCTAGAGGCAAGAGGTGAATTTTTTTATCTCTTAAGCTTTGTAGCACTCGTTTTAACATTTCTTGCTGTAAGAGCAATTTACTCTACAAGATTTAAATTAATTTTAAATGCTATCAGAGACAACGAAGATAAAGCTGAAGCTATGGGAATTCAAACTATGAAATATAAAATTATTGGTTGGATGATATCAGCATTTTTCTGTGGTCTAGCAGGAGGAATTATGGGAGGACTAGTTGGTTATATAGACTCAACTGATGTCGCATTTGATGGTAGAGAAATGGGAGTGTTTATGGTCTTAATGGCCATCTTAGGTGGAAAAGGTACTTTGTGGGGACCAGTCATTGGCGCAACAGTATTTCATATTTTTAAAGAAGGATTTTGGACGTTCTTCTTGGGTTGGCAGTATGTTGCACTCGGTGTTCTTATTGTTGTAATTGTAATTTATTTCCCTGAAGGAATTATGGGATGGCTTAGAGAAAAATATCCTGAAAGATTTGGAGAAGTGGTCGATGAAGCCGATAGAAAAGCACAGGTAGAATTAAAATGAGCATCTTGGAAGTTAACAACGTAAGTAAATCATTTGGCGGCGTTAAAGCAAATGTTGATATATCGATGAATGTTGAGAAAGGAAAAATAGTTGGTTTGATAGGACCAAATGGTTCTGGCAAGACAACTTTATTCAATTCTATTGTTGGTACTTATCCAATAGACAATGGTTCTATTAAGTTTAATGGTAAAGAGGTTTCAGAATTACCAGTTCCAGTTATTGCAAAACTTGGTTTGTTGAGAACTTTTCAGCAAACACGAATTTATGGAAAATTAAATTGTGTAGAAAATATGTTAATTAGTCACAAAGGGAGTGATGCAAGTATATTTACAATATTTTCTAAAATACCAAAAGATCTTACAGAAAAGGCTGAAAATTTACTAAATTTTGTTGGTTTATATCAAAAGAGAAATTTACGTGCAGGGGATTTATCTTTTGGTCAACAGAAGCTGTTAGAATTAGCAATGGCATTAATGAATGAACCAGAAATGTTATTATTAGATGAACCCACAGCTGGAATCAATCCAACTTTAATTAATGGAATTATTGATAGATTAATAAAAGTAAATCAAGATTTTGGTATCACATTATTAGTAATTGAACATAATATGAAAGTAATTATGCAATTGGCTGAGGATATTTTTTGCTTAGCACATGGGAAGATGCTTGCAAATGGTTCACCAAATGAAATTAAAAATGATAAGCGTGTTGTAGATGCTTATTTGGGAGCTCAATAATGTCTAATCAGTATGAAGTTTTAGGTAAAGCCCCTGGTGTTAAAGATTTACAAAATTTATCTCCAAGCAATGTTCATCTGACAATAAAAAATCTCAATGCTGGTTATGGGAAAATGGAAATTCTCCACAATTTCGATCTTTGTGTTAGCAAGGCTCAATCACTTTGTTTAATAGGACCAAATGGTGCTGGTAAATCAACTATTCTTCATTCAATTTATGGATTTACCAATATTTTCTCTGGAAAAATTGAAATTGATGGTAAAGAAATTACCTCATTAACTCCAGCTGAAAAACTTAAATCAGTTGGTATAGCTTATATTCTTCAAGATAACTCCGTATTTCCAGATATGACAGTTGAGGAAAATTTGTTAATGGGAGGTTACATAAAAGATAAAACAGATGAGTCTTTTGAGGAAGCCGAAAGAATTCTTCAAAAGTACGAGAGACTAAGAAATAGAAGAAATCAACCAGCTAAAGTGTTGTCTGGTGGTGAAAGAAGATTATTAGAAATTTCAAGAGCATTAGTCATGAAGCCCTCAGTCTTATTGGTGGACGAACCCTCAATTGGATTAGAGCCAAGATATATTGAAATGGTGTTTGAAATTTTAAGAGACCTTCAGGAAAATGAAAAAAAAACAATTATTCTAGTTGAGCAAAATGCAAAGAAAGGTTTAGAGTTTGCTGACATTGGTTATGTTTTAGTATCGGGACAAACTGCAATCGCTGGTAAAGGAGATGAGTTATTAAATAATCCAGACGTTGGTCGCCTATTTTTAGGCGGATAATGATTGATTCAAAATATTTTCTAAAAGGATTTGCTTCTATCAGAGGGGTTAGAAGTCCTGCTATAGCATTAGGTGCAAGTTTCATTGCAATTGGAGCACTTTTAAAAAATATTGGATTTACTATTCAAGAAAGTATTTTTTCAACTTTTTTGACATATGCATTACCCGGTTCATTAGTAATGGCAGAATCAATGATAATAGGCGCATCACTAATAAATATTTTCATTGCTGTTTGGCTAGTTAACGCAAGGCTTTATCCAATGACAGTTTCATTAATGCCTTTGTTAATGCACAAATCTCAACCAAAATGGAAATATTATCTGTCTTGTCATTTTATTGCTGTGTCCTCTTGGCTGATAATGAAAGATAATTATGAGCAGATAAACAAAGAATCTAGAATAGATTTTTGGATAGGAATTGGTGTAGCAACCTGGTCAGTAGCAATTTTTTCAACAGTTATCGGATACCTGGCTTCTGATTTTTTAAATGAAGATGTTTTAATTGGATTGGCAATTATCAATCCGATTTATTTTACTTGTATGATGGTTGGTGCAATGAAAACAATTAAAATAAGCTTATCTATAATCTTAGGCACAATTTTGGGTCCTGCTTTTTATTTTGTTTCTCCTGAATGGTGTATTTTATTTGGTGGCATTACAGCTGGAACTGTAGCGTTTCTAATTGGAGAAATAAATGACAAGTAATATAATTTTAGTAATTTTAATAACTTCTTTTGCAACGTTTCTATCAAGATTTTTGGGAGTTTTAAGTTCTGAAAACATTAAAGAAACCTCTAAAATATTTAGATGGTTTAATTGTTTAGCCTATTCAACTTTAGCAGCTCTGATCGCTAGAATTGTTATTTTTCCATCTGGACTATTGTCAGAAGTAGATTATTTTGTAAGAATAATTGTGGTGATTTTATCAATTGGACTGTTCTTTATTACTAAAAAAAATTTAGTTTACCCAACAATTTTCTCTGCTATCATGCTTTCACTTTTTAATAACTATCTATGAAAAATGAAATTGAAGGATTTGATATTAATCAACACGAAAAATCGTCAAGAATTGTTAATATAGATATATCTGATGAAATAATTAATAAATTAATATTTCCGTTTAATAAATTTGATTTAATCGCATTAGAGTATAAACCTTTTACAAGGTTTACAATTGCAAAAAGTTTTGACGATTTGAGCAATAATAAATTGTCTAAACTTTTAAACGAGATAATTAAAGACCGTACAACAGGATGTTTTATAATAAAGCCAAAAAATATTACCTCGAAAATTGATGATATTTTTTTGGTAAAACTTTCAACTGCAATTGCTCATTTAATTGGAAAGCCAAACCATGATGCAATGGCAGGAAAATATTACGCAAGATTTCATGTTAAACACGTAGATAAAAGTGACTCTTATTTAAGAAAAGCTTATACAAATATGGATCTTCATACTGATGGAACTTATGTTAAAGAAAAAACTGATTGGTTGTTGATGTCTAAATTAGAGGAAAGAAACGTAGAAGGTGGTGAAACAGCAATGTTGCATCTAGACGATTGGGAGCATCGTGATGAATTATTTAATGATCCAACTGCTAAAGAAGATTTTATTTGGGGCTCTCCAAAAAGTAAAAATATTGATTATAAAGTTGAACACCCTGTATTTTCATCTGATAAAAATGGAAAACCACAAATCTCATATATTGATCAATTTCCAGAGCCTAAGAATATGAAACAGGGAATATTTTTACAAAAATTGTCTGATAGTTTAGAAGAGAGTAATAATAAGATTGTAACAGAGCTCCCAGTAGGATCGTCAGTAGTTGCCAATAATTACTTTTGGCTTCATGGGAGAAGACCTTTTAAGGAAAATAAAGATTTGAGTAGAGAATTACTTAGAATTAGAGGATCTTTTTTTTTATAAATATAAAAAGTTAGAAATCACCCATTTTTAAGTGATATTTAGATCAACTTTTGGTGGTATAAGAAAAGCTTTAAAAATCAGCCTTATTTTGTTGCAATAATATTACAATTTAAATTATTTAAGTAAAATCTCATTATACACGGACCTAATGCCTTGTTTTATTCAATTTTTTTTGTAAGATTTTAAGATATTTAAATATACAAAACTATATAAAAGAGAAAGATGAGAAAATTATTTATTACGACTTTAGCTGCAGTCTTTGCTTCGGCAAACGCTTATGCTGTTTCTATAGGATTATCTGGAACTGCTTTGTATTATGATGCAAGTGGTACAGAGACAACAAAATCATCTAATCAAAAAAATGAAAAATCTGATAGTGGCCTTGCACCAATTCCATCTTTTTTCATTGAGAATGAATTAGACACTGGCGTTATCGTCGGTATAGATGTTGTTCCTTTTTCAGCAAAAGTTGCAGATTTTGATAATGCAAGAACAGATACAGATACTGATGATGCTTCTGACACTGCTGGAAACAACAAAGGTGATGTAAACTTTAAAAATCACATTACTTTATATGTTGAAAGACCAGTAGATGTTGCTATGGACGGAGCTTTTATGAAGTTTGGCTTAAGCAGAGTTACTATCGAAACAGATGAAACTGTTGCTACTGGATCAACTTATGGTGATGAAAATGTAATGGGTTTAATGATTGGTTTTGGTAAAAAAACAGATATGGGAGATGGTGCATTCATCAAAGTTGAAGGTCAAATTTCAAGATACCAAGGTGCAACATTTGATGGATCTGCTGACTCAGACAGTGTTAGGAATAAAATTGAATTAGATGACTTTAATACCGTTGGACTTAAAGTTTCATACGGTAAATCATTTTAATAAAATTTTAGTTTAATTAAAATTTAAAAACCCCAACAATTTTGTTGGGGTTTTTTTTTGCATAATATAAAATTGAACAAAATGAATCTTGGTTTTATAGGCACAGGTAAGATTGCTTCATCAGTAATTACAGGAATATGTAATTCAAAAATAAAATATAAAAGGATAATTGTTTCCTCAAGAAACAAAAAAATAGCCAATCTTTTGAAAAAAAAATTTAAAAAAGTAGTTGTTGCAAAAAAAAATCAAGAAATTATTGAAAAATCTCGTTGGATATTTTTATCAGTTACACCGACTGTTGGAAAAAAAATTATTAAAGATTTGAGATTTAAAAAGAATCAAACAATCATTAGTTTTATTTCAACAATTACTATTCCTGAAATAAAAAGAATGATCAAAGTAAAAGCTGATATCGTTAGAGCAATACCATTACCTCCGATATCCATAAAGAAAGGACCGATTCCAATATGTCCCCCAAATAAAAAAGTAAAAAACTTTTTTGATAAAATTGGTTCAACTGTAGAGATCAAAAATGAAAAGTTATCTATTAATTTTTGGTCAACATCAGGAATGATGGCATCTTATTATGAAATATTAAATGTTATGAGTGGTTGGCTAATTAAGAAAGGCATTAAAAGAGCTGATGCGCAAAAATATATAACCACTTTATTTTTAGCTTTATCTGAAGATGCAGTCGTTAATTCAAAAAAAGAATTAAAATATCTTGTTAAAGAATCTCAGACACCAAAAGGTTTAAATGAACAAGGTTTAAAGGAAATGAATAAGAGAGGAACTTACAAGTCTGTTATAAACACACTTAATAGTATTCATAAAAGACTAAACAAATAATTAATGTCAGAAAATATTTTAGAAATAAATAATCTTTCAAAATATTTTGGTGGATTGGCAGCAGTATCGGGTTGTTCTTTAAATGTTAAGAAGGGGACTATAACTGGAATAATTGGTCCTAATGGTTCTGGAAAAACAACTTTATTTAATTTGATAGCAGGAAATTTAAAATGCTCAGCTGGGAGTGTGATATTCAATAATGAAAATATTACAGATATTCCCGCATATGAATTATTTTCCAAAGGTTTACTTAGAACATTTCAAATTGCACATGAATTTACAAATTTATCTGTTTTAGAAAACTTAATGATGGTGCCAGGTAATCAGTCAGGAGAACAACTAATAAATGCAATCTTTAAACCTACATTAATTTTAAAGGAGGAAAATATAATAAAACGAAAAGCAATCGAAGTCATAGAGTTTTTAAATTTAGGACATTTAAGAAATGAGTTGGCAGGAAACTTATCTGGGGGTCAAAAAAAATTACTAGAACTTGGCCGAACAATGATGGTTGATGCAAAATTAGTTTTATTAGATGAAGTTGGAGCAGGTGTAAACAGAACATTACTTAAAGATCTAGGTACCGCTATTGAAAAACTCAATAAGGAAAAAGGTTATACATTTTGTATGATTGAACATGATATGGATTTTATAGGAAGACTATGTGATCCTGTAATTGTGATGGCTGAAGGTTCAGTTTTATTTGAGGGTTCAGTTGAGGATGCAAAAAAAGACGAAAGAGTGATCGAAAGTTATTTAGGAAGAGGATCGAAAATCAAAGATAATTAAAATGGCATTTTTTGAAGGAAATGAAATGACTGGTGGATATGGAAACGGTCCAGATATAATCAATTCATGTTCAGTCAACGTAGATAGAGGAGAAATTGTTTCTATTTTAGGTCCTAATGGTGCTGGAAAATCAACGGCGATGAAAGCTATGTTGGGTTTATTAAATTTAAAATCTGGCTCAGTAATTATTAATGGCAAAGATATTTCAAAACTTTCTCCACAAGACCGAGTAAAAGAGGGCATCTCTTTTGTTCCCCAAACAAAAAATGTTTTTGCAGGCATGACAGTGGAAGAAAATTTAGAGATGGGTGCTTTTTTAATTAACAATGAATTTAAAGAGACAATTGAGGAGATATTCGACTTGTTTCCAATTCTTAAAGAAAAAAAAGATCAATTAGTTGGTGAGTTATCTGGAGGACAAAGACAACAAGTTGCATTAGGTAGAGCTCTGATGATTAAGCCTTCTGTGCTAATGTTGGATGAACCAACTGCAGGTGTATCACCTATTGTGATGGATGAATTATTCGATCACATTGTAAAAGTAAAAAAAACTAATGTAGCAATTCTAATGGTTGAACAAAATGCAAAGCAAGCATTAAACATTTCTGACAGAGGATATGTTTTAGTAACAGGTGAGAATCGTCACTCTGGTACTGGCAAAGAATTATTAGAAGATCCTAGAGTACGAAGCTCTTTTTTAGGTGGTTAATATGGATTTTATAAACGCAATAATACTTTTATTGAATTATATTTTTGTTCCAGCTCTAGCATATGGATCTCAGTTAGCACTTGGTGCGATTTTTGTTACTTTAATTTATGGAATTTTACGATTTGCAAACTTTGCTACTGGGGACATGATGTCTTTTGGAACAATGTTTGTAATTTTATTCACTTGGTATCTTCAGTCGTATGGAATTAGTTTTGGGGTTCTACCTACAGCTCTTTTAGCAATCCCTTTTGCGATTATTTTTATGGTTAGTTACATGCTAATAATAGATAAATTTGTCTTTAAATATTACCGATCAAACAAAAGTCCTCCAGTACAATTAGCAATGGTTAGCATCGGAGTAATGTTTGTTACTCAGGCAGTGGTTCGTATAATTATTGGTCCTTCAGACAGAAGATTTTTTGATGGAGAAAAATTTTTGATTAAAGCTGGTGAATTCAAAGAAATGACAGGATTGAATGAAGGTCTTGCAATAAAATCTACTCAGGTTATCACGATTATTGTTACATTAATTTTAGTTTCAACCTTGTTTTGGTTTTTAAATAAAACTAAGACAGGAAAAAGTATGAGAGCATATTCTGATAATGAAGATTTAGCATTATTATCAGGTATCGATCCAAAAAAAATTGTCATGACAACTTGGGTCATAGCGGGCATCCTAGCTACAATTGGTGGTGCTTTGTATGGTTTAGATAAAAGTTTCAAACCATTTACTTACTTTAATAATATGTTGCCAATATTTGCTGCAGCTATAGTTGGTGGTATTGGTAACCCATTTGGAGCTTTTCTAGGAGGTTATGTAATTGCTTTTTCAGAAATACTTCTAACATATGCCTATAAGAAATTTTTTATGTATGTATTACCAGAAAGTATGGAACCAGATGGTTTAATTCAATTACTTTCAACTGATTACAAATTTGCAGTATCTTTTTCAATATTGGTAATTGTCTTGCTATACCGTCCATCAGGCATATTTAAAGGAAAAGTATTATGACAAAAAATTTAAATGTCATTGCAGCTTACAGTATTATGATGGGATTAATTATCCTTGTTGGTATATTCCAGTCTTGGAATATTGCTCTATCTATCTTTAATCTTTGTCTGATATCAGCTGTTATGACAATGGGCGCTAATATTCAATGGGGTTATGCTGGTTTAATTAACTTTGGAATAATGGGTTTCACAGCTTTAGGTGGTTTAGCGGCAGTTTTAATTTCTGTTAACCCAGTTCAAGAGGCATGGAGTGCAGGGGGTACTAACATTCTATTAAGTCTATTTCTCATTATTGGAATTGTTTTAGCTGTTAGATTTGTTCTCAAAAAATATCAAAAAACTAAAATTAGAAATTATGTTATCGCTGCAATAATTATTTCAGGAATTATTATTATACGATTGGTTTCTGAGCCTGGTATTGAAGCAATTGAGGAAGTAAATCCAGCAAGAACTGGATTTTTAGGTGGGTTAGGCCTTCCAATAATTTTTTCTTGGATTGTAGGCGCTTTCTTTGCAGGGGGACTAGCTTTTGTCATAGGAAAAGTAGCATTGGGCTTAAGAGCTGATTATTTAGCAATCGCGACATTATTGATATCAGAAATAGTGATAGCAATTATCAAACATGAAGATTGGCTTACAAGAGGTGTAAAGAATGTAATTGGTTTAAAACGACCCGCACCTTATGAGGTAAACTTACAACAAACAGATTGGTTCATAAATTTAGTTGAAAAATTTAATTCAGGAAAATTAGCTTTGATTTCTGATATTACTGAAAGACAAGCAGCTCTTAATCAATTTGTAATTGAAGGATCATCAATATTTGTAAAACTTTGTTATTCAGGATTATTTTTAGTTGTTGTCATTATTCTTTTAATCTTAACTCAAAAAGCTCTTTACTCTCCTTGGGGTAGAATGATGAGAGCTATCAGAGATAATGAGGAAGCTGCTAACGCTATGGGAAAAAATGTAGTCAAACAACATTTGTTAATTTTTGTTTTAGGTTCAGCAATAGTTGGAATTGCAGGAGCTATGCTTGTAACGCAAGATGGATTATTTACACCAGGAAGCTACAGACCTTTAAGATACACTTTTTTAATTTGGGTAATGGTTATTGTTGGTGGGAGTGGGAATAATTTTGGTGCAATTCTTGGAGGTTTTGTAGTTTGGTTCTTGTGGATTGAAGCTGCACCAATAGGATTGTATTTGGTCAATCTAACAACAGCAGGTTTAGATGATACACATTTTTTAAAGGTGCATTTAATTGAGAGCGTTCCTTATTTTAGATTTTTAATGATGGGAATAGGTTTATTGCTGATAATGAGGTACAGACCAAAGGGTATACTTCCTGAAAAAATAGAAATAAAATAAGTTTATGAAATATATTATTACAGGCGCTGCTATTGCTTGGGCTTTATATATGGCTGATAAATATTTATTTTTTTAAAAAAAACCCCCAACAAATTAATGTTGGGGATTTAAATTTTAAGATAAATTATCTTTGCTTTTTAGTTTTGAATTTTCCACCTTTAACTTCTTGTTCTAAGAAAGAACCTTCAGCTTCACCGACGCCAGTAAAAGTTACTCCAGTTGCACCTTCATAGTCAACTTTTTTACCTTTAGCTAATAAATCTAAACCTTTTTTGAGCTCTCCTGGGTAAATTTTTGTTCCAGGTCCATTAGCAACATCCATCACATTTTTTGCAATTGAAGCTCTATCAGCAGATCCACCTGCTTGCATTGCTAAAACAATCAAAGCAGCTGCATCGTAAGACTCACCAGTGTAAGGACCAGAGCTATCAATTCCAGCAGCCTTTGCTACTCCAGCAAAAACCCCTGAACCTTTTCCTGTTGATCCTGGCATTGAACCAAAAGATTTTTTAAGATCTTTTCCAAATGCATCTACTAGTGATTGACCAATCATTCCATCTGACAAAACAAAAGTATCAAAAGCACCCGAGTCTAAAGACGCTTGAATTATTCCTTTTCCTCCTTGGTCAAGGTAACCAATGACTGCTACTGCATCACCTCCAGCAGAAGCTAGAGTTGCAACTTCAGAAGAGTAATCCGCTTTTCCATCTTCGTGTGCATTTACAGTAGTTACTTTAATACCATGAGCCTCAACTGCAGCTTTATAAACATCTGCTAAACCTTTTCCGTAGTCATTATTTGTGTAAGTAATAGCAACACTTTTTACTTTTCTATCTTTTGTAATGTCAGCTAAAATTTGACCACCTCTAGCGTCAGATGGAGCAGTTCTAAAGAAATATCCTTTATCATCTAAAGTAGTTAATCCAGGAGAAGTTGCAGAAGGTGATATCATCACTACACCATTTGGTACAGCAACATTTGAAGCGATTGCTCCAGTAACCCCTGAACAGTCAGCACCCATGATTGCAGCAACACCTTGAGCAATAACACCCTCAGCTGCTGCTGTTGCTGCTGCTGAGTCAACACAAGTTGAATCTGCTCTTACTACTGAAATTTTTTCTCCGCCTAATAACGAGCCTGAGTCTGAAGCTTCTTTAAAAGCAAGTTCAGCTGAAGCTGCCATAGCTGGTGTTAGGGATTCAATAGGTCCAGTAAATCCTAAAATGATTCCCATTTTAACTTCTGCTAATGTATTCGTAGTAAAAGTAGAAGCGAATATAAAAGCAGCAATAAATAGTTTTTTCATTATTATCCTTTTATTTGTTAACAATTTGTATAAAGCTAAATTAAATCTTATTTAAATAAATTTTCAATAACCAATTTTGTATATTTTATACAGAAATTAATGTTAGATTAACAAAACATTAAATGAAATTAACTAAAATTAAACCTCAATTTTTAAAAAAACATAACCCAAGAATAGGCTTAATCACTTTATCAAGTGATTTTAGAATTGAAAAAGATTTTAATGATGTGATCCATGGAAAGAAAATTGATTTATTTTCTAACAGAATCCAATCTTACAACCCCTTAACTAATGAAAATTTAAAAAAAATGGCAGAAAATATTACCAAAGTTACAAATGATATTTTGCCAGATCAAAAACTAGATTGTGTTGCCTACGGATGTACTTCAGGGACAATTGCTTCAGGATATGACTCAATTTTTGAAAAAATCAATATTGCTAAACCAAATACTAAAGTAACAACCCCTATAACCTCTGCTATCAAAGCAATTAAAGCTCTTAAGATAAATAAGCTCTCAATTTTTACACCCTATACAAATGAAATAAATCAATCTCTTATTAATTATTTTAAAAAAGAAAATATAGAAGCAGACGAATTATTTTATTTTGATATAGAGTCAGATTTAGACATTGGCAAAGTAGATCCAGACTATTTATTTGAAGTTCTGACTAAAATAAATTTATCAAAAGATAAAGCATTATTTGTTTCATGCACAGCACTTCCAGTTTTATCGATAATTAAAGATTTAGAAAATAAATTAGGAAAAATTATTTTATCTAGTAATCAAACCTTAATTTGGGATACTTTAAAACAAATTGAATATAAAAATAAAATTGATGGGTTTGGTGAACTATTTAATTATTAATTATGCATTTCGCTGAAAAGGAATATAAACAAAGACTTTTAAAAGTCCAAAAAATGATGCTGGATCAGGGCATAGAACTTCTTATTTCCCATGACACAAATAATATAAATTACTTAACAGGCTACGATGCGTGGTCTTTTTACTACGCACAGTGTGCAATAGTTCATATAAATGCTGATCAGCCTGTATGTTTCGTCCGAGATCAAGATGCGGGTGGTGCTTATCTCAAAACCTATTTAAAAAAAGAAAATATTATTGTTTATGATGAAGAATATATCCATACTTGGCCAAAGCATCCATATGATTATTTAGTAAAAATTATTAAAGATAAAAAATGGGATAAATTATCAATAGGTTTAGAAATGGATGCACATTATTTTACAGCATTTTGTTATGAAAAAATTAAACAAGGATTGCCAAATGCAAAAATAAAGGACTCAGAAAGATTAGTTAATTGGGCAAGACTAATTAAGTCAGACAATGAAATAAAATTTATGAAATGTGCCGCTAAAATTTCTGAGATCGGAATGAAAACAGCATACAATGTAATCAAACCTGGGGTAAGACAATGCGATGCTGTGGGTGAAATTCAAAAAGCTCTTTTCTTTGGTACCTCAGAATATGGTGGCGAATATTCAAGTATTGCAACATTATTACCCACTGGAAAAGGAACCTCTGCCTCTCATTTAACTGCCACTGAAGAAAAATTTGTAAATGGTGAAGCAACAATTATTGAACTTTCTGGAGTATACAAAAGATATCACGCACCAATGGCAAGAACTGTTTTGTTAGGTAAGCCTGATCAAATAAAAATTGATACTATGAAAAAAACTATAGAGGCACTTAATGCAGGTATAAATGCCACTAAGCCAGGGAATACAGCTAATGATGTGGCCCAAGCTTTTTGGAAAGTATTAGATAAATATGGAATAGAAAAAAGATCAAGGACTGGATATTCAATAGGTATTGGTTATCCGCCAGATTGGGGGGAGCATACATTAAATATTTATAAAGGAGATATGACTGTTTTAAAACCAAATGTTTGTTTTCATATGATTGCAGTTATGCAATTTGACGACTGGGGAGTTGAAGCTTCAGAAGCAATAAGAGTTACTGACAAAGGAGCAGAATTATTTTGCAATATGTCAAAAGAACTTCACGTCAAAAGCTAATTATTTAAGGTTGATATTTATAGTCACAAATGTTTTATAGTTATTTAATTTATGTCAGTTAATAAAGAATTTGTTAAGTTCGATAAAGTAGATAAGAGTTACGATGGTAAAGTTTTAGTTGTCAAAGATCTACAATTAGACATCGCTGAAGGTGAGTTTATTACAATGTTAGGTCCCTCAGGATCAGGTAAAACTACATGTTTAATGATGTTAGCTGGCTTTGAAACTCCAACTAATGGAGAAATATATTTAGATGGAAATGCTATTTCTAGTATTCCACCACACAAAAGAGGTATAGGGATGGTTTTTCAGAACTATGCATTATTTCCACACATGACTGTTTATGAAAATTTAGCTTTTCCTCTTAGAGTAAGAAAAATTCCAAAAGATGAAGCAGATAAAAAAATTGATAAAGCTCTATCGATGGTATCTTTACAAGGATTTGCTCAAAGAATGCCTGGACAATTGTCAGGTGGACAACAACAAAGAGTAGCTGTAGCAAGATCATTAGTTTTTGATCCACAACTTGTTTTAATGGACGAACCACTTGGAGCTTTAGATAAAAATTTGAGAGAAAGCATGCAATATGAAATTAAACATATTCATGAAAGCATTGGAGTGACCGTTGTTTATGTAACACATGATCAAAGCGAAGCATTAACTATGTCAAACCGAATTGCAGTTTTTAATGATGGAAAAGTTCAACAACTTTCTAGTCCTGATGAATTATATGAAAAACCAGTAAATTCTTTTGTTGCAGAGTTTATTGGAGAGAATAATACTTTCGCGGGTGAAGTCTCTGATATTTCTGGTGGAAAATGCAAAGTCAAGTTAGCTAACGCAGATATATTAGCAAATCCTATATCAGTTAAAGGCAAAGGAGAAAGAACAACAGTCTCAATTAGACCTGAGAGAGCATTAATTAATCCAACTGATAAAATGGATAATATTCATAAAGGAAAAATCGAAGAAGTTATTTATCACGGAGATCACACGAGAGTAAGAATTAATTTATTAGGAAATTCTGAATTTATTTTAAAGGTTCCCAACAGTTCTTCCAACTTAGATATTAAGTTAGGAAATGAAATTAAGATAGGTTGGAACAGTGATGACGCTAGAGCCTTAGATCCAAAATAAACACTCTATATACCTTCATTTAGCAAGTAAAAATGGGCTGTTGACTCTCATTATCGATCTTGTTGTAATCTACTTTTATAAAAAAACGTTTAAACGGAGGAAAAATGAAAAAAATTAGTAAATTATTACTAGCCCTTTCTTTTGTATTTTCTTTAACTACTTCAGCGTTCGCAGTAACTGTAGCGTCTTGGGGTGGAGCTTATACTGAAAGTCAAAAATTAGGTTATGGTGATCCTACTGCTAAAAAACTAGGTATTCCGATCAATTGGGTCGACTACTCAGGTGGATTATCAGAAATTAAGGCACAGAAAGAAGCTGGCAAAATTACGTGGGATATAATGGACGTATTTGCAATGGATACTATCAATGGCTGTGATGAAGGATTATTTGTTAAATTTGATTTTGATAAAGACTTCCCACCAGCACCAGATGGAACTCCAGCAAGTAAAGATTTCTTTACTGGAATGCCAAGTGAATGTGCTGTAGGAAATATTTTATATTCTTGGAACTATGCTTATAACTCAGACAATGTTAAAGGCACTCCAAAAACTATCAAAGATTTCTTTAACACTAAAAAATTCCCTGGAAAAAGAGCTATCTACAAAGGCGCTCTAACAAACTTAGAGATTGCTTTAGCTGCAGATGGTATCAAACCAGGTAAAGGTGGAGCAAAAATCTATAAGGCTTTAAACACTGACAAAGGTGTTCAAAGAGCTATGGATAAGATCAAAAAACTTTGCACAGACCCACAGGGTGGATGTGTATTTTGGTCTGCAGGTGCTCAACCACCAGAATTGCTAATGAGCGGTGAAGTTGTTATGGCAACTGGCTGGAATGGTAGATTCTTTAATGCTGCAGTTGGAGAAGGTGCTCCAATCGTTCAAGTTTGGGATGCACAAGGTCTTGACTATGAATATTTTGTATTAGTTAAAGGTTCACCAAATGAAGCTGATGCTAAAAAAGCTTTAGCAGAGATGACAAGTACAGAAGGTTTAGCTGGAAGTGCGAAATATATCGCATACGCGCCTTGGAGAAAATCATCAATCGCAGTAATGGAAAAAGGAGAGCCATGGTACAAAGATGGTAAGACAAACATGGTACCTAATATGCCAACTGCGCCAGCGAATACTAAAAATTACTTCTTAGTAGATCCACTTTACTGGGCTGATAATGGAACAGAACTTGGTGAAAAATGGGAAGCAATGAAAGCAGGATTTTAATTTTAAGTTTTAAAGATTAAAATTTTATATTATATTAAAAGGGCGGTTATTATTAACCGCCCTTTTTATTTATGAGCTCAGAAACAAAACAAATTTTAACAACTGATGGAATTCCTTTAGAGGTAAGTCTTAAAAAAGCAGAAAAGAAAAATAAGATTAAAGCTTTTTTACTTGTTGCTCCATTATTGTTGTTCATAATCATTACGTATGTATTTCCAATAGGAGATATGCTTATGAGAAGTGTTGATGATAAAATGGTCACAGAAATGCTTCCTAAAACTTTTAAGTCAATGGAAAAATGGGATGGAGAAGACCTTCCACCTGAAGAGGTATTTGAGGCTTTTTATTTTGATTTCCAAAAATTAATTGAAGAGGAAAGAGAAGGAAAATTATCAACCCAACTTAATTATACAAAAAATGGATTTAAAAGTATTATCAAAAAATTAAGACGAAAGTCTAAATCTTTTGAGGAAGGAAATTACAAAGAGCAAATCATGTCTGTTCATCGAAGATGGGCTGATGTTGAATATTGGAGAGCAATTAAAAGAAGAGCACCTGCATATACGTATCAAAAATATTTAAAAGGAGTTGATATGTATGAAAATGAAAAGGGAGAGATAATTAATGTACCTGAGGATAGAAGAGTTCACAGAATTTTATGGCTAAGAACTTTAGAAATTGCTTTTTTTGTTACTGTGTTTTGTTTCTTGATGGCTTACCCAATAGCACATTTACTTGCAACATTGCCAATGAAGTACAGTAATTTATTGATGATTTGTGTCTTACTTCCTTTTTGGACCTCCTTACTTGTAAGAACAGCCAGTTGGATGATCCTTTTACAACAGCAAGGTATAGTCAATGATTTCTTTGTCATGATTGGACTAGTAAGCGATGATAACAGACTAGAAATGATGTTTAATAAAACTGGTAGTTACGTTGCAATGACCCAAATATTACTGCCTTTTATGGTTCTTCCACTTTACAGTGTGATGAAAACAATCTCCCCAAGTTTAATGAGAGCTGGTAAGTCATTAGGCGGAACCCCTTTTGTAGCTTTTTGGAAGGTCTATTTTCCTTTAACAATCCCAGGTATCGGAGCTGGATGTTTATTAGTTTTCATTTTAGCAATAGGTTATTACATTACTCCTGCTTTAGTTGGCGGAGCCTCAGGAACATTGATAAGTAACCAGATAGCATTTCATATGAAAAGTACTCTCGATTGGAGCTTTGCTTCAGCAATGGGACTAATGTTGCTAAGTGGAGTATTAGTCATTTACTGGCTGTACAATAAATTAGTTGGAATAGATAATATTAAATTAGGATAAATAAAATGGCTTTACCCAAATATACAGAACCACATTATAGAATTTGGCACTATGTTTATTTGACAATTTGTGCAGCAGTATTCTTTTTTCTTGTTGCTCCATTGTTTGTTATTTTTCCATTATCTTTTAATGCTGAGGAATTTTTAGTTTTTTCAGATGGAATGAAACGTCTTGATCCTGATGCATTTTCTTTGAGATGGTATCAAGATATGATTTATGGGACTAAAAACCCTTGGGGATTAGCTGCAAAAAATAGTTTTATAATTGCTATCTTTGCAACAATAGGTTCAGTAATTCTTGGAACAGTAGCAGCTTTAGGTTTGAGTAGTAGACATATGCCGTATAAAGGTCTAATCATGGCAGTATTAATCTCACCAATGATAGTTCCTTTAATTATTTCAGGTGTAGCGATATTTTTCTTTATGGCTAAAGTTGGATTAGCAGCCACACACACAGGAATAGTTCTCGCGCATATTATTTTGGGGACACCATTTGTTGTTATTACAGTAACCGCAACTCTTTCAGGATTTGATCATAGCGTGACAAGAGCAGCTGCTAGTTTGGGCAGTGATCCTGTAAATACATTTATGAAAATAACTTTACCACTTATTTTGCCTGGAGTAATATCTGGAGGATTGTTTGCATTTGTTACTTCATTTGATGAGGTAGTGGTTGTTTTATTTTTAGCTGGACTAGAAAACACAACCATTCCAATTCAAATGTGGACAGGTTTAAGAGAGCAATTAAGCCCAACCATTCTTGCTGTTGCAACTTGTCTAATTATATTATCAACATTAATATTAGTGACCGCTGAACTTTTAAGACGAAGATCTGAAAGACTCAGAGGTATAAATCGATAAAAATATCATTACATGAATATAAAAAATGTTGTAGTGATTGGTTCGGGTACAATGGGAAGTGGTATTGCCGCTCACTTATGTAATGCAAATATCCCAGTTACATTATTAGATTTAAAAACTGAAATTAGTGAGAAAGCTAGGGAAAGAATTCATAAATCAAGACCACCTTTGCTAATTGATAAATCAAAAATAAATAATATTAAAATTGGAAATATATCTGATAATTTTGATGTAGTTAAGGAAGCTGACTGGATAGTTGAAGCAGTTGTTGAAAGAATTGATGTAAAACATCAAATTTATGAAAAAATATTTAAGTCAAGAAAAGTAGGTGCAATTGTTTCATCTAATACATCCTCAATACCTATTAAAGTTTTATCTCAAAATTTAACGGATACAGAAAAAAAAGATTTCTGTATAACTCATTTTTTTAATCCTGTCAGATATATGGGTCTATTAGAAATTGTAAAAAATGAGAACACTGATTTAAATAAGATTAATCAATTAAAAGAATTTTGTGAAATTGAGCTTGGTAAAGGTGCTATTGTTTGCAATGATACACCAGGATTTTTAGGAAATAGAGTAGGGGTTTATGCTATGCAAATAGCAATGACTGAAGCCTTTAAGATGAAGCTTTCAGTCGAAGAGGCAGATGCGATTTTTGGAAGACCAATGGGCATCCCAAAGACAGGTGTTTTTGGTCTTTATGATTTAATTGGGATTGATTTAATGGCTGACGTTTTAAAAAGCTTTATTAAAGAATTGCCTAAAACCGATGAATTTCATGAGGTAGCAAAAGAAATTCCATTAGTAAAAAAATTAATTGAAACTGGTTACACTGGAAGAAAAGGTAAAGGTGGCTTTTATAGAATAAATAAATCTGGAGCAACCAAAGTGATGGAAGCAATTAATCTTGAAACAGGTGATTACTCGCCTAGTAAAAAGATTGATATAAAATCTGATAAAGTAGACCTTAGTGGACTGATAAATAGAAAAGATAGATATGGTGAATATGCATGGTCAGTAATTTCAAAAATTATAAAATATGCCTCATCGCTAGTTCCTGGAATTACTAACCAATTTAATGACATTGATGAAGCAATGAGGCTTGGTTTCAACTGGGCTAAGGGACCATTTGAAATGTTAGAGGAAATTGGTGTTAAAAATTTTTTTAATAAAGTAGACGATTTTAGTGGAAACAATTTTTTAGAGGAATTGAATAAAAGTAAAAATGAAAATTTTTATGGTGAAAGACAAAAATACACTAACATTGAAACGCTGGGTAAAGTTAAAAAAACTGCTGTAAGATTAGATGGTAATGACTCTGCAAAAATTTTTAGATTCAATGACTATAATATTGTAGAGTTTACCACTAAAGCCAATGCTTTAGATTATGACTCAATGGATGCCCTTAAAAAAGCAACAGATAAACCATTAATAATTATAAATGAAAGTATGCAATTTTCGGCAGGTGTAAATTTAACTTATACGATGCAATTTGCAGAAAAAAATGATTTTAAATCAATAGAAAAATTTATTAAATATTTTCAAGAAACTTGTAAGCATTTAAAATATTCTAAACATCCTGTTATTTCTGCCCCATCAGGTTTAACTCTTGGAGGGGGGTTTGAGGTAATGGTTCAAAGTAATTTTGTTGCATCTCATACTAATATAGTTGTAGGACTGGTTGAGACTATTGTTGGATTAATTCCAGCAGGGGGAGGCTGTAAAGAAATGTTAGGGAGATGGTTAGAAACTGAAGAGGCAAAAAAAGATCCAAATTTTGCACCACTTAAAGTGTTTGATATTATTGGCTATGGTAAAACAGCAACTTCACCTGTAGAAGCTGAACCATTAAAATATTTAAGACCTAGCGATAAAAAAATAATGAATAGAAACAGTTTATTGGAAGTTTCAAAAAAAATCATCAGTGAAAATAAAGATTTTAAAACACCCAAAGAGTTAAAATTTAATTTACCTGGAGAAAGTGTTAGAATCGAAATGAATAAAATTATTGAAAAACTTTATAATGAAAAAGTTATTTTAGACCATGGTGTTAATGTTGCAAAGGAATTAGCAAATGTTTTAAGCGGCGGAGATACAACAATAAATAAAACATTATCAGAGGATGATTTGTTTAAATTAGAATTAAATGCATTTATGAAATTGATTGAAACTAATAAAACTCAAGATAGAATAAGACATACATTGTCTACAGGAAAACCCTTAAATAACTAAATAAATATTTTTTGCTGTTGATTGTGCCATTTTTCAAGGACTGGTTTGAGTTGTTCGCAAGAAAAATATTTTTTTCTTTTGTCACTTTTATCAACAAATTTTTTTAAGTAACCTAACTTAACACCCTCTGATAGAATAGTTTGTATCGTCGTTCGACTAACTGTTGAATTAGTAATTTTACATAAATCTTCAAAAGTAATTTTTTCATGACCATAAATATAAAACGTTATTATTACATGAATTTTGGTTTTAAATATAAATGATAGTTCATTCGAGTCATTTACATGGCTAACCAAATCTTTTGCTATTCTAGAAAATTTATTTCGCATACTATAAAATATTGTTATTAAAATTTAACAGTATTTTTTATTTACACAGATAACCAATGTTTTTTTCAATTTTTAGCTATGCAATTTAATCAATTTAGAATTAATCATTTTTAGTGAATTATGTTCTAATTTATATTCAAACAAACATTCAAAATAAGGGTCTTTTTAATCAAATATACTATTAAAATTTGGTAGTAAATTTTAATGCGAATTTAAAACTGTATTACTTTAGGTAATGTCAGATAAAATCTATCATGATTAAGGGATTCAAGTAACTTTAAGAAATATTAGAAATTTAAAACAAAATGAAAATATTAATAAATAAATTTATTAATTGGTTTTTAATATTTTTTTTAAGCCTAACAAGCACTAATTCATATGTTTTTGCTCAAAATATTGATCAATTTACCCTACCAACAGGCGCAAAAGTAGTAAGTGGAAACATTACCATTAACCAGCCTAAGATCGGAAGACTTGATGTAAATCAAACGACTAAGCAAGGTATCGTTAATTGGAATACTTTTAACGTAGGTTCAAGCGCATCGGTCCATTTTAATCAACCGACTAATAAATCTACTATTTTAAATAATGTAGTTAGTGGAAAATCAATTATTAATGGCTCTATTTTTTCAAATGGAAGACTAATACTAGTAAATCCTACAGGTATATTAATGGGACCTACCTCAGCTGTAAGAGCAGAGGGTGCGATATTATCAACTCTAAATATTACAAATCAAAATTATCTAAATAATAACTTAGAGTTTTCATCAGATAAGCTATCCAAATTAACCGCAAATGGAAAAATTGATGCTCAATACGTAGCTTTAATTTCTTCAGAAATAAATAACAAAGGTCAAATTATTGCTAAAGCTTCAACCGCCCTTGCAGCTGGAGATGATGTTTTGTTAAGTATTAGCGGAAACAACAAGCTTACTGTGAAAGTAAAACCATCTAAACTTAAATCACTCGCAAAAAATGAAGGTACAATTGAAACTAAAAATGGAATAGTAACAATAAAAGCTGATGCTGCACAAAGTTTAGTTGATGAAACAATTAAAATAACTGATGCAAAAGCACAGGGCCTGGCGTCAGAAAATGGTGTTATCAAATTAGTTTCAAATACAGGATCTATCGAAGCAAGTGAAATTAAAATCGATGCAGGATCGAAAGGTGAAGCAACCATCTCGGGCAAATTAGATGCTAATTCTTCAACAGGTAAGGGTGGCGATATTGAAATTACTGGTAAAGAATTAAACCTAGTATCTGCAAAACTTAGCGCAGATGGTAGAGAAGGTGGTGGTGAAATATTAATAGGCGGAGACTGGCAAGGTAAAGGGGATTTGCTTCAGTCAACATATACTTCAATAGATAAAAATTCAGTATTATCAGCTAGTGCAACAGAAAGTGGAGCTGGTGGAACAATTGTAGCTTGGTCTAATATTAAAGATAGTAATTCTGTTACAAGTGTATATGGAACATTAACCGCAAAAGGTATTGATGGCGACGGGGGTCAGATAGAAACGTCTGGGGCTGTTTTAAATTATAATGGAATAAAAGTTAATACTAGTTCTTTAACTGGAAATTATGGAAATTGGTTACTTGACCCAACCAATATAACAATAGGATCTTCTGAAGCTTCTACCATTGTATCAAACTTAGGAACCTCCGACGTTACTCAAACTGCAGATAATACTATTACGGTAAATAATAATATTGCTTACACTGGTGCTAGAAATGCAACGTTGACATTTAACGCAACGACCTTGGTTTTAGGAGCAAACATAACATCATCAAATGGATCATTAAGTGTTGATGTAAATGCTGCAGTTAAATTAGACACAGATGTTACAATAACAACTAATTCTGGCTCGTTTGATGTGAGCGGGGCTATTTCACCAAATTCAACTTCAGTATCTGGAATACTTCAGTTAAAACGCTCAGGTGCTTACGTTTTAAACGGGAGTGCTGCTACAGCAAGTAACTCAGCTACATCTCTAAGCGGAGGAGGTTCTTTATCATGGAACGGAAGCGCTTATACTTGGACGAAACCTAACTCGTTATCCGCAACTAAATTATTAGTTGTTGCAGGTGGTGGAGGTGGAGGTCGAGATGGTGCCGGCGGAGGAGGAGCTGGTGGTTTAATTTATAACGCCTCATACTCTTTATCTGATAATAGTTACAGCATTACAGTTGGAGCAGGTGGTTCAAAAGCAACAAGTGTTCCTGGACAAGCATCGAATGGTCAAAACAGTACATTCGGAAATCAAACAGCAATTGGTGGTGGAGGCGGTGGAAGTAAGCAATCCAACGGAAGAGATGGAGGCTCTGGAGGAGGATATGGTCATAGAAAAGGTTCACCATCACCAGGAGCTGGAACACCTGGCCAAGGAAATAGTGGTGGTAGTGGTGGTCATAATACATATGCAGGCTCTGGCGGCGGTGGAGCTGGAAGTGCCGGAAATGGACCTTCGGGAAGAAATGGTGGAGCTGGCGGAGCAGGACTACAATATGACATTTCTGGAAGTAATCAGTGGTATGCAGCTGGAGGAGGTGGCGGAACCTGGGGAGGAACAGGTGGTGCCGGTGGTTCAGGTATTGGTGGACAAGGTGGATCAAATAGTGGACAGCGAAGTGGTGGTAATGGTACAGCGCATACAGGTTCTGGAGGAGGCGCTAATGGATGGGATGGTGGATCTTCAGCAGGAGATGGTGGTTCAGGTATTGTAATTTTAAATTACAGCGCTAACAATATTGTCTCTGCAGGTTTAACTTTAAATACTGGTTCAGGACAGGTAAATCTACAAAGTACCGTATCTGATCTAACTTCCTTAACTGTTAATACTACCAACAATTCTTCAGTAGTTACTGGAGTGATTAGCGGTGATACTGCATTAACAAAAGCTGGATCAGGTAAATTAACCACATCAGCAAACAATACTTATACAGGAGGCACAACTGTAAGTGCTGGTACATTGTTTGGTGGTGAAGCAAGTAGATCAAATGATGTTTTTGGAACAGGATCTATCTCTGTTGCAAGCGGTGCAACTCTATGGGTTGATCGAAGCGATGATGGTGCTTTAACTAATGCACTAACTTTAAATGGCGGAACACTTCGTGGAACAAATGGTTTTGGTCAGTATTGGGATGGAAACATTACCTTAGGAGCACACTCAACTATAAAAGCTGCTAATAACTTTTATATTGATGGAGTAATAAGTGGAAGCAGCAAGAATTTAACTAAAACTGGAAATGGTACTGTTATCTTAAGAGGAACCAATACTTACTCCGGAACAACAATAGTGAGTGCTGGAACATTAAATATTGGTGGCTCTGGATCTTTAGGAAGTGGCACTTATGCAGGAAATATTTCTAACAGTGGAACGTTTACTTATGCATCAAGCACAGCTCAAACTTTATCAGGAGTTATCTCAGGATCTGGAGCGTTAACAAAATCAGGTTCATCAACGTTAACATTATCAGGAACGAATACTTATAGTGGTGATACCACAATTTCTGCAGGAGCAATTGCTGTTTCAGGACTACTAGGTAATGGAACTTATGCTGGAGCTATTGCAAATAGTGGCACCTTAACTTTAAGCTCAAGTTCTATACAAACATTATCAGGTGCAATTTCAGGCAGTGGGGGAATTACAAAATCAGGTAGTGGAAATTTAACGCTCAGCGGAAGTAGTAACTTTACTGGAACAATAGCTTTGTCTAATGGGACTTTAATTGCTGGTGCAGATAACGCATTAGGAAGTTCTCCCACAATTTCAGCCAGTAATTCTCCTACGTTAAAAACAACTAGTGGAACAACTCTTCCTTCGATATCAGTAACTGGCGATGTAATTTTAGAATCATCTATTAAGACGACAGGCACGCAAACATACAATGATAATGTAACTGTAAAAGGAACCGGTTTTTCTTTAATCACATCTAATAATAATATTACAATTGGAGGCAATTTATCTTCAAATAGTAATTCTGGAATTTTACAATTAAGATACAATGGTAAATATATTTTTAATGGTGAGAGCGAGGCAACTGCTACTTCATCTAGCACAAGTATTGGAAACGGATCACTAACCTACTCTTTGGGAGCTTTTACTTGGACAAAACCATCTTCAGTGACTTCAGCTGATCTATTGATAATAGCCGGTGGTGGAGGTGGTGGAGGTTCAAATGTTGGCGGTGGTGGAGGTGCTGGTGGAGTAATTCAAAAATCTTCATATTCGCTTAGTTCTTCAACTTATTCGGCAACAATAGGAGCTGGAGGAACAAGAGGTTCTGCTCATCGTGATGGTGGAAACGGAGGAAATACTTTATTTGCCTCATTGAATGCAATTGGTGGAGGCGGTGGAGGAGGACATAATCAAAGACCACACGGAAAATCAGGAGGTTCTGGAGGGGGTGCATCTTTTTGGCATGGTAATCCTGGATCTGGAACTGCTGGCCAAGGCAATGCTGGAGCACAAGAAACTACTGGAAGAAACAGAGGTGGTGGAGGTGGAGGTGCTGGCGGAGCCGGAGGATTATTAAATGGAGAAGGTACTAATGGAGGTATAGGAATTCAATCATCTATCACAGGCACTGCAAAATGGTATGCAGGTGGTGGTGGAGCAGGTACTGATGGCGCTACTGGAAACACTTATGGAGGATTAATTGGTGGTAGCGGAGTTGGTGGAGATGGAGGTGCCGCAAGAAGAGCTGGAAACAATGCAACTGCACACACCGGTAGTGGTGGAGGTGGAGGTGGAGGTCACTCATCAAATGTTGGCGGACATGGATCTTCAGGTTTAATTGTAATAAAATATGACCAATCAGATGATGCCGATCTTAAAATGGATACAGGCACTGGAGCTGTAACTATCTCAGGAAATGTTACAAATTTAGATTTTTTAGATATGACTAACGTTGGAGCTTCGTCTTCAACTGTTTCTGGAGTAATAAGTGGAAGTACAAGAGTTATAAAATCTGGAACAGGAACTTTAAATTTTGCTGGTGTAAATACGTATACAGGTACCACTACAATTAATGCTGGTAAATTAAAAGTATCAGGTAGTGGAAAATTAGGAAGTGGAAGTTATTCTGCAAATATTATTAATAATGGAACATTTGAGTATGGTTCAAGTGCAACACAAACAATATCTAGTACAATTTCTGGGACAGGTGGATTAACAGCAAGTGGTGGAGCACTAACATTGTCAGGAACAAATACTTATACTGGCGCAGTTAACATAAATAGTGGAGCTAGTTTAGTAGCTGGATCTGCCAGAGCTTTAGGTGCATCCGCTCCATCATTAACATCAACATCAACCTCAGATCAGTTTAGCGTTTCAGACGGTGTAACTTTGGCCTCTTTAAGAATAAACGGTGCAGTAAGATTGAATTCAGGAATAACGACTACTGGAGCGCAGAATTATACTGGAAATGTTTTAGTTGCCTCAGGTTCTAGAGGCTCCCCAGTTGAATTTACAACTACGAATTCGAATATAAATTTTGGTGGAAGTTTAAAAGGACAAGGTAATGCTAAAGCAAGATCAATGACAGTTAATGCTGGTTCAGGAAATGTAACCTATGGGGATAGAGTTGGTTATGCTTTTAATTTAGAAATAGTTGATCCAACTAATACTACTGATAGTTTTTATACAATGATAACAACAGCTAACACTATAACCCTTAAAGGTGATGTTATGACTTATGAGCAGCAAAGGTATAACGGAGATGTTTTAATCGGTAGTACGGGTAACAATGGAACTACAAGAACAGTATTATCTATGGACCCAGCGGTAATATTTAATGGAAAAGTAAATGACACTGTATCTGGTAAACATTCTTTAGTTGCAAAAGCAGTAGAAATTGACAGAGGAATAAATTCTGTTCCTACAGTTCAATTTAAGTCAAAAGTAGGATCTATAAAAAAATTAAAATCTTATACTGGCTTAACTGGATACCAAGTATCAGGTGCAAGATGGGGTACGATTAATCCTAGCTCAGCATTTGGAACTGCTACAGGAGTTGGTCAGAAAATGACAGGAAGTAGTGGTGGATTATCAAACTCAGTAAAAGAAAAAGCTAAAAGAGCTGCCAAAACAGCTGCAAAATTTAGGCCAATAAATAAGTTTGGCCCAGGCCCTATGAAGTTTAATATGTTTAGAGGTGGAAATAGTATTGGTTTTACAAAAAGCGTTGAAATTGTTTACGCGGACAACCCAAAATTTGGAGATATAAAAGCAAGACCAGGTGGTAATAATTTTAAAATCGGTAAACCTTTAGCAAGAGGAAAAGTTGAGGGTAATAATCCTTCCGGACAAGGATTTTTTGGAAGATTATTCGGAGGTCCAAAAGGTAATCCATCAAACTTTAAGCCTTCTAATATTGAAACTGCAAAAGATTTTAATGCGCCACCGAAGCAATTTAGAGATATAAAGGAATTGTTTAAATCATTCGATGGCAAACCACAAAAAGGTGAGTTTTTTAATCCATATAAGCTTGGCTCTAAACCAAATCAAAGAATAGAAAACAAACCCAAAATTGAAAATAATCAAGGCTTAAACAACATAGATACTAATCCTGATGCGAGAATAGAAGATGAAGATAATATATAATTTAAAATCAACTTTAATTTTTATGTTTCTGATAACTTTTTCAAGTATTGGACACGCAGTTGATATACCTACAGTTGATGACCTTAACAAGCAGGTTCCACAACTACCTGAAAAAAAAGAGCCTGATACCTCTGAAAAATTGAATGAGCTAGATAAAGAATTTTTACCAAATAATGAAGAAAAAATTTTAAAAGTATTAGTTAAAGATTTTAAATTAGAGGGCAATAAAAGATACAATGATGAGATATTAAAAGATTTGATTAAAGATAATATTAATAAAGAATTAGACTATGATGCGCTTCTTAATGTTACCACAGAAATTTCTAACTATTATAGATCAAAGGGATTTCTGGCAACATCTTATCTTCCTCCACAAGATATAAAAAATGGGATTGTACAAATTAAAATTACTGAAGCGAAATTAGGAAAAATTGCTTTTAATGTAGATAAGACAAAAAAACTTAATCTATCAAAAGAAAAAATTAGAAAAAAAATTCTCTATAAAGTGCAAGACGATGGAGGTTTAAATATTTCTCAATTAGATAAAAATATAAGAAATTTTAATAGAACTCCTGGAATTAATGCAGTAGCTCAACTAGAAGAAGGAGAAGAATTTGGGGAAACCGATGTTATAATTACCGCAAGTAACACGGAAACAATCACAGGATTATCTTTGGTCGATAATACTGGATCTAGATCATCAGGCACAGGTAAACTTACTAATACAATTAATATAGATGGATTACTTAACATAGGTGATCGATTTTCACTTACTAATGTTGCAACAGGAAATAATTTCAAAAATGGAAAACAAACTGAAGAATCAAATTACTATGCAATGTCAAACACATTTCCTTTGGGTTATAATGGAATGCAAGCAACTATGCGACTTTCAAAAATGGAATATAAACTTTCTGCTCCTTTTGATTCTACTACGCCCTCGGGTTATTCAACAGAATATAATTTAACTTTTACAAGACCATTGATTGAAAAACTTACAAACAATCTTAATGCAACGCTATCTTTATCAAGAAATGATTATGTAAATGATTTAGGTACAGGCAATAATAGTAATAAAGATATGACCAAGGCTTCTCTAAATTTAGGATTTGATGCCACAGATACGAAATTAGGTGGAGGCGTAAATTATGGCCTCATTGGAGTAACGCTAGGTAAGCTGGACTTGACTGATAATGCATCGAACTTTATCACAGATCAAGCTGGGGCCGATAACAATGGTAGAAATTTAAAAGCAACATTAAGTTTAAATCGTTTACAAAAACTAACAGATAAGACTAACATTTTATTAAAGTTTAACAGTCAATTTGCTGCTGATAATCTAGATGGTGGAGAGCAATTTACTTTAGGTGGATTAAACGGTGTACGAGCATATACTTCGAGCGAGGCAGCTGGTGATGCAGGTTTTACTACAGGGATAGAAATAAAAAGAAATTTTTTTAATTTACCAACAACAATTTTTTATGATTATGGAAAAATTCGTTTACACAAAAATAAATGGACGGGATGGAACTCAACAAATACTGAACTTAAAAATACATACGCACTTAAGGGCTGGGGACTAACAATGGATGTACCATTTTTTAATTTTTTTAACATGCAACTAACCCATTCTAGAACAATTCAAGGTAATTCTGGAAAAGACAGTGAAGGTTTTGATGTTGACGGCTTGAGCTGGGATGATAGAACAATCGTCTCTTTATCAAAACAATATTAATGAGTAAAATTTTATTTACAATTATAATTCTTTTTTTTGGTTTTAAAGTTGCAATAGCAGATGAAAAATCACCACCAAAGGTTACGACTCAACAGTATGATAATTGGACATACCAATGCGTAGAAAATGGTAAGAATAAAAATTGCGAAGTTAGTCAAACAATTAGAATTCAAAATACTAATATAAATTTTTCAGTTACATATTCAAAATTTTTAAATGAAAAAAAAAAGGAAATTAGTTTAATTACTATAATATCGCCGTTAGGTATTGACTTGAAAAGATCACTTTCTTTAAGAGTTGATAATGAAGAAACGATAGAAATTCCTTGGTCAAGCTGTGAGCAAATAGGGTGCCTAGTATTTCTGACAAAAGGTTCGGGAAACTCAGAAATGGATAATATTTATGAAAAAGTATACAAAAATTTTATTTCTGGAAACCAATTAGAAATAGAGGTTTTGGGCTATGCTTCGAGACAACCTTTAGTTATTCAATCAAACTTAAAAGGTTTTAAACAAGCTACTGATAAACTCAACTCAGAAAATTAAAATAAATATTATTGATCTATCAACATATAAAAAGAATTTATAAAATCAGGTCTTAATACGTATTGAGATTTATCTAAATACTTAATTTTCTCTAAAGCTTTTAATCCGTAAATTACTTTTCCAACTGGTGTGTATTCAGTTTCATATAATGGCTCATCTTTGAGAATTATGAAGAACTGGCTATCTTCAGTATTATATTTTTTGGTCCTTACTAAACCAACACTTCCTTTATCAAAATTAAAAGGATTATCTATTTCTGAATTAATAGTACCTAATCCAGATTTTCCAGTACCAATCTTTGCATAATTTAAACTTCCTTTTTTTCCAAATTCTAAATCTCCTGCTTGAATAAGTGTGTCCTTAATGACTCTATGAAATGCAACATCGTCATATGCCTTAGAATTAATTAAATACTTAAATCTTTTTACAGCATTTGGAGAAATATCAGGATAAAGTTCCATTATCACATTTCCACATTCAACATTCAAAATTGCAATATTATCTGGATCTTTAAAAGTAATTTCTTGAGGGTCGAAATTTTTTATAAACAAACATTTATTTTTTATAGAAAAAAAAAAACCAAAGGAAAAAATTGCCAAAATAATTATAAATGCAAAAATTACTTTTTCAGATGTTGAAGCTTTAATCTTCTTTATCATAAGATAAAATTTCGATCGATTTTTAAAAGATTATTTTTAATAAATTGAATCTTTTTTTTTAAAATTGGATCAGGATTACTCAAGTTTACTCCAATCATTAAATGAGA
>CACBLI010000002.1 GCA_902540235.1 uncultured Pelagibacteraceae bacterium
CCCCCTTTTGCAAGGGGACTTTTTTTTAACTAACTAGAGAGAGATTTAAGGGGTCCTCCGATGAGTAATCGCGGAGATACAGAGAGCGAAGAACCCCATAATTGTTATTGTTAACAATTAGTCACGAATTGAGTAAGCTATAACTCCAGTCTCTGATACATCAGTTCCTTTAGTCTCAGCTTCTTTACTCAATCTGATACCCATTGTAGCTTTCATCAATGACCAAACTATAAACGCAGTAACAAACACAAATGCATTTATTGAAATTACACCTAGTAACTGAGTGCCGAAATTCGCACCCGAGTTTGTAGCAGGAACTATTAAAGTTCCCCAGATACCTGCAAACAAGTGAGCAGGTACGGCTCCGACTACGTCATCGATTTTTAAAGCAAACAACATCTTCGTACCATAAACAACTATTATACCTCCTACAGCACCAATTAAAATTGAAGCAAAAGGTGAAGGCATTAACGGTTCTGCTGTGATAGCAACTAAGCCACCAATACATCCATTAAGCATTTGCACTACGTCTGTTTTACCAGATAATCTAGTGACAGCTGCAGCGGCCATTACACCACCTGCACCAGCTAATAGAGTGTTTATAAATATTTTTGAAACAGCAATTGCATCAGGTGCAGTACCAATTGCTAACTGTGAACCACCATTAAATCCAAACCAACCTAACCAAAGGATGAATACACCAAGTGTAACTAATGGAATTGATGATGCTGCAAAAGGTTTAAGTGGTGCCGGAGCTCCAGACTTAGTAAATCTTCCTAATCTAGGGCCAATAATTATAGCACCAGCTAAAGCAGCTGCTCCACCTGTTGAGTGAACTAATGTTGAACCAGCAAAGTCTGAGAAACCAGCTTTAGCTAACCAGCCGCCTCCCCATTGCCAACCCATTACAATTGGATAAATAACACCAGCTAAAATTGCTGCGAATAAAAAGAATGGCCATAATTTAATTCTTTCAGCCATTGTTCCAGAAACAATTGAAACTGTTGTTACACAAAATACCATTTGGAAATACCAATCTGATCCATCTGCATAACCAGTATCTATTTTACTAGCGTCGCTCCATGGGATGAATTTTCCAATGTATCCTCCTTCTGGAATACCATATGCTAGGTTGTATCCAACTAACCAGAACATAATTGCTCCAATAGATACCAAACCTATATTTTTTGCACAGATTACAGATACACTTTTCGATGTAACCATACCTGACTCTAACATTGCAAATCCACAAGCCATAAAAAAGACCAGGAACCCACACATTAAAAATAGTAGAGTATTAAAAATAAACCCTACTTCTGCAGAAACAGTTGAATCTGCATATCCTGCACTACTCATGTTTAATAAAAAAATTAAACTAATAAGTGGCACACTTATCTTATTTAAAAATTTAGTCATTAAGACCTCCCTGTTAAATTTGATGTATATTTTTTAAAATTAGGAAAAACTAACGTTGATTATGAGGATTGGATATGCAGATTCTGCATATAGAAACAGCCTCAACGAGAAAATCGTTAAGGCTGTTATTTAGAATTATTTATTAAATACTTCTTTTAGAGCTTTTGCAGGCAAGAATTTTACCTTTTGAGATGCAGCAATTTGTATTTGCTCACCTGTTCTAGGGTTTCTTCCAACTCTTGCTTTTCTCTTGGCCACTTTATAAGTACCAAATCCTGCAATTTTTACAGGATCATCACCTTTTAAAGCATCTAAAATAGTGTTGGTAATTGTGTCAAAAGTTCTTTCAGCATCAGCTTTACTTAAATTTAAAGCTCCTGAAAGCTTGACTATTAGTTGTTTTTTATTCATTTTAGCTCCGGTTTATGGTTAGGTACATTCTTATCAAAAGTGTTGATAAATCAAGCTTTTTTTTAGTGTTATTTTTAAAATTATACACAACATATAGTAAAATAGCTAAAAAGTATTGATTTTATTGGGTTTTAAATCAATTAATAAATTTAATTAACTCAACAAACCTAAGTCTTTTAAGTCATTAAATGTTGTGAAAAACATCAAAGATAGCAGTAAAAATAGGCCGATTCGAAAAAAACCCTCCTGAGTTTTTTGTGATAAAGGGCGGCCTAAAATCTTTTCGAAAGCGTACAACATCAAATGACCACCATCTAACATTGGTATTGGAAATAAATTTACCAAGCCAAGACTTATGGAAATATATGCCATCATACTTATAAATGCCAAGATACCAAACTCAGCAACCTGACCAGAAATTTTTGCTATTCTAATTGGGCCACCTAGTTGAGAAGTATCAGCCTTACCCATAATCATTCCACCAACATATTTTAAAGATGAAATGCTCACGTAATACACTTCATTTACAGCGTGATATATAGCCTGGGCTGGACCTAACTTAACGTGATTTATTTCATTATTATAAGCACCAAGCTTTATACCAACTATACGTTTATTAATTTTATTTCCAAGATTGTCCTCACTTAAAATCACTTTTGGTTTAATTTTAAGCAATAATTCATCATAAGATCGCTTTACCTTAAAATCTATAAGATCTGCAGTGGACATTGTAATGAACTTAGAAACATCCATGATGCTCTCAACTTTATTACCGTCTATCTCTAAAATGATATCATTTTGCTTTAATCCACCTACCATTGCTGGACTATCTTTTTGGACTTCGTTTATTACCGCTGGAGTAAAATCTTTTCCTACAAAAGTATAAATTGAAAAAAAAATAACTAAAGCAAGTAAAAAATTAGCTAATGGTCCACCGAAAACAATTAATGCCCTTTGGTACAATGGTTTTAAAACAAATAACTTTTGGCGATCATTTTCATTGTATTTTTCAAGAATTTTCTCCTGATCAGCTTGAGAAAAAACATTTCTATCTCCAAAAAATTTTACATAACCACCTAAAGGTATCCAACAAATTTTCCATCTCGTACCAGATTTATCATTCCAACCGAAAATTTCTTTTCCAAAACCAATTGAAAAATCTGTCACTCCTACTCCATATTTTCTTGCAAAATAATAATGTCCATATTCATGAATAAACACAACGACTAAAATCAAAAATAGAAAAGGTAATATATAACTAAGCATAATTTTTTCTAATTAAATTTATAAACATAATAGATCAAAAATATAACAATGCAAAAATGACTCCTAAAATTAATATTGATAATATTAAAATTATATAATTGATTTTTATATTGAATTTTTTATAAATTACTTCGTTTATTTTTTCCCAAAATAAAACAACAAGAAAAATAACTACTGCTGGAACAATAAACTTAACCATTATTATTAACTTTTATCTCCAACATAGACTGATACACCTCTCGAATTAATATCAACATCAAATTTTTTATGTAAAGGAGGAAAAGCTCTTTGGGAACAGTCTAATCTATCGCATGTTCTACATGATACACCTATTGGTATTTCGGTAGATTTATCGTTAATGTTTATATTTTCAGTGTAAATAAAATCTTTTGCATATTTTGCTTCACATCCAAGGCCAATTGATAGAATACTTTTTGATTGACCAAATCTACCGATACCTTTTTCGACGGTCCTGGCAATACAAACGTATTTTTCCCCATTACTCATTTTACTAACAGCTGCTTGAATTACACCAGGTCTAGTTAATGCTGAATAAACATTCCATCTAGGACACGCTCCACCATACCTTGGAATTTCAATTCCTGATAAAGAGAATCTTTTAGAAATATTTCCAGCCATATCTACCCTCAGAAAATGAAATGGAATACCAGGTAATTTTGGATCCTGTAAACACGTTACTCTGTGAGCCACTTGCTCAAAGGAAGTTGCAAAAGTATTTTGTAATAGCTCTAAATCATATTTAAGTTTTTTACATTGAGAATGGAACTGTTTATATGGCATCAGAATTGCTGCACCACAATAGTTTAGTAAAGCTACTTTAGTCAATTTTTTTGATTCTTCAGATGGAAAAGTAAATTTTTTTAAGTATTCCTCTATTTCTTTAATTGCACCCTCTTGAGCTATCTGAGCAGCTGCATGAAGTTTTTTTGTCTCTAAAGAACTATAATCACTTAACAAAAGCTCTTTTTTATTTTTGTTAAAAATCTTAGAAAACGGTTTATTTTCCTCAGGTATAACGTCTTTCACTTTTATATTATATTCTGAGTTTAAGTACTCACAAAGTGCTATATATCTTGTTCGATTGTTTTTTTGAACTTTATCAAAAACCTTATTCGCAAAATCTTCTAGTTTTGGGAAATAATTTTTATTTTCTTGTAAAAAATCTGATATAACCTCTCCAGGGAAAGAATTTTTTCTATTATCTACAATCTTCCCAGATATTTTCTCTATTTTGTTTACAAGTTCGTGATCTTTCTTTTTAAGGATATCCCCCAATCTAACTATTGCCTTTCCTATTTTTGGATTTGTACCAACAAGATCTTTTACCTCTGGTCCTAAAATGTCTAAATCCTCAAATAATTCATCATCTAGAATTTCAGACAAAGTGTTTTCTAAATTTAAGTCAGTTTTTGTGGTAAGCTGAGAAAGCTCAATATTTAGTTTTTCACAAATTTTTAATAGTAAATCTCCATCTATTTTCCTTTTTCCCCCCTCGATCAAATTTAAATAACTAGGGGAAATATTTAATTCTTCAGCTAATTTGTTGGCCTGAAGACCAAGTTGTCTTCTAAAAGCCTTAATTTTTGGACCAATTTTTAAATTAATTTGACTCATATTTACCATTTGTAAATTTTGTAAATTTATTTTTACAATTTTTTTCTATCATTTACAATACTTTTACACTTTTTTGTAGATTTTGTAAATCCTGTAAATTATAAGATTTACATGGACGAAAAACTAAAAAACACTGAAAATGAAGCTCAAATTATAAGACATGAGGATCTTGCTCGACATAATAGAAGAGGGATTTACATGAGAGATGATCATTGTGATTGGGGTTCTAGTGGAATGAACGATTTAAACGACTCTACAAGAGACTCGAATTAAATCTTTAAGTTTCACTAAATTCATTTCTTAAAATAACTTTAACATCAAAGGATTCCTCTAATGAGTGCAGAAAATATTTCGTATGACTTAAAAAGATTTGCAGGAATAAAAAGGGACTACACTCCACAAGAAGTTGAAAGGCTGAGGGGCTCAATTAAAATAGAATACTCTTTATGCAGACAACAATCTGTTAAATTATGGAAGCTTCTAAATACAGAAAATTATGTTAACACTTTAGGATCTTTGTCAGGTAACCACGCTGTTCAACATGCTAAGGCAGGTTTAAAGGCAATCTATTTAAGTGGATGGCAAGTTGCTGCCGATGCAAACAGTGCTGGGGAAATGTACCCAGATCAATCATTATATCCTTACGATAGTGCTCCAAAATTAGTTGAATCAATGAACAATGCTTTGATTAGAGCTGATCAAATTCAACATATGGAACTTCTAGATGGAGATATGAAAAAAGAAAAAAGAATAGATTATATGCTTCCAATTATAGCTGATGGTGAGGCAGGTTTTGGAGGACCTTTAAATGTATTTGAATTAGCAAAAAAATTTATTAAAGCTGGAGCTGCGGGTGTTCACTTTGAAGATCAGTTGGCAAGTGAAAAAAAATGTGGTCATATGGGTGGAAAAGTACTTGTACCAACAAGCACTATGATTAAAAATTTGAAAGCTGCTAGATTAGCTGCAGATATTGCTGATGTTCCTCTTATTATATTAGCAAGAACAGACGCTAATGCTGCAAAACTTATTACTAATGATCATGATAATAATGATAAACCTTTTATGACCGGTGAAAGATCACCAGAAGGATTTTATTATGTTAAAGCCGGAATTGAACAAGCAATTTCTCGAGGATTAGCTTATGCGCCATATTCGGATTTAATCTGGTGTGAAACTGCTACCCCAAATTTGCAAGAAGCAAAAAAATTTGCAGATGCCATACATGAAAAGTTTCCTGGTAAACTTTTAGCATATAATTGTTCACCATCGTTTAATTGGAAAAAGCACTTGTCAGATTCAGAAATTGCTTCTTTTCAAAAAGAAATTAGTGCTATGGGTTATAAATTCCAATTTATTACTCTTGCTGGATTTCACACTCAAAATATTGCAATTTTTGAGCTTGCAGAAAAATATAAAAAAGAGGGTATGTCTGCTTATTCAAAAATTCAAGAACAAGAATTTGCTCGTGAAAAAGATGGTTACACAAGCGTAAAACATCAAAGAGAAGTTGGCACTTCTTACTTTGATGCTGTTTCTAATACGATTAGCAGTGGAAAGAGCTCAACAACGGCAATGGCTGGTTCTACTGAGTCTGAGCAATTTTAAAAACAGTCTTATTCATTTAAAAAAATTGTTATTATGTTCCTCTATTAGTTTCTTTTTATTGATTAATTTTTTTTGCTAAAATGTTTTCTTTATCAACTTTGATAATTTCAAATCCATGTAATGTTAATTTTTCTTTAACAAACTTAAGTTTTGTTCCTTCAAAAAAAGTTCCATCAAAATGCTTGGCCTCAAATTCTAATGTTTTAATGTCTATTTTAGTAAAATCAATTGTCTTTAAAATTTCAAACTCAGCTCCTTCAACATCTATTTGTAGATGTTTAATAGATTTAATTTGATATTTTTCAATTAATTTATCAAAATCAATGAATTCTATTTCTATATCCTCAATATCTTCGTCAGTGATTAAAAATCTTTTATTTCTGTGATTTAAAATATGTTGTTTATCAAAAGAGCCTATACCGCTTGCCCAATGTTTTCCTAATCTATGAATTGAGTTTTCTTTAACAAAAAAAAATCTTCTAATTTTGTTTTCTGAAAAAATTGCGTTTTCACAAATAAAAATATTTTTTTTTTCCGAAAAATTTTTTTTTAAAATTCTATTATTATAAGGAACAGGTTCTACTAAAAGTATGTTGTCATTTCCACATTCATTTATCTTATCTTCTAGCCAAACACCAAAATGTGCCCCAATAACTACTAATCCAAAATCTTTCACTTAGGAAATTAACTAAATGCTTCTACCCAAGTCCCTTGTGTTGATGCTTTAGAATATTCAGTCGCACGACCTTCAAAGAAATTCATATGCTCAACTGCATTTAACATAGTATCAAGCCATCCAAGAGGATTTTTCTGTACATCATAAATTGGTTCTAAACCTAATTGGACTAATCTTCTGTTGCCAATGAATCTAATATAATCTTTAACCTCTTGCGCTGTTAGACCTTCCATAGGACCCATTTCAAAAGCTAAATCTATAAAAGCATCTTCATGCTCAATAATAGTTCTACAAGCCTCATAAAGTTCTTTTTTTAATTTAGGAGTCCAAATCTCTGGATTTTCTTTTATGAATTCTTTAAAAATTCTTATCATTGAATTACAGTGAAGAGTTTCATCCCTTACAGACCAGGTGACTATCTGACCCATACCTTTCATTTTATTATGTCTTGGGAAATTTAAAAGAATTGCAAAACTTGCAAATAATTGTAAGCCCTCTGTAAATGCACTAAAGACAGCAACTGTTTTTGCGATGTCTTCCTTGGAGTTTACATTAAATCCCTGCATATAATCATATTTGTCTTTCATCTCTTTATACTTCATAAACGCTGAGTATTCAGACTCTGGCATACCAATTGTATCTAATAAATGAGAATAGGCTGCAACATGAACTGTTTCCATCGCAGCAAAAGCTGTCATCATCATAAGAACTTCCGTAGGTTTAAATACAGTTGTGTAATGTCTTAGATAACAATTATTAACTTCTACATCAGCTTGAGTAAAAAATCTGAAAATTTGAGTAAGAAGATTTTTTTCCGGTTGTGATAAATTTTTTTGCCAGTCTCTCACGTCATCGCCAAGAGGTACTTCCTCTGGTAACCAATGAATTCTTTGTTGAGTTAACCAGGCATCATAACACCATGGATATCTAAATGGTTTGTACACTGGGTTCTCAACTAGTAATCCCATTTTCTTTGGTTGAATAATCTCTTTCTTTTTATCTCCTATTTTTTCTATTACTGACATGATAGACACTCCTCGTATTCTGGTTGTTCATTGGTTTGTTGATTTTTTGATTTATATACATTAGCTGTTATGTCAGTTGATTGAGCATTATTGACATTTTCAGCTCTTTGAATTGATTTTGATCTGCAATAATAAAGGCTTTTTAGGCCTTTTTTCCATGCATCAAAATGAATCCTATGTAATTCTTTTTTGTGAACGTCTGCTGGTAAAAACAAATTAACTGATTGTGCTTGTGAAATAAAAGGCGTTCTATCTCCGCTTAATTCAATTATCCATTTTTGATTTAATTCAAAAGCAGTCTTGAATACATCTTTTTCAAGATCTGATAAAAAATCTAAGTGTGAAACCGAACCCTGGTTAGTTGTTATTGTAGACCAAGTCTCGTCATCATTTTTATTGTGACCTTCTAAGATTTCTTCCAAATATCTATTTCTAACATTAAAAGATCCAGACAAGGTTTTGTGAGTATAGCTATTAGCTGCAACTGGCTCAACTCCTGGCGAAGCACCTCCGCAAATAATTGAAATAGAAGCGGTTGGAGCTATAGCTGTTTTATTTGAAAATCTCTCTTTATATCCATATTCGGCTGCATCAGGACATGCACCTCTTTCTTCAGCCAGATCTTTTGATGCTTGATCAACTTTTTCATGGATATTTTTAAATATTTTTTTATTCCAAGCTTTCGCCATCACCGACTCTAGAGGGATTCTATTTTTTTGTAAAAACGAATGGAAACCCATTACTCCCAAACCAACACTTCTTTCTCTTTCAGCAGAATATTTTGCATCTTTAAATTGATCAGGAGCTTTATTAATAAAATCAGACAAAACATTATCTAAAAATCTCATAACATCATTAATCATATTTGGATCATCTTTCCATTCATCATATTTTTCTAAGTTTAAAGACGATAAACAACAAACAGCAGTTCTGTCTCTACCATCTTTGTCAATTCCTGTTGGTAAAGTAATTTCACTACATAAGTTAGAAGTTTTTACAGTTAAATTTGCTAATTTATGATGTTGAGGTATTTGCCTGTTAACAGTATCGATATAAATTATATAAGGTTCGCCTGTCTCAATTCTTGCAGTTAATAGTCTTATCCACAAATTCCTTGCAGATATAGTTTGTTGAATAGAGCCGTCAGCAGGGCTTTTTAGTGCCCATTGGTCATCATTTTCAACAGCTCTCATAAATGCGTCAGAAACTAAAACACCATGATGTAAATTTAAAGCTTTTCTATTAGGATCACCGCCTGTAGGTCGTCTCATTTCCATAAATTCCTCGATTTCAGGGTGATCAACCGGCAAGTAACAAGCTGCAGAGCCTCTTCTTAATGAACCCTGACTGATTGCCATTGTTAAAGAGTCCATTACTTTTATAAATGGAATTATTCCAGAAGTTTTTCCTACTTTACCAATTTTCTCACCTATTGATCTCAAGTTTCCCCAATAACTTCCTATTCCTCCGCCCTTAGCCGCTAACCAAACATTTTCACTCCACAAATCTAAGATTCCCCCTAGACTATCAGATGCTTCATTCAGAAAACATGATATAGGCAAACCTCTTTTCGTTCCTCCATTAGACAAAACCGGAGTTGCCGGCATAAACCAAAGATTACTAATATAATTATAAATTCTTTGTGCATGTAAGTTATCATCAGAATAGGTGCTTGCTACTCTAGCAAACAAATCTTGAAAGGATTCGTTATGACCCAAGTATCGGTCTTTTAAGGTTGCTTTACCAAAATCTGTTAAATTTTTGTCTCTAGATCGGTCTATTTTGATAATTATGCCTTTATTATTTTGATATAATTCAGTTTCATTATTTAATGAAAAAAGATCAGGTCTTTTATCGTTGGTTGTTTCTTTTATTTCTGGGCTATATTCAGAGACAGCTTTCTTTAATGCCTGCGATAGTATTTTATTCATAAATTATTTAATATAATTTGTTATTTTGGCTAAAACAACTAGATGTTGTATGCGCAAATTATTAATATACTATATAATCAGTAAATCAATAGAACATTTATAGAACAAATAAAAAAAATATCAACAATTAAATTACATAAAATGAACAAATTAAAGTGTGGCTTAATAAAAGCTAGCATCCTAAACAACTATTAAGCGATAATTTAAATTAATAAATGAAGATTTTTGACTGCACAACTTTCTATTCAGAGCATCTGATGATGGATTTAAGGTTCAATATATTAAATGAATATGTTGAAAAATTTATTGTTTGCGAATCAACAATTTCTCATAGTGGAAAAAAGAAAAAACTTAATTTTGACATTAATAATTATCCTAAATTTAAAGATAAAATTAATTACATAGTTATTGACGAAGAACCAAAAGGAATTATTGGGTTCAAAAATGGTCTAGCTGAACCACATGAAAAAAGATCAGATAGTTTAAAAAGAATAAATCTTTCATATAATTATATGCTAAGAGCTATTTCAGAGGCTTCCGATAATGACTTAATAATTTTAAGCGATAATGATGAGATACCTAATTTAAACTCACAGCAATTTAAAAATTCAAAAAAAGATATTATTATCTTTAAACAACTTTTTTTCTATTACAAATTAAATTTGTTTTATGATTTAGTTCCATGGTATGGATCCAAAGCTGCGAAGAAAAAAAATCTTCTTTCAATGTCTTGGCTTAGAAATCTAAAGAACAAGGAATATCCTTTTTGGAGAATTGATACACTTTTTTCAAATACAAGATATATTAATTTGGAAATAATAAAAGATGGTGGTTGGCACTTCACTAATCTAATGACTGCTAAGAAACTTTATGAAAAATTAAAAAATTTTGGACATCATGACGAATTCGAAATAAGTGGTATGACTGTAGATGATCTTCAAAAAAAGATGGATAAAAAAGAAGTTTTTTTTAATCATTTTGTCGATAAAGAAAAATACAAAGAAAGATGGAATTATAATTATAAATTAAAAAAAATTGGTTTAGAAAAATTGCCAAAATATTTACAATTGAATCATAACCATTTAAAGTTAAAAAATTGGTTTGATTAGAAGATATGATTAAGTGGGGAATAATCGGACTTGGTAATATGGCTCGTAAGTTTGCAAGTTCAATTGAGGAAACTAATAATTCTAAATTAATTGGAATTGCTAGCTTAAACAATCAAAGACTTAGATCTTTTAAAGAAGAATTTAAGATTAATGAAAAGAATACTCACTCAAGTTACGAAAATTTAATTAACTCAAAAGATATTGATGCAATTTATATTGCAACCTTAAACAATACTCATTTAGATATCATAAAAAAATGTTCTGAAAATAAAAAAGATGTATTGTGCGAAAAACCTTTTACTCTGAATGATGATGAGGCAGTAGTTGCTAGTAATTTTATTAAAAAAAATAGCATTAATTTTTACGAAGGGATTGCCTATAGAACTCATGATCAAACAAAAGTAATTAAAAAAATTTTGGATCAAAAAGAGATTGGAGAAATTATTTCTATTGACTCTAGTTTTGGATTTGAAGTAAAGAGAATCAAACCCGAGTCTAGATTGTTCAGCAAAAAATTAGGGGGAGGGAGTATTTTAGATATTGGTTGTTATCCGTTTAGCTTTTTAAACTTATTATTTAATGATAATAATGACTATAAAATTTTAAATGCCAGAGGTGGTTTCACATCTACAGGTGTCGATAATCATGCAGAAGCAGAAATTATAATTAATGACACTATAAACTGCTCCATAAAAGTTAGTATTAAAAATAACCTTGAAAATAAAATAAAGATAAAAGGTTCTAATGGAGAAATAATTGTAAATAACCCCTGGTTGCCTGATAAAAGATCTACATTAGATATTAAATCAGGCAATTCATTTCATAAAAAATTCATAAATTCTCAATTAAATATTTATGCAAATCAAATACAAAAAATTTCTGATAATTTTGAAAAAAAAATAAATAATGATAGATTTGCAGTCGATATTTCAGATTCTTTGAAGATTATGAAAAATCTTTCTTTATGGTCAAATTTAATTAAACAATAATTATGTCTGATGTAATTATAGATAAGTTTGGATTCCGTGAATACGATGCCAGATGGATATATAACAAAAATATCAATAAAGCAGGTATCAAAAATTTAGGAAAGGGTTTAGGTACCCAGATAATTAATCATACCAAAAAAAATAATCCAAGGGTTGTTGTCGGGCATGATTACAGATCCTATAGTGAAGAAATTAAATCTGCTCTAAAGGATGGTCTTAAATCAACAGGATGTAACGTAGAAGATGTTGGATTATCATTATCTCCAATGGTTTATTTTGCTCAATTTGAATTAGATTCTGATGCCGTTGCAATGGTAACAGCTAGTCATAATGAAAATGGTTGGACTGGGGTAAAAATGGGAATCAAAAAAGGTTTAACCCATGCTCCAGATGAGATGAAAGAATTAAAAGAAATTACTCTAAATGAAAAATTTCTAAGTGGAAATGGAAACGAAAAACAAATTAAAGATTTTGATAAAATCTATAAACAAGATTTAATTGAAAAAAATCAAATAAAAAAAAAGATTAAAGCTGTTGTTGCGTGTGGAAATGGCACGGCTGGAATTTTTGCTCCTGATATTTTAAGAGGTATTGGTTGTGAAGTTATAGAACTTGATTGTAAATTAGATTGGACATTTCCAAAATACAATCCAAATCCAGAAGATTTAGAAATGTTACATGCTATAGCAAAAGCAGTTAAAAATAATAATGCTGATATTGGATTTGGTTTTGATGGAGATGGTGACAGGGTTGGGGTAATTGATGATCAAGGAAATGAGATTTTTTCAGATAAAATAGGTTTATTAATAGCAAGAAATTTAGCAACCAAACATAAAAATTCTAAATTTATAGTCGATGTAAAATCAACTGGTCTTTATTCGACAGATGAAGTTTTAAAAGATAACAATTGTAAGACAATATATTGGAAAACAGGACATTCGCACATTAAAAGAAAAGTAAATAATGAAAAAGCTCTTGCTGGATTTGAAAAAAGCGGTCATTTCTTTTTTAATCAACCTTTAGGATATGGTTATGATGATGGGATAAATTCTGCGATTCAAGTCTGTCATTTGTTAAATAATCAAAATAAAAAGATGAATGAAATCATAAGTGAATTACCAAAAACTTACCAAACACCTACAATGGCTCCTTTCTGTAAAGATGAAGAAAAATATAAAGTTGTAGAGGATCTGGTGAAGGAAGTTCAGAAAATTAAATTAGATAAAATTCTTGTTGATAATCAAGAAATTAATGAAGTATTAACAGTTAATGGAGTAAGGTTTTCTTTTTCAGATGGCTCATGGGGTTTAATAAGAGCATCATCAAATAAACCTTCATTAGTAGTTGTTACAGAAAGCCCTACATCTGACAATAGAAAGAAAAAAATTTTTGAATTTATTGATAAACTACTCCAGAAAACAGGGAAAATCGGTGAATATGATCAAAAGATATAGATGTTAATAAAATTAATATACAACTTAAAAGTGTTTCTTAAAATATTAAGAATCAATTAATATTATTTTGAGGTGATGGAGGGAGACTGAAGTCACCTCTTTTTTTTTGGTTAGATTTTACTTACTAAAAACTTTTTAATGACCGATAAAAAAATTAGATCAGTAGCAAAAACTTTTTCCTGGAGATTTTTAATATTTATTTACTGGATGATATTTGGATATATCTTTACCGGTTCAATAAAAGTTGCGGGAATTCTTGGAGTTGGATCAATTATTCCTTTATTTTTTTATTATTTTCATGAAAGAGTTTGGAATAAAATAGCATGGGGTAAAGAAATAGATAGAAATTAAAAATTATAATTTTTTCTTAAGTTTATCAGAAATAATTATCTGTTTATTATTAATGTAATCCTCATGATTTTTTTCTATATTTTTGAGTTCATAAAGATAGTTAACCATAACTCCAAAAGATCTGTTAAAACCAACATCTGATACATTTGCATTAATAACAATGTCGTCAATTATGGCTCCATTCCCTAAATGAAACCTACATACATCATTTATAGGAAGGTTTTTTTTATTTTTTTCATTCATTAAATAATGAGCTACTAATTTTATAATAGCATCTTTATTATCTACAATTCTTTTATCACCAATTCTTAAATCAGATGATCTTAAAAAGGCTAATTTTTTAAAAAATTTTTCACCCACAATATTTTTAATTTTATTGTCATCTAAATATGAAAACCAATTCCTAAATCCAATTATCGGTGAAAGAGTGCCAAAATTTTTGATATTTGGTAATTCTTCCTGAATTTCAAAAACAACTCTTTTAATCAAAAAATTTCCAAGGGTTACTCTTTCAAGACCCTGTTGACAATTACTTATTGAGTAAAAAGTTGCTGTGTCATATTTTTTTTCTCCTTCAGTTCTTGGTTTCATTATTTCTTGAATAGATTTACCTAATCCATTAGTTAGTGCTACTTGTACAAATATTATTGGCTCATCCTCTAGCGCTGGATGAAAATAAGAAAAGAATCTTCTATCCTCACCTAGTCTTCGCTTAAGTTCATCCATATTCTTTATTTCATGAACTCTTTCATATTTCATAATTTTTTCTAAAACTGCAGCTTTTGTATTCCATGTCACTTTATGCAACTTAAGGAAGCCTGGGTTAAACCAGGATTTAAATAACTCGCGTAAATCGTCATCTAAGGGTTTTAATTCTTGGTTTTCTTTTAAGATTTTTAACAAATCTTCCCTCAAGGAGACAATTGTTGAAATCCCATTAGGTGACATATTCATTCGTCTAAAAAGTTCTCTCCTTCTACCCTCAGTAATAACAAATAAATTAAAAAGATTCTTATCATCTTGTTTTTCTTTATATGCATTTATGGCTTCAGTCACTTTACTATGATTGGGTTTATATTTTTCATTTATCTTTTTAAAAAATAATAATTTATTTTCAGGAGTTAGAGTGTGGTACAAATCAGTAATATCTCTTGCTACGGTAATCCCAAACGCTGCGCCTTTATTCGAAATTAAATCATCACACAGTGAAATTATCGAGTCTAAATTATTTTTTTTTACTACACTTTTTTTGAATAATTTCTGACCTACATCCGCAATTGACGAAAATATTTCTTTTAAATTGAACATGATGCACTCAAATATGTAATTGTTTTATATCTTTAGTTTATTGTTAAATACTCCACGAATGATCTAATAGAGACAATTATTAAAAACGTTCCAAAGATTTTACTTAACAAACCTTTATTGATTTTATATACTGCTTTTGCTCCAATTCTAGCCATAATCATCGTCACAGGAACAAATACAATAAAACCTAATATATTTATATATCCTAAACTAAATGGAGTATTAACATTATCAATTATATTTCCACCTATTATCATTGTAATAGTCCCACATAAAGCAATTAAAAAACCTACTGCGGCTGCTGTGCCTATAGATTTTCTTATATCATAACCAAAAGTTCTCATAAAAGGTACCATCAAAGATCCTCCCCCAATTCCGAGTGGTACAGATATGAAGCCAATTATTATGCCAGATATATTTTTTACAAAATTTGAAATTTTTTTTGGATTTTCCATAATTTTTTCTCTAATAAAAATAAAGAATAATCCTACAATAAATGCAAATATTGAGAAAAACAAAACTAAAGCTGGGGTTTTTAAATTTACAGCTAAAAATGTTCCAGCGATGACACCTAAAAGAATAAAAATTCCAAATGATTTTACCATTTTAAAGTCAACAGCATTATATTCCATATGGGTTCTAGTGGATATTATAGATGTTGGAATAATTATTGCTAAAGATGTTCCAACAGATAAATGCATTCTTGTAACAATATCAAAGTCTAAAACTGTGAAAGCATAATATAAAGCTGGAACCATAATGATACCACCACCAACACCTAGCAAACCTGCCATAAATCCTGCAACAGCTGCAGCTCCAGATAAGACTATCAAAAGATTTAGTAATTCTCCTGAATTGATATATTCCATTATGAACTTATTTGATTAGCTTTTTCATTATTCTGAACAATAGTCATAATATGCTTAGCTTTTTGAAAATCAGAGTCTCTTGCCATCATATTATCACTTAAATATCTTTTCCAATTTTTTGAACCAATTTGTCCATGATATAGTCCTACGGTATGTCTCATAATATGATTCACTTTAGTACCTAATTTTACTTCCTTATTTACATACTCTAAAAGTTTTTCTACAACTTGTTCTCTTGTAGGATTTTTTTCTGTATTAAAAATTTCTTTTTCAATTTCTATTAAAGAATACGGATTTTGATAAATTGATCTTCCAATCATTACGCCATCACAATAATTTAGATGACTTTTAATTTCCTCAATTTTTGTAACCCCGCCATTTATAATAATTTCTAAGTTAGAATTTACTTTTTTTATATCATAAACCATTTTGTAATTTAATTTTGGAATATTCAAATTTTGTTTTGGGGACAAACCTGTTAATACTGCTTTTCTAGCATGTAATATAAAAGTTTTTGCACCGGCATCTCTCATCTTATGAATAAAACTATTTAGATAGTCGAACTCTTCGGTGTCATCAAAACCAATTCGAGTTTTAGCTGTGACAGGTATTTTACAAGCATTGACCATTGAATTGATGCATTCTGCAACTAAATCTGGTTCCTTCATTAAACATGCTCCAAACTTATTTTTTTGAACTTTTTTACTTGGACAACCCAAATTAATATTTATTTCGTCATAGCCCATATCCTCAGCAATTTTTGCCACTTCTGCCAATTCTTCTTTATTAGATCCACCAACTTGTAAAGCTAAAGGTTTTTCCTCGGGACTATAAGATAAAATTTTTTTTCTATCTCCGTGAATTGCTGATTTTGTAGCAACCATCTCGGTATAGAGCATTACGTTTTTACTCATCAATCTTAAAAAGAAACGATCATGTCTATCTGTGCAATCCATCATTGGAGCAACAGATATTTTTCTATTTATTTTTTTTTTAAAATCCAAGGTCTTTACCCATTATCTTATCAGGTAACCATGTTACAATCTCAGGAAAAATACATAGGATTACTATAGCTAAAGCCATTATTATCATAAATGGTATAGATCCTTTTAAAATTTCTGACAAACTAACGTCTGGGGTAATTCCTTTTATAATATAAAGATTTAATCCAACTGGCGGTGTTATTAAACCAATCTCCATGTTAATTGTAAATACGATTGCAAACCAGTATGGGTCAAAACCTAAAGTAGTAATAACTGGCAATAATATAGCTGAAGTCATTACAATAACTGCAACTGGAGGTAAAAAGAAACCAGCGATCAAAAGAAATATATTTATTAAAATAAATACAACCCATTTATTTGAACTCAGTTCAACCATGCTTTGAGCCAAAGATTGAGTTATATAAAGTTGTGAAAGAGTAAAAGCAAAAAGATATGATGCAGCAATAATGAACATTATCATTACGCTTTCTTTCATTGAAACTTTAACAATGTTCCAAATTTTACTTGGCTGATAAATTTTATAAACAACGGCAATCAATACAAAAACTAAGAACGCTCCCACTCCGGATGCCTCAGACGGTGTAGCAACGCCTCCATAGAGCACATATAAAACACCAGCTATAATCGCCAAGAAAGGAAGTATTCTTGGTAATACCTCAAGTTTTTCTTTTAGGGTTGGTCTAACTCTGTTTTTTAAAGCTTTTGCTGCATCTTTATCAATGAAATAACTATGAATAAGTGCCCAAATTGCGAACATTCCTGCCAACATGAAGCCTGGTACAAGACCACATAAAAATAATCTACCAATTGAAGTCCCTGTTGCTATTCCGTAAACTATTAAGACAATACTTGGAGGAATTAAAACTCCTAAAGTTCCACCAGCTGCAATAGTTCCTGTTGCGATCTGGTCAGAGTAACCTCTTTTCCTCATTTCTGGTATTCCCATTGTACCAATTGCTGCACAAGTTGCTGGACTAGATCCACTTAATGCTGCAAAGATTGAACAAGCACCAATATTAGAAATTACTAATCCACCTGGTACTCTCCAAAGCCATCTATCTAATCCTGTATATAAATCTTTACCCGCAGGTGAGTTAGCAACAGCCATACCCATTAAAATAAACATTGGTATAGAAAGTAAAACAAATGAGTTTAATCCAGCAAAAAATGTTTCAGCAAATACATCGAGCATTTGAAAACCCTCAAATGTTACTAACAAAGCTATCGAAACAAAACTCAAACCAAAAGCGATTGGAATTCCTGAAAAAAGTACCAATAAAGTAAAAACTGCAACAATTAACGCTATAATAAGTGGATCCATTTATTTAAAATCCTTTTCATCAGTTAATTTTATAATTTCTGCAATATATTGTAGTATCATTAATAAAGCTCCCAACATCATCGACGAATATGGTATCCATAGAGGTGGATCCCAAACAGTTCCTGTTGAATAATTTTTGGTAAATGCTTCCTCGAACATTAAAAATCCAAAATAAAACAAAATTAAGAAAAAAAGTAAACTTATTGATGATGTAAAAATTTTTAATCTAATTATATTTTTTTTTGACAAAAAATCGTAAATCCACTCCATGCTAACATGAGCTTTTTCACTTAAAACGTATACACTTCCTATAAAAGTTGAGGCAACTAATAACATTGTGACAAGTTCTGTTTGCCATGTAATTGCTCTTTGAAAAAAATATCTTTCAAATACCAGCTCAACGATCACTAAGATTGATAAAAGTAATGCCAGCACTGCAAAAGCACCGCATGCTTTAGCTATATAATCACAAAGTTGTAGATATTTTTTTTTCATTAAAAAAACCCCTATTTAAAAAAATAAATAGGGGTTCTTTATATATTATTTTATTTAACTGCCAAAGCCATTTCCATCAGCTTATCGCCACCTGGAACTTTATCAGCAAATGCTTTATGAGAAGATTTTTTAGCAATCTCTACCCATGCAGCATGGTCTTTTGCATCCATGTATACTAATTTTACACCTGCAGCTTTATAAGCATCTTCAAACTTTTTGTCTAAGTTTTCTACTTGAGCTGTCATGTATTTCTCAGCAACTTTACCAGCTTTCATCAAAGCTTTTTGTTGCTTAGAACTTAAAGCATCATAAGACTTTTTCGACATTAAGATTGGTTCATACATAAACCATAGTCCAAATTTTCCTGGAGGAGTTGCACATGAGACTTGTTCATAAATTTTGTAACTTACAAAACTTCCTGAACTAGTGTTAGCACCCGTTAATACACCAGTTTGTAGACCTGTGTAAATTTCAGATGATGGCATACTCTGTATACCAGCTCCTGCTGCTTCTAACATTTGGTTAAACGCTTTACCTGCAGCTCTCATAACTTGACCTTTTGCATCACTAGGATTTTTTATACATTTTGTTTTTGAAGCAAAACCACCTCCTAACCAAGCATCAGATAAAACTACAACACCAGCATCATTAATGATTTTTTTAATCTCAGTCATCATTGGACCTTTGTTAAATCTTAACGCATGGTCATGATTTTTCACTGTTCCTGGCATTAAAGTTGCGTCAAATTCTGGATGGAATTTCGATGCATATGCTAATGGGAAAGCAGAAATATCTAACTGACCTGTTGTCATTGGTTTCCACTGTTCTTTTGGTTTGTATAATGATTTAGCTGGATAAATTCTAATATCTATTCCAACATTTGCTTTTTTGACCTCATCAGCAATGATTTGCACCATTTCATGACGTGGGTCGAAAGATCCATCAGCTCTTGGTGTTCCAGGCCACTGGTGACTTGCTTTTAGCGTAACCGCATAAGCAGAACCAATAGTAGTAAATACAAAAACTAATGAAGTTAAATATAAAGATATTTTTTTTAACATTATTTTTTCCTTCTATTGTTATTTTTAATATTTCAATTAAAGTGAACTTATTAATAAGAGTCAAGTCATCAAAAACTCATGAGAGATTGTACAACAAATTATGGATGGACCATTAAAAAACCTACTTGTAGTTGATTTAACAAGGGTATTAGTAGGCCCCTACTGCACAATGATACTATCAGACTTAGGGGCAAGAGTAATTAAAGTTGAAGCTCCAGAAATTGGAGATGATTCTAGAAAATTTGGGCCATTTATTAAAGATTATTCTGCTTACTTCATGTCTTTGAATAGAGGGAAAGAAAGTATAGCTTTAAATTTAAAAAATAACGAAGATAAAAAAATTTTTGACAAAATTTTATCGAAAGCGGATATTTTAGTTGAAAATTTTAAGCCTGGTACCTTGGAAAAATGGGGATACGGCTGGAAAGATGTGTGTAAAAAATATCCTAAACTGATCTATGCATCTGCCTCAGGTTTTGGTCAGACAGGTCCATTAAGAGAATTACCAGCTTACGACATGGTAGTTCAAGGTATGGGTGGGTTAATGAGTGTTACTGGTCAACCAGACTCCGAACCGACCAGAGTTGGTACATCAATTGGAGATATAACTGCTGGACTTTTTACAGCAATTGGAATTAATGCTGCTCTTTATGATAGACAAAAAACAGGTAAAGGAATGTTTATAGATGTTTCAATGCTTGATTGTCAAATTGCTATTTTAGAAAATGCTATAGCTCGATATCTATCTAAAAATGAAATTCCAAAACCAATGGGATCACGTCATCCATCGATTGCACCGTTTGAAGCTTTTAAAACACAAGATAGCTATATAATAATTGCAGCTGGAAATGATAAACTTTTTGAAAAACTTTGTAATCTCTTAAAAATCCCACAGGTAATTAACGATCTAAAATTTTCAAACAATTCATCTAGAGCAAAAAATATGGATGAACTTAAAAAAATTTTAGAGGAAAAATTATCAACTAAAAAAACAAGTGATTGGGTAAATGAAATGGAAAAAGATAGAATTCCATGTGGCCCAATTTTTAATATTAAAGAAGCTGTTGAAAACCCTCAAGTAGTATCTAGAAACATGATTGTTAAATCGTTTCACAAAGTTGTTGGGGACTTTAAATTAGCAGGTAACCCAATTAAGATGTCTTCTTATAAGGATGAAAAAACAAGGGGCGACATACCTGATCTAGATGAACATCGACAAAAAATTATAGAAGAGTTTAGTAATTAGTTGTTCTAGGAATTTGAAGTATCAGTATCGTCAACTACTTTATCTTCGCTTTCAGAAACTTGTTCTAATGATACATCTGCTTGATCTGTCTCTGGATCATCAGATAATGTCTCATCTAGCACCTCAGGTTTAGCTGTCTCTGATAATTCTGCTAAGTCGTCTTTTGATACTTGAATTTTTTCAGGAGTCTTCCTTGCTCGTTTAGATGGTAAAATTGGAGCACCACTTTTTGAAATTTCACCTTTGTATAAACTTTCAAAATCATCACCAATATCCTCATCATCATCTGTACCTTCGTCAATTTGCTCTACATGTTTACGTAGTTTATATACTGCAGCTTCTGTCAGATCTTGAACTTTAACATTTTCACTAGCTATTTCTCTTAAAGCAATCACAGTATTTTTGTCATTGTCTTTATCAAGAGTTGGCTCAACACCGGAACTTAGTTGTGCAGCTCTTTCCTTTGCAACTAAAACCAATTCATAGGGACTATCAACTTTATCAACACAATCTTCAACAGTAACTCTAGCCATGCGAGATATCTATACAGTGAACATTAAAAAATCAAGGACAATTTTATAAATATTTTGGAATTAGCTTATTTCTTATTAGAAATAACATTATCGTAGCTAATGAAATATAGATTAGTGAAACTAAAGCAACCTGCTCTATTGAAAATCCTGTATCTATTAAAAGACCAAACAATGCAGTGCCAAAAGCTGTTGAAAAAACCATTAATGCTGTAGTTAGAGCTTTTATGGAACCAATGTATCTGACACCATAAATTTCTGCCCATGTAGAGGAACCTAATACGTTTGCAAGTCCATTGGATATCCCAATTAAACCTAAAAATAAGAAAGCTGAGAATGGAATATCAAAATACATCAAAACTATAGTTGAAATTAATAATGGTAAATTCATAAAAATTAGTAATTTTCTGCTTGTAAATTTATCAATCAAAAACCCTGCAACTAATAAAGTTATTACTGATAAAACAGAATAAACCATAAAAGATTGGGCAATTACATAAGTGCCCCACCCTTTAGATTCACTTATAAAAGACTGGTAAACAAATACGCCTGTTGCAATCCACGGCATTGCTAACATATTTAAACAAACGATATAAAATCGATAATCTTTTAGAACTTCAATTCTTTTCCATTGTTTTATTTTTTGATCAAATTCTTTTTTATATGTCTCCTCTCTAGACTCAAAGTTTAAATTTTTTACTAAAATAAAAGAAGTAATTGGAAGAAATATCAAAACTAAAATTGAGATATATATCCATAAATTTTGCCAAGAAGTGAAGGTAAGTAAATAGACGATCAAAACAGGTAATATAAATTCAGCAGAAGAGAGACCAAACCAGCTTGTACTTAAAGCTTTACCTCTAGATTTTGTAAAATATCTTGAAATTGTTGTAGTTGCAGTGTGAGACATCATACCTTGACCTGAAAATCTCATGAGAAAAATTGAAATAAATAAAAAAGTTATTGAAGAAATTTTTGAAAAGAAAAAACATGAAAAAGATAAAAGTAATGTAACAAAAAATGCAAATTTAAATATATTGATATCATCTATTTTTTTTCCAACCCAAATTAATAAAAAACTGCTCATTAAAGTTGCAGATGCATAAATTGTTCCAAATTGTCCCTGGGTGATAGATAATGCTTCTCGTATGCTAGAATTAAAAAGACCAAGAAAAAAACTCTGTCCAAAGCTAGAAAAAAATGTAAATATAAATCCAAATATAATTACTTTTAAACTTAAACTTTTGAACATATTAAAAAATTATGAGTTGTAATGTTGCTTTTATAGGTCTTGGTGTCATGGGTTATCCAATGGCTGGTTATATATCAAAAGGCGGTCACAATGTAACTGTTTTTAACAGAACAAAATCCAAAGCTGAGAAATGGATTAAAGAATACAAAGGTAAAATGGCAGATACTCCAGCTGAGGCCGCAAAAGATGCTGAATACATTTTTACCTGTGTTGGAAATGATAATGACTTAAGAGAAGTAACTTTCGGAGACAACGGTGCATTTAAAAATATTAAAAAAGGTGCTGTTTATATTGATAACACAACTGCATCTGCAACAATTGCAAGAGAAATACATGCTTATGCAAAAAAAAATGGATTTGGAGCATTAGATGCGCCAGTCTCAGGAGGACAAGCTGGTGCAGAAAATGGAGCACTAACAGTGATGATTGGTGGTGATCAAGCTGACTTTGATAAAGCAAAAGATAAAATTGATTGTTATAGTAAGAAAATGAAATTACTTGGCGGTCCAGGGAACGGGCAGCTTGCAAAAATGGTTAATCAAATTTGTATCGCAGGTTTAGTTCAGGGTTTATCTGAAGCTATCAATTTTGGAATGAAAGCTGGATTAAACATGGAAGATGTAATTGAAGTTATCTCAAAAGGCGCAGCTCAATCTTGGCAAATGGAAAATAGATATAAAACAATGATTGATGATAAGTTTGATTTTGGTTTTGCAGTTGATTGGATGAGAAAAGATTTAAAAATTGCGATGGAAGAGGCAAAAAATAATGGTTCATTGTTACCTGTAACTGAGCTTGTTGATAAGTACTATGGGGAAGTTCAAGGAATGGGTGGTAATCGTTGGGATACTTCAAGCTTAATAAAAAGATTTAGAAAGTAAAGTATGCAACCAGCATACTATGAAGATTTAATAGAAATTCAAAATAAGTATTGGTCTATGTTAGATGATGCTGTAACCAACAGAAGTTCACCATTTAGAATTCCTGTTTTTATATGTACTCACCAAGATGAAGTTGATGGCAGAATTGTTGTTCTTAGAAAATCAGATAGAGCAAATAATTTGTTACAATTTCATACTGATTTAAGATCACCAAAAGTAGATATTCTAAAAAAAAATAATAAAGCTTCACTAGTTTTTTATGATAAAGAGGAAAAGATACAATTGAGAGTAAAAGTTGAATGTGAAGTAAATAATCAAAATTCCACAACAGAAGAGTCTTGGAAAAAAACCCAACATATAAGTCGAAGATGTTATTTAACTGATAGTCCCCCTGGGACTACATCGGAAAATCCAACATCTGGAATGATATCTAAATTAGAGGATTTCGATTTCACAATGGAGCAAAGTGAGGAAGGTTATAAAAACTTTACAGTGATTAAATGTAAAATAAAATCTATTGAATGGCTATATCTTGCTGCAAAAGGACATCGCAGAGCAAAATTTGACTTAATCACAAAAAAAAATTTTTGGCTAGTTCCTTAAATTAACTTTCGATAGCTGATAATTTTTTCTTTAATTTTGATGGTAAGCTCGTAAACCACTCATTTTCTTTTCCAGATTCTGGTAAAACAGCACCGTACTCGATCATCTGAGATGGAGGTAGGTCATTAATATAAACCCAAACTTGAGTTTCATCTAATTTTGAATTTTTTACTAATATATCCTTTAAATCTGAAATTAATTTGTCTTTCACTGCTTTTGATCTCCCAGCTCTTATTTGACCAAACAAAAAAATCGATGGTTCTTTAACTTTTTTTCCACCCATGAAATGATTATTCTTTTTTGTTTTGTTGAATATCACTTGGGCAAAATATGTATTAGCACCTGTTACAACATTATGAACTTTAGTGATACCTTCAGCTAATTTTTTTTGTTGTTTTGATGAAATACTAAAGTTTGAGTTTGTAACTGTATAAGTTGGCATAATTATTAATTAATATATCATATTATTCTAATGCTTTACCAATTACTACTGTTGAGCCTTCTAATCTTTCTATAGATTGAACATAAGCAGCTTCTCCTGCAGGAGCTGCACTTGCATCATGAGCTCCTTCAAAGACAAAAGTCCCTAAACCTGTTAATCCAGACCCATCAACAGTAGTGAATTTACCATATTGAAATACCTCTTTAGCTGCATCTGAATTGCTAGTGTCGTGGTTATACTTATCCATTAATTGCTCTGTTGTTCCAGAATTTAATGTTAAAGCACTGCTCTGCAGAGTATTTGCAACTCTAACTAAAGATGTACAAGAGTCGGCTGGGCATTCACCACCACCACTATCAATTAATTCATCTAAACTCGTTGTTCCATCTGTAACTAGTGCCTTAGGCACAGAAGCAACAACTGGTATTGTGGTTAAAGTAACTGTAGGCGTTGTAAAGCTATAGTCTACTGTAGATGCTCCTTTTAATGTTAATTTTGAAAATACATCTGCACTTATTTCTTTTTTATTAAAATTTACATATACTTTAGCACGACCCTGTTGAGTTGCTCCATCCTCAAAAACATTTTTATCAGAGCTATACGTTAGTCCATTTGATCCAGTTGTAACTTTTGTCAGATCAAACCAACCAGAGTCGTATAAAATTGTATCTTGATCTAAAGTTCTCACGTAATTCTCATTATCTGTTACTATTATATTTTCTTGCAACTGGTTCATGGCTACTGATATTTCTTTAGTATCAGATTCATTTGATAAGCTTGATAATATTTCTGAAGCACTTTCATCTGATTTTAAATCAAATTTTTCAGCAGTAATTATAATGTTATTTTTCAAATCTGCTGAATTTATTAAGTTTGTTGTTAAATTTTTAGAATCATCAACAATACTGCTAGAATTTACAACTGAATGACTCAATGAACTAGATATTTCAGATATTATTTCTACATTAGTTGGTGATGATAATGAAACGACATTCGTAATTATTGCTTGGAAACCCGGATTACTTATTTTCGTAATATTTGAGCCATCTGTAATTTGAATATTACCAGGTATCATACCTAAAGTATTTTTTGGACCTGGGCCTAAAAGTACTACAGTGCTCTCATTTTTATCAGAATCTGATGAAACTAAAAATTCCGTACCTCTTACACCTAATGATCCATTAGGTATTTTTATTTCAAGATTATCAGGATTTTTTTCACTGATTTTTCCTGAGATAGTTTTTACAATCCCAGATTTAATATTTGTTACAAAATTTCCATTATTGGTTTCTTGATCATAAACAAAATCGTCTATTGTAAGCTCTGTATTCTCCCCGACTGTCATTACGGTTTCATCTAAAAATAAAATTTGAGCATTTGACTTAGTTTTTACATTTATTGTATCTCCATAATATATTTTAGAGCCATTAGATAATTTTTCATTTTTTTGATTAGTAATCTCACCGACTGCAGCTCCAATTACACCAATGAATTCAAATCCTAAAGATTTAGAAGTTAAAAGTAATAAAAAGAATGAAGTTGTTAGAAATTTTTTAATCATTAAAATTAATTCTTTTTGATATACCAATTGTTTTAAAGGATCTTTTTATTTCATAACTTGATATGTTAGAATTTACATTAGATTCCTTGAAACTTAAAGTGTAAAAGAAATTGTTGTCTTTATTTATATTTTTTAAAAAAGGAAACAACTGGTTTATATCCCCTGTTAGAGTTAAACTGGTAACTAAACTTTTGTCTTTTCTATCTTTTAAAGTTGAAACGGTAAATTTTTTTGCATCATAAATATTTGTTAAATGTGTGGCTGATGCCTTTAAAGTTCCAAATGGCAGGATTCTTGCAAACATTATATTTATTCCCCCTGAATTATAACTGTCGTATTTTTTTGAGTGGTCAATATTACTATAAATAAGTTTGGAACTTACTTGGGTTTTGTTAGAAATATTATAATTTAATCTTGAACTAAAAGCATAAACTTCATTATTATTTAAATCACCTGCATCAACAAAAATTTGGTTTCCTTGAGCATCTAGTGGAGAAGGTTCAGAGTGATATTTACTGTTGGTATAACTAATTGCGTAATTTAAATTAAATTTATCATTAAACAAATATGTGTTATTTAAACCAAAACCTTTACTTTGGTAATCTTCCTGCATTCTATAATTAAATTTATTATAATAAATATAAGGTGAGACATAATGATTTTTAAATGCTTTAAAATAACTTAATGATCCAGAATGAATATCATTCTCACCTTTTAATTTTTTGTTATTTGTATTTAAATTTGATCCAAGATTCATAAAAATTGAAGAACTATCACTAAGTATTTTCCCTAGCGTTAAAGAAGTACTTCTAGCAAAGGTTTTATCGTATCCTAATGTAAGTCTACTATCATTAGTTGGAAAAGGAACCTCAGAGTCAGTTGTGCCATTACTTTTAGCCAATTTGCCCGATTTAGTTCTGCCGCTGATATTGTTTTCTTCTGTTTGAGAATATTTAAGATCTACGTATGCTATCCACCTCGTTTTTTTTTTGTCTTCAAATTTTTTATCTGACAATAGTTCGGCTATTAAATTTTTTGTCTCATCGGATGTATTTGGATCGTTAAGCATTGTTTTGACCATAAAATCAACTTTAATTTTTGAATCCATCTTTAATAAAATTGATAACAAATATAATTTTATATCGGAGTTTTTTGGGTATAGAATACTAAGTCTTTCTAAAGTTGAAATTGTGGATTTAATATTTCCTGCTCTTTCTTGTTGTTTTGCGTAGTTTAAATTTAGCTCTAGGTCAGTCGGATTATCTAAAATTTCATTGTAAGTAACATTTGCATAGACTGATTTATTAAAAAAAGTAAGAAAAAAAAAAATTATAAAAAAATTTAATGATGTTTTCATTTTCAGGTATTAAAAAATTGACTTAGAGTATTTTTTCCAATTATCCTGATAATGTTTTGTATTTTCCCAAACTGCTTTTTTTTCTTCCTCGGTCACTTCTCTCACTACTTTTCCTGGAGAGCCAACAACCAATGAATTATCTGGGATTACTTTATTTTCTGTAATTAAAGCTTTTGCACCAATAATACAATTTTTACCAATTTTTGCATTATTCAGAATTACTGCACCTATGCCAATTAAACTATTATCTCCTACTGTGCATCCATGAAGCATAGCAAGATGTCCAACGGTTACATCTTTTCCAACTTTTAAAGGGCAGCCTGGGTCTGTATGCAAAACACATCCATCTTGTACGTTTGAACCTTCCCCAATATGAATATTTTCAATATCTCCTCTTAACGTTGCATTAAACCAAATGCTAGTATTTTTTTCTAAAGTAACATCGCCGATTACTACTGCGTTTGGGGCAACCCAATTTTCCCCTGAGTTATTTGGTTTTTTATCTTTCAAATCGTAAAACATAATTTATATATTATTACATTATGCCAATACAAACTCCAATATGTGATTTCGGTCAAAAGGCTTATGACTTCAGGCTTAAATCTACTGAAAATAAAATAATTTCTCTAAATGATATTAAAGGCGACAATGGAACTTTGATAATGTTCATTTGTAACCACTGTCCATATGTAAAAGCTGTAACTAAAGATATAGTTGAAGATTGTGATAAATTGAAAAAAATTGGTATTAATTCAGTTGCAATATGCTCGAATGATGCAGAAAATTATCCAGAAGATTCTTTTGAAAACATGATTAAATTTGCAAAAAAAAATCAATTTAGCTTTCCATATTTAATTGATGAGTCTCAGAAGATTGCTAAAACCTATGATGCAGTATGTACCCCTGATTTTTTTGGTTATAATAAAAACTTAGAGCTTCAATATAGAGGTAGGCTAAGAGAATTGAAAAATTTAATTCCACAAAGAGATGGTGATAGTGACTTATTAAGAGCAATGAGACAAATAGCTGAAACTGGTAAAGGACCAGAGAATCAAGTCCCGAGTGCTGGTTGTGGTATCAAGTGGAAAAATAATTAATGTATATAATCGCTACAAGATCTTTTCCACCAGAAGTAGGGGGTATGCAAAGTTTAATGTGGGGTCTATCAAAAGAGATGTCAAAAAACTTTATGATTAAAGTCTTTGCTGATTATCATGAAAATCACAAAGAATTTGACAGCAATGTAAATTTTTCTATTGAAAGAGTGGGTGGAGTTAAATTTTTAAGAAAAATAAGAAAAGCTCAATTAATTAATGAGTTTCTCAAAAATAGTAAAGTTCAAGGAATTATCGCTGATCATTGGAAAAGTTTAGAATTGATCAAATCTAGTAGAAAGAAATATTGTCTTATTCATGGTAAAGAAATTAATCATCCAAAAGATAGCCCACAGAATAAAAGGATTATAAAAGTATTAGACAAAGTTGATAAAGTAATTGCGAATTCTGAGTATACCAAGGACCTAGCTATTAGTATTGGTATTAATCCTGCTAAAGTTGTGGTTATTAACCCTGGAGTAAACCCTCCTAAAGAACTTGATAAAAAATCTTTAGATAAAGTTGAAAGTTTATTAAAGATAAAAACACCACGTCTCATTACTGTTTCGAGATTTGACAAAAGAAAAAATCATGAAAAAATATTAATGGCTTTAAGAAACTTAAAGCAAATTTATTCAAATATAGTTTATATTTGTATAGGTTATGGTGAAGAGGAAAAAAATATTAAGAACTTAGTAAAAGAACTCGATTTAGGTTCACAGGTAATGTTTTTTAAAGAAATTAGCGATGATTTAAAAAATGCTTTAATAGCAAAGTCAAATATATTTGTAATGCCTTCGATTGTTCACAAAAAATCTGTCGAGGGTTTTGGAATAGCATATATAGAAGCTGGTCAATACGGTGTTGCTTCGTTAGGAGGTAAAGATGGAGGTGCATCTGATGCTATCAAACATAATACAACGGGATTAATTTGTGATGGAAATGAGCTTGAAGATATTTATTCATCTTTAAGTTTGATGTTAGAGAATAAAAAATATTCAGAGTTAGGTAAAAATGCTAAAGAATATTCTTCTAAATTTAGTTGGTCTAAAATTATAGAAAGCTACAAAAAAATATTACAATAAATCTAATAACCTTTCAAAAACTTTATTTGCACTTAGATTGTTCAAATCTGTCACTTGTATTGATTTGAAATTTTCTCTTTCAATACTTACTTTATGAGCAGTAGTGTGTTTTCCAAATAAAGTTAAGCCTTTTGCTGCAACATGCGCGGCTATGTGCGCTGGACCAGTATCGTTAGCTACGACGAAAGAGCTCTCTTTGATTAGAGATGTTAATTGAGACACGTTTAAGGCTTTATTGTTGTCTAAAATTATTTTTGCATCAAATTTTTTAGCTTCATCTATTTCTTTGGGACCGGGTGCTATAATAACTTTATAATCTGTTTCAAACTTGTCTTTAATCAATTTAATAAGCTCATCGAAGTAAGGCCATTTTTTAACTGATAGATGTGGGGAACAAAAAGGAAATAATATTATATATTTTTGTAAATTATATTTTCTTTTTATTTCATCAATTTCTGAGCAAGCCCAACTAAAATTAGGTTTAAGTGTATTAATTGTATTTAATCCAGAATCTTTTAATTGATGGTTAAATCTATCTAGTACTGAGCCTTTATCAAATTTTTCTTTATCCGTGTTCTCTGGTAAAGTTGTTTTGGTACTAGACCAAATATCTTTATTGGCTTTTGGGAAAAGTATATTTTTATAAAAAGAGGTCCTTGAGGAGTTTTGAAGATCAAAAACTTTTGAAAAATTACACTTCTTAAGGTCTCGCATTAAAAAATATAAGTAGATCAAATTATATTTTGGTAATCTTTTGTCTAAGATCACCTCATTTACGTAAGGATTTTTCTTGAATAATTCAAAGTAAGGTTTTGTTGTCATTAAATATATTTTACTATTTTTGTGATTCTCAGATATGTCTTGAATAGCACCACTTGCTTGAGCTATATCACCTAATGATCCGTGTTTTATAATTAAAATATTAGACATATTTATAACAAGATAGCACAGTATTAAATTTTATGAATAAAATTATAGTAGAAGTTTCAATTGGAGAACTTTTAGATAAGATTTCAATTTTAGAGATTAAAAAGGAAAAGATAAAAGATGCTGAAAAATTAAAATTTATTAATAACGAGCATTCTATTTTAAAAGATCAATTAGAGAATAATATAAAGTATGATGATAAACTTAAAAAACTTTACCAATCACTTAAAGAAATAAACTCTAAACTTTGGTTAATTGAAGATGAAAAAAGGTTATGTGAAAAAGAAAAAGATTTTGGAGAAAAATTCATTAAACTATCAAGAGATGTTCATTTTTTAAATGACGACCGTGCAAAAATAAAATTAGAAATCAATAATCATACTGGTTCAAAAATAAAAGAAATTAAAGAATATACAAAATATTAATAACTATATTTTTTTTCCAAGAACTTTATTAAATTATGAATTATAAAAGTCATAAATAGGTAAATGCCCCCAGCAACTATAAAAACTTCAATTGGTTTAAAAGTAGTTGATATTATATATTTTGCAACACCTGTAAGATCCATTATTGTGACTGTGCTGGCTAAAGAAGTTCCTTTCATCATTAGAATAATTTCATTTCCATAGGCTGGTAAAGATTGTCTGATTGCGATAGGTATCTGAATTTTAAAAAAGATTACTTTATTTGAGATACCTAAACTTTTACCTGCCTCTATCATTCCAGGTTTAATTGTTTGAAATGCTGATCTTAATATCTCTGAAGTGTAAGCACCTGTGTTTAGAGCAAAAGCAATAATTGCACACCAATATGGTTCTTTCAAGATTACCCATAAAACTGTCGATCTTAAATATTCAATCTGACCTAATCCAAAATAAATTATAAAAATTTGTACTAAAAGTGGTGTGCCTCTAAAAACATAGGAATATCCATATGCAAATTTACTTATAAATATATTCTTATTTATTCTAAGAATTGCAAAAAATAGTCCAATGAATAATCCAATTATTAAAGAAACTGAAAGAAGTTTTAAAGTTATAGCTGCTGCACTTAATAATTTAGGAAAACTATTAATCATTAATTCAAGATCCATTAATACCCCCTACTATATCTAACTTCTAATCTATTAATTAATTTCATGCTCACAAAGGTAAGTAATAAATATAAAACTGCAGCAAATGAATAAAAGAATAATGGATCTCTTGTTGATCCAGCAGCAATATAAGATTGTCTCATTATTTCAACTAAACCAGTAACTGAAATTAATGAGGTATCTTTAAGAGTTATTTGCCAAACATTACTAAGATTTGGAATAGCTAATCTTAATGTTTGAGGTAAAATAATTTTAAAAAATTTTCTAAATTTATTAAGACCCAAAACATTGGCAGCTTCGAACTGGCCTTTATCAATTGATTGAATTGCTCCTCTGAAAACTTCAGTTGAATAAGCACCAGAGATTATTCCAATAGCAAATGCTCCTGTAATAAATGCATTTATCTCAATGTATTCATTATATCCAAATATTGAAGCAACAAACATAACTGCGCCAGTTCCACCAAAAAAGAAAAGGTAAATTACTAATAGCTCCGGGACCCCTCTTATTATAGTCGTGTAGGAATTTGCTATAAAATTTAAAAACTTGTTTTTAGATAATTTTAATGGAGTAAAGATTAATGCAAAAAGAAAACCTATAAACATTGCTGTTATCGAAACAGCTATTGTCATCAGGGTTGCATAAAATAATTCATCACCCCAACCAGTATCTCCAAATGCTAGAATTTCCATACAGATTGGCGACTATACATTATAGTCGCCAAATCTAAAATTTAATTACATAGAAGCGTCGAAACCAAACCACTTAGTAGCTATTCTACTAATGTCTCCGTTTTTTCTTGCTTTATTGATAGCGGCATTAAACTTTTTCAAAAGTTCAGTATCATCTTTTCTAATACCTACTCCAACACCGTTTCCAAATGCACCACCTGAGAAAGTTGGTCCAGTTAAAACAACTGGCTTACCAGATTTTTCTGCATAATCACTGAATGCAACAGCAGCAGCTAATGCAGCATCACATCTTCCTGATGCTAAATCTAGGTTAACTTCGTCTTGTGTTTTGTAAGTTCTTACATTTACTTTTCCTACGTCACCAGAATCTAAAAAGTTTTGGTGAATAGTAGCAGTTTGCACGCAAACAGTTTTACCTGCTAATGCAGCTGTAAGTGTTTTAAGATCTTTTTTAGCTGCAGCATTTGGTTTAGTAAGATTTATTCCAGCAGATGTGTCTAAACCTTCTAGGCTAGATCCTTTCATGACTGCTAAAGATGCAACTTCATCTGCGTATCCTTGAGAAAAGCTAATAGCTTTTTGTCTTTCTGCAGTAATTGACATACCTGCCATTATTGCATCAAACTTTCTCATGATTAACGCAGGTATCATTCCATCCCAATCTTGCTCAACTATTACACATTGTTGTCCAATGTATCTGCATAGCGTGTAAGCTAACTCAACTTCGAAACCTATTAACTTGCCTGCTTCATTTTTTGAGTTCCATGGAGGATAAGCACCCTCTGTTCCAATTCTTATTTTATCAGCATTAACGTTTCCTATTACTAATAGAGAGAGTAAAACTGAAAAAATAGTTTTTTTGAATATATTCATTGTTATCTCCTTTAATAAAAAAAATAGTATTTCACAGATTATGGATATTAAAAAGAAAAAATTAGTGATTTATCGATGATGAGAAATTCCAGGAACAATCAAAACTAGGTATGTAAACTCTAGATAAACTAGTATTTCCAAAATGATGATTAAATACATTTAACCAATTTTCAACTTGAAGAGGTTTTTTATCTTGGCTGCCAACTTGAGCGGTAATAACTCCTTTAGGTTTGAGTATTCTAACTAAAGAGTCCATATTTTTTGCAGCGAGATCAATGCAAAACTGGTCATCATTTAAATCTACAAAAATATGATCATATGTATCTTCATTCACTGTTTTTATGCTTTCAAAAGCATCACCCCAGACACATTTTACAGAATTTTTTTCTGTAGCTTTTTTTCCTATATCACCAAGATGTTTGTTACAAACTTCAACAACTTCTGGATCTAATTCATACCAATCTATAAAGTTAAACTTTTTTGAAATACATTCTCTTGCAACACCGCCATCCCCACCACCAATTATTGCAGCTCTCTCTTTTTTTTTGTTTAATTTTAAACCAGCACCAACAAAAGTTGAGCTATACAAATGTTCATCTGAAGCAGCTACTTGAATTTCACCATCAATAAATAAAGATTTTCCAAACTGCTCCAATTCTAAAATTTCTATATGTTGACCAACTTTTGATTTAAAGTCTTCTAAAACTTCATTTACAACATACGATTTTTGTAATCCTGGTGAACTATAGATATCGTGGTAAAGAGATCTTGTATCTCTATTAAATTCTTTTTTAACTACACGTCTATGTTCAAATTCTTTTTTAACAATATCTATTGCCACTGATGGACTTATTTTTCCACAGGTAAAAAAATCAAAACTAATTATTCCTTTTTCTGGAAATGTATGAAAGCTGATGTGACTTTCAGCTAATAAAGCTAAAATTGTAAAGCCCTGAGGTTCAAATTTATATTTAGAAATATTAAGAATAGTTACATCTGCTGCTTTAGCAATTTTATTTATGACTTTTTCAAAAACTGAAGGATCGTACTCTTTTGTAGTACCTATAATATCTAAAGTAATATGCTCCCCAACTTTAATCATCTTACCCTTTTTTATAGTTTTTAGCTTTATCTAAAACTTTTTTCATTTCTTCAAATGATAGAATTTTAGGTTGTCCTAATCTTAAAGCAATAGTGTATTGATGACAAATATTTTCTATCTCTTGTGCAAGTTCAAAGGCTTGCTCTAAATTTTTTCCAAAAGCAACCTGGCCGTGATTAGACATTAGACATGCAGATCTATTTTCTAAAGCTTTGATAACATTTTTAGATAACTCTTCTGTTCCAAAAGTAGCGTATTCTGCACATTTAATGTCATCTCCGCCTGCTAGAGCAACCATATAATGAAATGGTGGAATTGGTTTTCCATGTGAGGATACAGCTGTTGCGTGTGGAGAGTGAGCATGAACAATAGCCTGTGCTTCTTTTTTATTTACATAAATATCTCGATGAAATCTCCATTCTGATGATGGCTTGTTGATTGAATCATTTTTCTCCTCTAATTCATTTAAACCCATGAAAACGATATCATTAGCTTTTAGAGTTTCATATTTTTTTCCTGAAGGAGTAATTAAATATCCCTCTATATCATCTTCTATTCCCCTTAATGATATATTGCCCGACCTAAGAGGTGAGAGATTTGTAGAATTTAATTTTAATGAATATTCAATAATCTGATTTCTTTTATCTAAGTTCTTCATTTGAACAATTCTTTAAGTCCTTTTTCTGAAGCTTCACATACCCCTTTTTCGGTAATTAATCCCGTAACATATTTTGCTGGGGTCACATCAAAAGCTAAATTCATAGCTTTACTTTTTTTTGGATAAATTTGTATTTTTTTTATATCTCCTTTTTCATCTAAACCTTCAACATGAGATAATTCATCTGAATTTCTCTCCTCTATTGGAATATCTTTATGATTTTTTATATTCCAATCAATAGTTGAACTTGGTAGTGCAACATAAAAAGGAATATTATTATCATGAGCTGCCAGTGCTTTAAGATAAGTTCCAACTTTATTACAAACATCTCCATTGGCTAGAGTTCTATCTGTTCCAACAATACACATATCAACTTCACCTCTTTGCATTAATATGCCACCTGTATTATCTGCAATGATTGTGTTCTTAATTCCTTCCTCATTTAACTCATAAGAAGTTAGATTTGCTCCTTGATTTCTTGGCCTAGTTTCATCTGCCCAAACATGAACTGGAATTCCTTTTTTATGAGCATGATAAATTGGAGAAGTTGCTGTTCCCCAATTAATTGTTGCAAGCCATCCTGCATTACAATGAGTTAATATATTAACTGTATCTTTTTTTTTATTATAAATTTCCTCTATAATTTTAAGACCATTTAATCCTATATTTTCACAAAATTTTATGTCCTCCTCACAAATATCTTTTGCTTCATTCAAAGCTATTTCTAAGATTTTATCACTATTAAAGCCTGATAATTTTTTCATCATTCTATCAACAGACCACTTTAAATTTATTGCTGTTGGTCTTGAACTAATTAAATCTTCTGCAGATTTCTTTAAAAATGATTGATCATTATTTTCAATAATTGCTAAAACCAAGCCATAAGCAGCAGTTGCTCCTATTAGTGGTGCGCCTCTTACTTCCATTACTTTAATTGCATTTATTGCATTCTTAACGGTTTTAAGATCTTTAATTATAAATTGGTGAGGAAGTTTTGTTTGATCAATGATTTTTACAATATTATTTTCAAACCAGATAGTACGATATTCTTTTCCTTCTATTCTCATTTATTTAAAACTCTACCAGCGACTGTTTTGAGCTTATCTATCGTTTTTTTAGTTCTTTTTTCAGGAGAGGTTATTATTGCTACATCTAAACAATTGTTAGTTGGATCGTTTGGATCAATATGATTTTCAAAATTTTTTATTAAATTTTTTATCATGTTTTTAGCTTTTGCTGCATTTCCTAAAAGAACTTTTATTACTTGTTGAACATCAACATTTGCATGATCTGGATGCCAACAATCATAATCCGTAACCATTGAAACAGACGCGTATCTTATCTCTGCTTCTCTTGCCAGTTTTGCTTCAGGCATGTTAGTCATACCAATTACATCTGCCTTCCACGATCTATATAAATTTGACTCTGCTAATGTTGAAAATTGTGGTCCTTCCATAACGACATATGTTCCATTTCTTTGATATTCAATTTTTTCTTTTTTAATTGCCTCCTCACAAGCATTCATTAAACCATTAGATGTTGGATGTGCCATCGAGACATGTGCAACAATTTCATTATCGAAAAATGTTTTCTCTCTGGCAAAAGTACGATCAATAAACTGATCAACAATAACAAATTTTCCTGGCGGTAAATTCTCTTTTAAAGAGCCAACAGCAGAAACTGATACAATATCTGTGACGCCTAATTGTTTAAGAGCATCTATATTAGCTCTAAAATTAATTCTTGAAGGAGATATATAGTGTCCTCTTCCATGCCTTGGTAAAAAATACACCTCTTTATTGTTATAATTAGTTTTTAAAATTTGGTCTGACGGTTTCCCCCAAGGTGTATTTAAATCTAATAATTCTCTTTTTTTAAACTCCTCAACATCATAAAGTCCACTACCACCTATGATTGCTAATTTATTTATTGTCATGTCAAAAAATTAACTTATTTATACTTTTTATAAATAACAATTATGAATTTAAAAGATTTTATCAGATCAATCCCAGATTATCCAAAAAAAGGTATATTATTTAGGGATATCACCACACTAATAAAGGATGAGAATGCATTTTCAGAAACTATAAATCAAATTGTAGATAGATCAAAAAAAATTGAATTTAACAAAATTGCAGCGGTAGAGTCTAGAGGCTTTGTTTTTGCCTCAGCTATTTCTTACATTTTAAAAAAACCTTTTATTATGCTTCGAAAAAAAAATAAATTACCCGCAGATGTTCATTCTGTTGATTTTGAATTAGAGTATGGGACTGCAACAATCGAAGTTCATAGAGACTCTATTGAAAAAAGTGATAGGATTTTGATTATAGACGATTTGATAGCAACTGGAGGAACCGCTGAGGCTGCGGCTAAGTTAGTTTCAATATCAGGAGGAAAAGTTGCTGGTTTTATATTTGTGATAAATTTATTTGATTTAAATGGTTCAGACAATTTAATAAAAAAAGGATATACAGTGGAAAACTTAATCGAGTTTCCAGGTCATTAAAAAATAAATGAAAAAAGTAATTGTTACTGGAGGACTGGGATTTATTGGTAGTAATTTAATTGATATGTTAATTAGCAAAAATTACCATGTTATTAATATTGATAAAATTACTTATTCTTCCAATTTTTACAACACTAGAGAACATCGAAATTCTAGAAAATATAAATTTATTAAATGTGATATTAAAGAAAAGAAAATAAAAAAAATTTTATTTAATTATAAACCTATCGCAATTTTCAACCTTGCTGCAGAAACACATGTAGATAGATCAATTGACAATCCTGAAAATTTTATTCAAAGTAATATAGTTGGGATTTATAATTTATTAGAATGTTTCAAAGAATTTTCAAAAAAATATAAATCTAAACTAATTCATATTTCTACAGATGAAGTATATGGTGATATTTTGACTGGAAGATCAGCTGAGAATTATCCTTATCAACCAAGCTCGCCTTATGCTGCGAGCAAAGCAGCTTCGGATCATTTGGTAAGTTCTTATGTAAGAACTTATAAAATCCCTGCAATAATTACAAATTGTTCAAATAATTATGGGCCTAAACAACATCCAGAAAAATTAATCCCAAAGCTTATTTATAATATTTTAAATAACAAACCTTTGCCAATATACGGCAAGGGAACAAACTCAAGAGAATGGATATACGTTAAAGATCACTGTGAGGCTCTATTAAAAGTTTTTACAAAAGGAAGAATTGGACAATTTTATAATATTGGGTCCAATAAAAATTTGAATAATTTACAAGTGTCACAAAAATTAATTAAAATTTCTAAAAATTCAATTAAATTAAAAGATAAAGTTAAGATTATTTTTGTTAAAGATCGTCCAGGACATGACATTAGGTATGCTTTAAATAGTAACAAAATAAAGAATGAATTGGGCTGGTCCCCAAAAATAAATTTTGAACAAGGTATAAAGTTAACTTTTGATTGGTACAATAAAAATAAAAATTATTATAAATCTTTATCAAAAAAAGATATTGTAACAAGATTAGGAAAAGGATGATCAAAAAAGGGATTATTTTAGCTGGGGGAAAAGGGACAAGAATGAGTCCACTTACGAAAGCTGTAAATAAACAACTTCTACCAATTTATGATAAACCACTTATATTTTATCCATTATCAATTTTGATGCTTGCAAATATCAAAGATATACTAATTATCGTTAATAAAGGCCAATTAAACCAATACAAAAAAATTATCCCAAATGGAAAAAACCTGGGTATTAAAATTAGTTATTTAGAACAAGATAAACCGCGAGGACTACCTGATGCTTTTGTAATAGGAGAAAAGTTTATCGGTAAAGAGAATGTAGCAATGATTTTAGGTGATAATTTCTTCTACGGTCAAAATTTAACTAGTAAACTTATCAAAAATACAAAACTAAAAAAAGGAGCTAGGGTCGTTTTACATAAAGTGACTAAACCAGATGTTTTTGGAGTTGCTAAAATCAATAAAAATAACAAAATTATTTCGATTAAAGAAAAACCCAAAAAATTTTTATCAGATCTTGCTATAACAGGTTTGTACTTTTTTGATAATAGAGTAGTTAAATTTGCAAAAAAACTGAAACCATCTAAAAGAGGTGAAGTTGAGATAGTTGATTTACTAAATATTTATAGATTAAAAAATCAATTAACAGCAGACTTAATCGGAAGAGGTGGTGCCTGGCTTGATACTGGTTCAATAGAGGATTTTTATAAGACATCTGCTTTTGTGTCAGCAATAGAAAATAGACAGGGTTTTAAAATTGCTTGTCTTGAAGAGGTTTCATTAAATAAAAGATGGATTTCTAAAAAAGAAATTAACGCATCAATAAGATTCTATGGAAATTGTGAATATTCAAATTATTTGAAGAAACTAATTAATTGAATTTTGGTAGCGGGAAGTGGGATCGAACCACTGACCTCGGGCTTATGAGTCCCGCGCTCTAACCAACTGAGCTACCCCGCCAATTCGAATTAATTTATAATAGATTTTTTATATGAAAAAATCAATTTTTTTAACGTTTTAATAATTTTTATTATATCATAAAAAAATTAGTATAATGAAAATTTTATATATTCACTCAAACGATAACAATCATCAATTTTATAATGATTATATGAATGACTTACTTCTTCATGGCTTAAGAGAACTTTATGGAAATGATGTTATAGACTATCCAGGTTGTTGGTACCTTTACAATGATGAAATTAAAAAAAGAAAATATGATGAAAAAAGATTTTGGGGTAAAGGTTTTACAATTAAAAATATCTTAGAAAACTTTAATTTAATAGATAGAGAAAATATTAGGCAAAAAATAAGAAATAGATATTTTGATCTTGTAATTTATGGTTCTATTAGAAGATCAGATTTATTTTTGGACGAAGTAGTAAAATATAATAATAAATTTTTATTTATTGATGGGGAGGATGATAGTTATATTCAAACTAAGTATTCAAATCTAGGTTTATACTTCAAAAGAGAGTTGCTAGCAGAAAATACTAAGATACAACCTATAAGTTTTGCAATACCTAAATCTAAGATTTTAGAGGAAATCGATTATCATCCAAAAAATATATTAGCTCCGCTCATACCTGGAAAATTAAATACTTATATTTACAATGATGAAAGTTCGTACTACGAAATGTACAAAAAAAGTATTTTTGCCTTAACTTACAAAAAAGCTGGATGGGACTGTCTTAGACATTATGAGATTCTTATGAATGGTTGTATACCCTTATTTTTAGATATAAAAAATTGTCCAACTAATACTTTATCTACTCTCCCAAAGGAGCAGTTAATCTATTTTCTTAACAATTTTAATAAAATATTTTCTTTTTATAATCCATTTAAAATCTTTAAAAAAAAATATCTCACATTTCAAAGAATTATTTTATTTTTAAAATTTAATTATAAGAATAAGGACTTAGAAAGATTTATTGAGGAAAATGAGGAAATTTTTGAAATAAAGAATAAACTTTTAGATTTTACGAAAAAAAATTTAACAACAGAAACACTTGCGAAATATACTTTAGATTGTTTCAAAGAGCGCTAATCAGCCCAGTAATTAATAGAGAGCCTGCAACACCAAATGTAATAATAAAGTTTCTCTTGATCACATTTTTTTCTTCGTTTTTAACTCTGTTTAAAAGAATATTTATATCTACTTTTTTTTCATTACTTAGCTCGTTATGATTTGAATTATTGTTGTTAACTTTTTGTTTTGTAGAGCTCTTAATTTGCATATTTTATTAAACCATATATTCTTTAATCATACAACCCAAATGAGAATTACAAATACGTAACACTGATACCAGCAGCGATTATTAGCGTTAAACAACTTATTAGAATAAGGATATTTTTTTTTAAAATAATATTCTCTTTTTCTCTCAATCTTGATTTAAGAACGTTGATATCTACCCGTTGGGATGCTTGATTTGAATTTTTTAAAGACTTATTAGTATCTATACTACTATTCGGGGTATCAATAGTGCTAGATTTATTCTCAAAGTCTTTAATTTGCATTTGTAATATTTAATTTCATAATCTTAAAAAAAACAAATAAATCAAAGTTCAAAATGGGTCACTATTTTATTGACACATGTTCATTTTGGGTTTCAAATACAACAAATTATATTATGTCACTTCAACTAATTGATTTTACAAAAGTTGTCAATGATGAGCAGGTATATGAGCATGTGATGGCTAATTATGACCAATTAGGAAAAGATTGGATCGCACATCAATGGAAATGGATGAATGCAGTTTATCAAGCATTTAAAGATCATTATAAATATTTGATTATTATTTCTTTGGTCGAAAAAACCTTACAGTTTTACGATCAAATGAATATAAAATTAACCTATGATCAATTTTACTCAAAATCTTATCTCCAGATTGATAAATTTAACATCTCGGAATTATGTGAAAAACTTCAATTACCAAAAGAGACGGTTAGACGTAAAGTTTTAGAACTAGAAAAAATTGGAGTTCTAAAAAGATTAAAAAAACAAATAATAATTGATCGAAATACTTTTTCTTTTATTAAGCCTGAAAATCAAATGAAATATACATCTAAATATATTCTTTTAGTGTCAGAAATTCTTAGTAAACAAAAACTTTACTCAAAGAAACTCGACACCAAATATATTGAAAATATTCTTAAAAAAAACTTTTCTTTAACCTGGCGATGGTTTTATAAAATGCAAATACCCACTGTAATAGGGTACCACGAAATGTTTGAGGATTTGACGACGTTTCATATTTGGGGAACTGTTTGCATGAATCAGGCTTTTAACTACAGTAAAATTTTTGAAGATAAAAATAAAAGTAAAAAAAATTCACTTAATTATATAAATTTTCATAAAGAAGTTGCTAAAAATTATTTAGATTATAACACTCAATTAATTAAAGGAAAAAAAATTATTTCAAATGGGGTTAGTGCTATGTCTATCTCCGATATGACTAATATTCCAAGAGCAACGGTAATTAGAAAATGTAAATTTTTAATTAAAACAAATTATTTAAAATTAAATGATAAAAAACATTATGTTCTTTCTGCATTTAATATTAAAAGAGTTCTTCCTCATCAAAAAGTTATCTTCAAAGATAAAGCCAAATTTTTAAGAAAAATCCTTAATCTCTGTATGATCTCATAATTTACTTTAATTAGAAAAAATTTTATATAAACTATTCAAGAGATACATGGAGATAGTAACTAAAATAGCGCCAATAGCGCTTGCACTGATAATGTTAGGTCTTGGATTAGGGCTTACTATTAAAGATTTTACGAGAGTGCTTACTAATCCTAAAGATTTTTCGGTTGGTATCGTTTGTCAATTAATTCTTTTACCAATTGTTGCTTATATCATAATTATGGTTTTAAGAATTCCAACTGACATAGCCTTGGGTTTAATGATCATAGCTTCAGCTCCGGGAGGTGTAACTTCAAACGTTTTAACAAAATTTGCAAATGGAGATGTAGCATTATCAATATCACTCACAGCAGTTGGAAGTTTAATTAGTATAATTTCGGTACCATTCATTGTTTTCACTTCTGCTGATTTGCTAAATGTTACCGAAATGTCCAAAGAAATTACAATGACGGGAATAGCAATTAAGATGGCATTAGTGGTAACAGTTCCCGTAATTTTTGGAATGATTATTAGATCCTTTGCAAATAATTTCATTTTTTCAAATTTAAAAATGATTAATAAGATTACTGGATTATTATTTTTAATAGTTTTTATTGCGGTTTGGGTCGAAGAAAGAGAAAATATCTTTAGTTATTTGGCACAAGCTGGCACTGCAGTCTTGACCCTAAATATAATAATGATGATTTTAGCGTTTTATATTGCTAAATTTTTTGCATCAGGAATACCACAAAAGAAGTGTATATCCTTAGAATGTGGTTTACAAAATGGAACATTAGCTGTTTTTGTTGCTACGCAAATTTTTGATAATACAGCCTATGTTGTGCCGACAGCTGCTTATGCACTTATTATGTATATAACTGGTTTTATCTTTATTTATCTATTGAGAGATAAAAATTAATTACTCTTAAAATTAGTCTGCTTTAATGGCTCGTTAATCATTTCAATTTCATATTTCTTTTTTTCAACTTCAATAAATAATTCACTATTTTTTAGTTGCTCATTAGAAAAATCATTACTTATGTAACCGAAGGTAAGATTTTTTTTAAAGTTAAATGAATAATTACCTGAAGTTGATTTACCAATTATTTGATCTTTTAAATAAATGGGTTCGTCATGAAGTAATAATGGCTCACCAGGTTTACTATCTTTTAAAGTAAACATAGCAAATCTTGTTTTAATCTTTTTTTTATCAATTTTTTCTATAGCTCTTTTACCTATAAAATCTACATTTTTTTTATTGCTTATTGTAAAAGAAAGGCCTGCTTGATATTGATTTTCCTCAGGTGAAATATCATGACCCCAATGTAAAAAACCACTTTCCATTCGCATAATATCCATCGCGTGCATACCACAATTAGAAAGATTAAAATCTTTACCTTTATTAACTATTAATTCATAAATTTTTTTTGCGTCTTTAACTTCCACATATAGTTCATAGCCAAGCTCTCCAACATAAGATAATCTCTGTATCCAAATTTTAGTATCTTCGATTGAAATAAATTTTGCAGTACTAAATCTAAAATTTTCATTGTTAAAATTATCAGTGCTTAATGAATTCATTAAATCTCTGCTTTTAGGTCCAAATAAACCAAAAACACAATAATCATCAGTCACATCCTCTAATTCTATATCTTTATTTAAATGCTTTTTTATGTGATGTTTATCTCTTTCCCTTGTTGCTGCAGAGCTAATTATTCTAAAATGATTTTCATCTACCGATACTACTGTTAAATCAGCTTCAATACCTCCATCTGAATTTAACATATGAGTATAGGTACATTTACCAGCATCTTTTTTAATATTTGCAGTACATATTTTTTGTAATTCTTGATGTGCTTTATCAGATTTAATTTCAAATTTTGAAAAAGGAGTTAAATCAAATAGCCCAACATTTTTCAGGGTGTTATGTGTTTCATATTCTGCTGAGGGATACCAGCTTTGATAATTATAACTGTATTTGTATTCAGCCTTTTCACCATCTAAGGCGAACCACATAGGTCTTTCATATCCACCAGAAACTCCAAAACAAGCTCCAAAACTTTTTAAATTTTCATGATGAGGGAGCTGTTTTACATTTCTTGAAGTCCGATGTTGTTTAAATGGCCAGTGCATACCATACAAATCACCCAAAGACTCAGTAATTCTATTTTTGATAAATCCTAGATCTGAATGAAATTTTTGAAATCTTTTTATATCATAACTAAAAATATCCTCATTGATATGTCCTGTCATAAGCCATTCTGCCGTTACTTTACCGACACCTCCTCCACTACCAATTCCGATACTGTTTAATCCACAGCAAACAAAAAAATTTTTAATCTCTGGAACTTCTCCTAATAACGTATTTGTATCAGGTGTAAAAGATTCCGGACCTGAAAAAAATTTTCTAATACCTGCTTTTTCTAAAATGGGAAATCTTTCAATTGCAGAAGCTAAATAGGGTTCAAAATGTTCAAAATTTTCTTGAAACTCACCAAAAGAGAAATCCTCCGGAACTTTATTTGTATCATTCCAAGCAGGTATGGAATTTCCCTCAAAAATTCCAACTAATATTTTACCGGCATCTTCTTTAATATAAGTTCGATTATCAAAATCTCTAATAACTGGTAAAGTTTTAGAAAGATTTTCTATTGGCTCCGTAATAATGTAAAAATGCTCAGCAGGATAAAGTGGAATACTTACTCCAGCTTTTTCCCCTATTTGTCTTGACCACATGCCTGAGGCTAAAACAATATATTCACAATCAATTTTTTGACCATTAACTTTAACACCTGAGATTTTTCTATCTTTAGTCAAAATTTCCTCTACTGGAGATTTTTCAAAAATTTGAGCACCTTCCATTCTTGCACCTTTTGCAAGCATATGAGTAACACCTGATGGATCTGCAGATCCATCATCTGGCATTAAAATTCCACCAATTACTTCGTCTGTGTTTATTATTGGATAATCTTTTTTTATTTGATTTTTATCTAAAATTCTTACATCAACATCATAAAGTTGTGCGGTTGTTGCTTGTCTCTGGAGTTCTTGCCATCTTCCTTTATTTTGTGCTATTGAAAGAGCACCGTTTAGTCTTAAACCTGCAGAATGATCAACTTCTTTCTCAAGTTTTTTATATAAGTCTAAAGTGTATTTTCTTATTTTTGTAACTGCAGCTGTTGGACCTAATTGGCTTACAAGACCCGCTGCATGCCAAGTTGTTCCCGACGTTAACTGATCTCTTTCTAAAAGAATTGTATCTTTACAACCAAATTTAGCTAAATGATAAGTAACAGAGCAACCTACTACTCCACCTCCTATAACAACTACTTTAGTGCTACTTGGAAGTTTTTTTTCCATTTAATTAATTTTTGATTGCTTCTCCTGGTTCAACATATTGATGTCCAAACACATCTGCAACTGCTTTATAGGTCACATGTCCCTTATGAACATTTAAGCCAGCTAAAAAATTTTTATCTTCACTTAAAACTTTTTGATAACCTTTGTTTGCTAATTTCACTAGATATGGAAGAGTAGCTTTGTTTAATGCAAAAGTAGAAGTCCTTGGTACTCCACCAGGCATATTAGCGACACAGTAATGAACAACATCATCTACTATAAATGTTGGGTCACCATGAGTAGTTGGTTTACTAGTTTCAACGCATCCCCCTTGATCAATAGCCACATCAACAATTACTGATCCCCTTTTCATTAATTTTAGCATGTCTTTAGTCACTAATTTTGGTGCTTCGGCACCTGGAATTAAAACACCGCCAACTAATAAATCTGCCTCTGCTACTAATTTGTTTAAGTCTATTTTATCACTTTGTTCTGGAATAATTTTATCTCCAAAGATTTGAACTAATTGTTTTAATCTTGCTTCAGATTTATCTACTATATGAACTTTAGCTCTCATACCAGTTGCGATTATTGCAGCATTTTCACCCACAACGCCTCCACCAAGAATTAACACATTGGCTGGTTCACCACCAGGTGCTCCACCCAATAGTACCCCTCTACCTTTTTGATTTTTTTCTAAACAATGTGCTCCAGCTTGAACAGACATACGACCCGCAACCGCACTCATTGGTGCTAGTAAAGGCAGTCTTCCATTATCATCCGTTACAGTTTCATATGCAATACTAATACTTTTAGATTTAATTAAACCCTCTGTAAGCTCTTTTGCAGCAGCTAAATGAAGATAAGTATATACAATTTGATTTTCTCTAATCATATCTACTTCAACTTTTTGGGGCTCTTTAACTTTAACAATTATGTCTGCATCATTAAAAATATCTGATGCTGTATTTGTAATTTTTGCACCTGCTTTTACATATTGATCATTATCAAAACCAGCTTCAAACCCTCCATTATTTTCGACTAAAACTTGATGGCCTTCAGACACAAGAGTTTTCACACTATCAGGAGTTAAACCAATTCTATTTTCTTGAGGTTTTATTTCTTTAGGTACGCCAATTCTCATTAACGAATTTTAATTTTTTTTACTTTTCGAGTAATTAGTAATCCCAGTTCGAAGTTTTTCAATAATTTCGTCTATATGTTTTTTTTCACAAATAAACATTGGTGCAATAATCAAACAATCTCCTGTAGCTTTAAAATTTACACCTGCGTCGTAGCAATGTTTAAAAGTTGCCAAACCTGCTTTACCAGGTCGCCCATCGGTTTTTATATCTATTCCACCCATCATTCCATATCCTCTTATATTGTCCACTACATCAATATCTTGCAGAGAAAATAAACCTTCCTGAAAATATGGAGCTAGTTCTTTAGCTCTATTAAAAATGTCTTCTTTTTCAAAAATATCTTGTACAGCTAATGCTGCTGCTACTGAAACAGGTATTCCTGAATAAGTATATCCATGGAATAATTCTATTGCACCTTTTGGAGAATTATCCATCACTGCATCATAAATTTCCTCTTTACAAGCAACCACACCAAATGGAACAATACCATTAGTCGTTGCTTTAGCCATTGTCATTATATCTGGTGTTACACCAAATTCTTGAGCTCCAAATGCTGAACCAGTTCTTCCCCAGCCGGTAATTACCTCATCAAAAATTAAAAGTATTTTATGTTTATCACAAAGTTCTCTTAATCTTTGTAAATATCCAACTGGCGGAACCAAAGTTCCTGTTGAACCAGCGATAGGTTCAACAATACAAGCTGCAATATTTTCTGAACCGAAATTTGTACAAATTCTTTCTAAATCGTCTGCGATCTCAGCTCCTGTTTCAGGTTGGCCAGATATAAATTTATGTTCATCTAAATGTGTGTGTCTCATGTGAACAACGCCTGGCATTAGAACGCTTGCGTAAGCTTTAACATTATTGATCATTCCACCAACAGACGTAGCTCCTATATTCATCCCATGATAAGCACGTTCTCTTCCAACAAACCTAAATCTTTGTCCCTCACCTCTAGCCTTATGATATGCAATACTGATCTTAATCGCCGTTTCAACTGCAGTTGAGCCACAAATTGTATAAAAAATTTTATTTAAATTTCCTGGAGTATGTTTTGAAATTCTTGTTGCTAATTCAAATGAACCACCAAATCCTTGTTGAAATGGTTGGCAATAATCCAGGGTATTTAATTGATTTGTTATTGCCTCTATAATTTCTTTTCTACCATGTCCTAATGGATTACAAAATAATCCAGAGCTCGCATCAATTTGTGTTTTGCCATGATGATTTTTTAGATAAACTCCTTTAGCTTCAACTATCAACTTTGGATTTTCCTTAAAATCTTTGTTAGAGGTAAAAGGCATCCAATGCTCGTTTAGTGAGTTAGGGACTGCTGTTCTTTTTTCTGAGCTCATAAATAAATTTTAAAAATGTTTAATATCAAATCCTTAGACTAATTAAGTAAAATTAACCACCAAAATAATTGTCACAACTTAAAGTTGTAAGACTATTATGACCATTTTTTTGTTTTACATCTAGGTAAAATTCATCTTAAATTTGAAACATATAAATAAACAAGGAAGAGGAATAAATGAAAAAAATAATAAGTTTTATTCTTGGATGTTTTGTAGCTCTTAATCTTTCAATGTCAGTTGCTAATTCAGCAGCTAATGAAGTAAGGGTTGCTTACTTTCTAGAATGGCCAAGTCCAAACTTAGAGGATATGCAAAAAAAAGCATTTGCTAAAGCACTTGGTGTTCCGGTTAAATGGACAAATTTCACAAATGGTGGTGCAATGACTGATGCAATGTTAGCAGGAGATATAGATATTTCTTACTCACAAGGATTAGTCCCATTTATTAATGCGGTTAAATCTAAAGCGCCAATTAAATTAGTTGATATTGCTATGGAATACGGAATGGGAGGAACAACTTGTGTTACTTCTAACGCTTCTGGAATTACAAAAGCGAATGCAACAGAATTAGAGGGTAAAAAAGTTGCTGTTCCACTAGGTACAATGGCTGAATACGTTTTTGATGAAAGTATGAAAGTTGTTGGAGCAGACAGAAAAAAAATGGATATCATTCAAATGGACCCAGAAGAAGGAGCTGCTGCATTAGTTAGTGGTGATGTTGTAATGGCATGTTTGTTTGGTGGTAACTCTATCAAAGCTGCAACTGCTGTAGGATCAAGATTACTTACAGTTCAAGAAGCAAGAGATGCTGGTATCCTAGGTATTGATATTACTTCAGTGACTACAAAATTTATGAAGGAAAACCCTGGAATGCTTAGAACTTTTATAGAAGTAACTCATGAGGCTAATGCTAGATATAAAGCTGGTAAATCTGACATGAATGCAATGTCAAAAGCTTCTGAAATGAAAGTTGCTGATATGAAAGAAACTTTAAGTGGCTTTAAATTTCTATCACCAGAGGAGACTAAACAGTCTATGGAAAGTGGAAATCTTAAGGCGTTCCTAGATGGTATGGGAACTCCAAGAGGAAATGTAGACACTAGTTTCTTACCTTTATAATTTAAAGGTAATTTAAATTTTAATAGGCGCCAATTGTAATAAATTGGTGCCTATTTTTTTACAAAAAATTCAAATATAAAGAATTTTATGAGTGATTTAGTTTCTCAAAATCTCAATATGATTTTTAAAACTCCTAAAGGAGAAACAGTTCACGCTTTAAAAGATTTAAATTTTACTCTTAAAAAAGGAGAATTGCTTACTGTTCTTGGTCCTTCTGGTTGTGGAAAAACAACTTTATTAAACATAACTGCAGGATTTATAAGACCAACTTCCGGAAATATAACTCTTAATAATAAAGAAATAGATGGCCCTGGAGTTGAAAGAGGAATGGTTTTTCAACAAGGAGCTTTATTCGAATGGTTGACTGTCGCTGAAAATGTCAACTTTGGATTAAGAATGAAAAATGAAGATCCAATTAAAACTCAAAAAAAAGTTGATGAATGGTTAGAAATAGTTGGATTAAAAGGATTTGGTAACACTCCAACTTATCAATTATCTGGAGGTATGCAACAAAGGGTAGCTCTTGCAAGATGTTTAATTAATGATCCAGATTTAATTTTAATGGATGAGCCTCTTGGTGCACTAGATGCATTAACAAGAGAGAAAATGCAATCTTTAGTATTAAAAATTTGGAAAGAGACAGGAAAAACAATTATCTTAATTACTCACTCTGTTGAAGAGGCTTTGTTGCTGGGTGAAAGATTATATGTAATGGCTCCAAGACCAGGAAGAATACATAAAGAATACAATCTCCCATTTGCATCGATGGGATTAAAAGAGGATTTACGAGAGATTAAAAAAAATAAAGAATTTTCTGAAAAAAGAGAAGAGATACTGGAAATGATCTGGAATATGGAAGAAGAAATCATGGGGAAAGATAATTAAATGTTAACTCAAATAGTAACATTCTTAATTTTTTTTGCTGTTATTGGCTGTATTCTTTATGGGCGAAGACTAATTAGAACTGAAAAAGTTGATGCAGTATTTGGAAACCCAGAAAGAGCCAGGGGCGGCACACATTGGGTAATAGTTGGTAGCAGTTTTCTACTTTTAATTTGGCTATATTATTCATGGGATATTGCTAAAGGATTTTATCCTAAATCAGCTAACGAACTTTGCCAAGTTGCAAAAGTAAATGACTCATTATTGGGATTAAAATATCAGTTTCCAATTGAAGAAAGGGAATTTAAAAGCACTTCACAAATAAAAAAAGAAAATAAAAATCTTCAGCAAATCCTCGAGGAAATACAAGGTTCTAATGAATTAAATGCTCAACAAAAAACAGATCTTTCAAACTTTATAGGTAAAACTAATCAACTAATTCCTCTTTTAACAAATGAAGATTTACTTGAAATTGAAACTAAACAAAAAATAAATGATATTACCGGGAAAATTAACTTGCTCACTGAAAATTTTCAAAAGCCTAACTATCCTTTCGAGACTGAGCAAGAGTATAACGAAAGAAAAAAAGCAGTAGATGAAGAAGGTGGATGGGGTATTGTTAAAGTAAGTGCAGGAACAGGATCGATAGAAAATACAATTGAAGTTCCTCTAATTCCTGCTACTAAAAGAGGTTTAAAATTTGACGCTGCAGCACAAGAATTAAATTTGATAAGTGATGAATTTTTCAAATTAAGAAATCATAATCCACAATTTAAATTCAAGATTAAAGAACTTAAAGATGAAATAAAATCTTACAGAAAAGAATTAGACAGTGAAGATTTAGCATCAACATATGCAAAAAACATTGCAAAAATTGCAAGAAGAATTGAATTTGCAAGCATCTATCCACCTAATGCATTAGATAAAATGCAAGATGCAATAATAAAATTTGATGATGCTCAAAAAGTTGCTCAAGGTGGATTAAGATTAATTGACATCTTTTTATTTCCAGCAGGGACAATTGTTGCAAGCGGACCAAGTTGTTCAGAACAAGGTTCTGGTAGATGGCTGCCAAAACCTTCAGATACTTTTAACAAATTTGCGCTGATGTTAAAACCAAGTGTTGGTTATAAAGACATTCCTCTTTTATGGATAGATATGGTCGATGTCAGTAAAATGATTGGTTTTATATTGCCTGATTGGATAGCTGATATTTTACCGGGTGAATATCCTGTTCATACTAAAGAAGGAATTGTTAAACAAAATTTTAAAGGATATGTATTAAAAATAGTAACTGGAGATTTTGAATTATTTAAAGTTCCTGTTCCATACGGTCATATATGGGACTCTTTTTTGAGAGTATTTTTAGGACTAGTTTTTGGAATTATCATAGGTGTCCCTCTTGGTTTGTTTATGGGATTAAATAGATTTGCCAAAGGTTTTTTTGATCCACTGATAGAATTATATAGACCAGTTCCCCCACTAGCTTGGGCTCCTTTAATTATTTCAGTTTTAGGAATTGATAATACTGGAAAAGTATTTTTATTATTTATGGTCTCTCTATCAATAATGATTATTTCAGCAAGAGCTGGTGCATCTGGAACTCAGCTATCAAAAATCCATGCAGCTCATTCCTTAGGAGCATCAAAAAAACAAATTTTAAGATATGTAATTTTTCCAAATTCGTTACCAGAAATTTTAACAGGAATTAGAGTTGCAGTTGGTATGTGTTGGGGAACTCTTGTAGCAGCTGAATTCTTAGCTGGTACCACAGGAATTGGATTTGTTGAAAATGTCGCTAAAAAATATTTTCAATACGAAGTGATTTGGATCACAATTTTTATAATGGGAATGTTGGGTCTTTTATTTGATGTCACTTTAAGAAAAATAATTGACAAAACAATACCTTGGCGCGGAAAAGGTTAATTTGAAAACAGAAAATCTTAAAAAAGAAGTAATAAAAATTTTAAAAAAACATGGATTAAGTAGTTCCCATGCTGTCATTTCAGCTAATGCCTTAATCAATGCAGAATTAGTTAGTGCTTACGGGCACGGTCTTTCAAGATTAAAGATGTACTGTGAACGACTATCTAAAAAAGTTATTAATCCAAAGCCAAGAATAAAAATAAAAAAGATATCTCAATCAATTTCACATGTTGATGCTGATAATTGTATTGGATTTGTTGCAGCAGACATAGCAATAAAAAAAGCAATTCAAAATGCTAAAAAAACTGGGATAGGTTTGGTAGCAGTTAAAAATAGTGGTCATTATGGCTTATCCGGTTACTATGCAGAACAAGCCGTAAAAAAAAATTTAATCACGATGATTTATACTAACGCACCTCCTGCAATCGCTCCTCATGGTGCTAAAAAAAGTTTGTTTGGAACAAATCCTGTTTGTTTTGGCTCTCCTACAGGTTCGAAAGTACCATTTATATTAGACACTTCTATGTCAATGATCAATAGAGGTAAAGTAAGGTTTGCAGCAAAGAATAATCAAAAATTACCTAAAGGTGTTGCATTGGACAAATTTGGTAAACCAACAACAGATGCAAAAAAAGCGCTCTATGGAGTTCAATTGCCTATTGCGAGTTTTAGAGGTTCAGGTTTAGCATGGATGGTTGATATTTTAAGTGGCGTATTAACAGGTGGAAATCATGCTGGAAAAGTAAAAGATCCTTTTGATGACTTTTCAGGTCCCCAAAACGTTGGACATTTATTTATCACATTTAAAACAAACTTATTTGTCAAAAATTACAACTCCAGAATTAAAGATAATATTAGAACAATAAAAAGGTTGCCTAAAATTAAAGGAGTAAAAGAAATAATGTATCCTGGCCAAAATAAATATAAAAGGTTTAAAATGAACTTAAAAAAAGAAATTAAAATATCAAAAATTCTAGAAAAAGATTTAAAAATATTAAAAAATTGAAAATGCTTTCGAATAAAGAAATTATTTGTCCAGATAACTTGCTAAATGTTGCTCACAAAAAGAAAGGTATTAAAGCTGGTATTGTGAATGCAGGAAAACCTTTGCCTATGCAGTCAATACAGGATGCAGTTAAAGAAAATCTTATTGAACCAATATTTATTGGTGACGAGAAAGAAATAGTAAAATGTGCACAGGATCTTAAATGGGATATTTCAAATTACGAAATCATTCATGAACCTGTTGAAAATAACACTGCAACGATTGCCGCAAAATTAGCTAGTGAGCAAAAAATTAGAATTATTGTAAAAGGGCATATACATACTGATGTTCTTATGAAAGAAGTTTTGAAGAGAGAATATAATTTACTAGGAAAAACCAGATTAAGTCACATTTGGCACATGACTTTGGAAAAAGACGACAAGCCTTTGATAATTACAGATGGAGCATTAAATGTTTTACCTAATGTGAAAACCAAGTTACACATTCTTAAAAATGTTGTTAATTTTTCTCAAAGGATTGGTATCGAAAGACCTAAAGTAGCAATATTGTCTGCAACAGAGGAAGTTTTAGATAGCGTGCCAAGTTCCAAAGAAGCTGAGGAATTAACTAAAATTGCAAAAAAAGAAAATTTAAATGCTGATGTCTTTGGTCCACTTGCATTTGACAATAGTATCTCCAAAAAATCCGCAGCTATTAAAGGAATACAAAATACTGTAGCTGGTATGGCAGATGTGCTACTGGTACCAAGTGTCGAAACAGGAAATGGTTTAGTAAAAATGCTAATCTACTTTTGTGGTGCCTGTGCAGCTGGTGTTGTTGTTGGGGGTAAAGTACCAGTTGTTATTACAAGTAGATCTGATGAAGCCCCGGCAAGATTAGCATCAATTGCTGCAGCTGTTGTTGCATTAGATTAATAAAACAATATAAATTTAAAATATGACAATTAAATATCTAAAAAAAGCTTCCAAAACAGCATCCACAGATGACACTAAAACAAAAGATATAGTACAAAATCTTTTAAAAGAACTTGAAAAATCTAAAGAAGATGGATGTAAAGAATTAACAAAAAAATTTGATAAATATGATGGTGAAATAGTTGTTTCAAAAGAAAAAATAGAAGAAATAAATAAAAACTTAGACCAAAAAACTAAAGATGATATTAAATTTTCATACGATAGGGTTCGAAAATTTGCAGAAGCTCAACTTGCAAATTATGGAAAAGATTTTGAAGTTGAATTATCAGATGGTTTATATGCGGGTCAAAAATTAGTCCCTGTAAATACTGCTGGTTGTTACATACCAGGTGGAAGATACGCTCACATCGCATCTGCGGTAATGAGTGTTACAACTGCAAAAGTTGCAGGTGTTAAAAATATTATTGCATGTAGTCCGCCGAAAGAGGGAGTTGGTGCCCACCCTTCTATTATTTATACAGCGAATTTATGTGGAGCGGATATAATTTTAAATCTTGGTGGTGTACCAGCTATTGCTGCAATGACATATGGAATGTTTGGAAACGCTCCAGCTGATATTTTAGTTGGTCCTGGAAATCAATTTGTAGCTGAAGCTAAAAGAATTTTATTTGGAAAAGTAGGTATAGATTTATTCGCGGGCCCAACAGAAATTGGAATTATTGCAGATGAAACAGCAGATCCAGAGATTGTTGCTGTAGATTTAGTTGGTCAGGCTGAACATGGTTATAATTCACCATGTTGGCTATACACCACTAGCCAAAAACTTGCAGAAGAAGTAATGAAACGAGTTCCAGAATTAATAGAAAAACTTCCAGAGGTTCCAAGATTAAGTGCTGAGGCTGCTTGGAGAGATTACGGTGAAGTTATTTTGTGTGATACAGATGAAGAAATTGTTAAGGTAAGTGATGACTATGCACCTGAGCATTTAGAAATTCAAACAAAAAATCTTGAATGGTTTCATAAGAGATTAAAAAATTACGGTTCATTGTTTATTGGAGAAGAAACAACTGTTGCTTATGGTGATAAATGTTCAGGAACCAATCATATTTTACCAACTAAAGGTGCAGGAAAATATACAGGTGGGTTGTTTGTTGGTAAGTTTATTAAAACATTGAGTTTTCAAAGAATGACAAAAGAGTCAACGAAAGAAGTTGGCTCTGCTGCTGCAAGGATTTCAAGATACGAAGGCATGGAAGCTCATGCAAGAACTGGTGATGCCAGGTTGCGTAAGTACGGATATTCAAACGAATAATGTTTAAAAAGATTAATTTTCAGGTTTAAAAATTAAACACAATCCATTATTGCAAAATCTTTTTCCAGTGGCACTTGGACCGTCTAAAAAAACATGACCATGATGCGCACCACAGTTTGCACAATGATATTCAACTCTTTTCATTCCATAAGAATAATCTATTTTAGTTTTAAAGGCACCAGGAAGAGCCTCTGAAAAGGAAGGCCAGCCTGTACCACTATCAAATTTAGCGGTTGATGAAAATAATTTAGCCCCGCAATTAGCACAATGGTAAAAACCTTTTCTATTTTCCTTAAGAAGATCACTCGTAAAAGGTCTTTCTGTACCCTCATTAAACATTATATCTTTTTGAACTTTTGAAAGATTTGGATTTATTATTTTTTTTGTTGCCGAATATAAAATTTTGTAAGGTAAAGATAAGAATAAGAGGTAAGAAAAACCTAATAATTTTATCAAATTTCTTCGTGATACCATTTCTACCAGAATTTAGTTTAAAATTTCCTCAGTCTTTTTTTCTTTAATTCTTCTTTTCTTATAATCTAGTTTTGATTTTTTTAAATTAATTAAATCAGCAAATTTATGGTTTACATCTCTATGTCCAGCTTCATCATCTCTAATCACTCTAACTACATCTTTTAAAGTTGCATGAAGAGGTAAATTCCAATAATTAATCGCAATCAAAGGAGCTGGTTGATCTGGAATAGTTCCAGCTTCAAGTTCATTTAGATATTCAGTATAGCTAATTACAGCTTCTTCCTCGAAATATCCGACGATTCTGTGAGCAGTTCTTTGAGAGGCCAGATATATAATTGCATAGGTTAAAATAAAAATAAATTGCGCAACCATTATTATAAATCTCTCTACAGCTGTTGGTTTAGCCACATGAATAAAAGTCATTAAGTGCATTCTTTCATTTTCAGCTTCATCCAAAAGGGTTTTTATCCATCCTTTATCATCTTCAATTTTTCTTAATGATTTTAAGTGTAATAACATTCCTGCTACCATACCTGGGACAGCAGCCACAGTCTCAAGTACAACTGCTCTGTGACCATATCTTTTTTTAAAAAAAGTATCTGCTAACAACCTTAAAAATTTTGTAAAATATAAAGCGATCTTATCGCTTAAATTTTTTGGTTGAAAATGTGCATTTAAATTGTTCATATGAGATTAAGATAATTACTAATTATACTTTTTAAATGCGCTATAATTGTTAATGAAAATTGTTATTTTTTAAAGAAAACTTAAACTTTGTTTAACTACGTAAATTATTACCATCGACATAAAACCAATCACAAATATATTAATGTATTTCCAAGTATTTTTTCTTTGAGCAAATTTTGAGAAATAATTTGATAAATAACCAATTAAGAAGAAAAAAATTAAAGATGCTATTGAAGCACCAATACCAAAAAAAACTTTTTCTTTAATTAAAAAATTTTTTGAAAAATTACCTAGAAAAAAAACTGTATCTGAATAAACGTGAGCATTGAGATAGGTAAAACCTAGTGTCTTAAATAAAACCTCAGACAAGGAAGTTTCTTCTAAGGTGGTAGATAAATTTATATTTGTTCGAATAGTTCTGATTTTTGAATAAATAAAATAAATCAAAAAGATTATTAAAAGAACATTTAGTAATAACTCTATAGATGCACTGAAATATTGTTGAAAATAATGAAATAATAAAATTCCGAGAAAAATCAATAAGAAGTCAGAAACTGAACAAACTAAACAAACTAGAAATACGTATTGTTTCTTTAATCCCTGTTCAATGACAAAAATATTTTGGGCGCCTATAGCGAGGATCAAACTTAATCCAGTAAAAAAGCCCAGAATTAAAAATTCCATATTCTTTTTTTTCTTTGAGTAACTACAAAAAGTTTTCTCGGAAAACTTCCTTCATGTAATTCAAAAATATCCTCAATTTCAAATCCTTTGGAAATTTGATTTATTTTTTCTTTATTAAAAAAATGAACAATAAATCCATCACTTTCGTATAAATCTTCGCCAATATGTCTTCCTTTTTTATAATCACCGTCTCCAGTATGTCTAACAGTGAATATATTGATTCCACCAGGTTTCAAAATTCTATGAACTTCTTTATTTAATTTAATAATTTCTGAAGTAGTCAAGGCCATACAGTAAAGCATGTGTGAATAACATCCATCAAAAGAATTATCCTTATAAGGAATACCATTACGTACATCCCAAACTTTTGTAGTAATTTTATCTGCAGCAGATCTACCATCAGCCATTATAGGATCAGAATAATTCTCTATTTTTTTTTTATTAATATTTTTTATTGCCTCAGAACTGTAATCTAATGCTGTAACTTGAATTAAATTTGAATTTGCCGCAAGATAAGTTGTGTCTCTACCTAAACCAGCACCTAACTCAAGAATGTCAATTTTTTTTCTTTTAAAAAAAATGTTTACTTTTTGATTTTCAAATATTTCTTTTGCGTGTCTGGCAGACTCGCTAGGGTCTAAACCAAACATCTCAGGCTTACTTGAGAAGCTATTTTCCCAATGCTGAGATTGCTGGTCTAAATCTTTCTTATTCAATCTATTTTGAAGGATCTGGAACTTTTCTCAAGTACGGCTTAACTGCATTCCAACCATCTGGAAACAATTTCTTAGCCTCATCATCCTTCACTGCTGGAACAATAATTACTTCCTCGCCCTTTTTCCAATCTGCTGGTGTTGCAACTTTATGTTTTGCTGTTAATTGCATAGAGTCTATTGTTCTTAAAAGCTCCATAAAGTTTCTTCCAGTTGCCATTGGGTAAGTTAAAAAAAGACCAATTCTTTTGTCAGGTCTAATTATAAAGACTGTTCGAACTGTTTGATTATCAACTGCTGTTCTTCCCATTGAAGTAACTCCAGCGTCTCCCTCAAGCATATTATAAAGTTTTGCAACCTCTAAATTTTCATCTGCTATAATTGGATAGCTAGGTTTGTTTCCTGTAACATCCTTTATATCCTCTAACCATTTAACATGGTCAGATACTGGATCAACACTCAAGCCGATAACTTTTACATTTCTTTTATCAAATTCAGGTTTCATTTTTGCTAAAGAACCCAGTTCAGTTGTGCATACTGGAGTGAAATCTTTTGGATGCGAAAACAACACCCCCCAACTATCTCCTAGCCACTCATGAAAAGATATATCACCAATTTGTGTCTTTGCTTTAAAATCTGGAGCCACACTATTTATTTTTAAACTCATTAAACCTCCTATTTTAATTCAAAAATTATATGCAAGATTGATATGCTATGCAAACTTTTGTAATACCTTATAAATATCGAAAAGAGTGACATTACATCAAGTTAATAAGGTTTAAATTTAACAAAAAACAACTATATAGCCTCATTATGAATGAATATTTACAATCCATAATTGATAGAGATCCTGCTGCAAAATCAAAGTTAAGTTTAATACTTACTTATCCAGGAGTAAAAGCTATATTTTTTCATAAAATAGCTAATTTTTTTGCTAAGGCAAAATTTGATTTAGTAGCAAGAGTAATCTCTCAACTCTCTAGATTTTTAACTGGTATAGAAATCCATCCGAAAGCGCAAATTGGAAAAAATTTATTTATTGATCACGGTATGGGAGTGGTGATTGGGGAAACATCTGAGATTGGAGATAACGTTACAATTTACCATATGGTTACTCTTGGTGGTATTTCACCAAGTATAAATTCAGATAGCCAAAGACAAATAAAAAGACACCCAACACTTATGGATAATGTAGTAGTCGGATCAGGTGCGCAAATACTAGGACCTGTTGTTATTGGTGAAAATGCAAAGATTGGTGCTAATGCAGTAGTAACAAAAGATGTTCCTAACAATGCAGTAATGATAGGTATACCGGCAAGAAATGTTGGTACATCATCAAATGAATTCAAACCTTATGCTGTAACAGAGGATACTAAAGAAATTGATAATGAAAAATAATCAAGAAGATTTTACCTCAGGTATTGGAAATACACCTTTAATTAAATTAAGAGCAGCCTCAGAAATAACTGGATGTAATATTTATGGTAAAGCTGAATTTTTAAATCCAGGTGGTTCTGTAAAAGATAGAGCTGCATTAGCTTTAATAAAAGATGCTCAAGAAAAAAAGTTAATATCAAAAGGTGGTATAATTGTTGAGGGAACTGCTGGTAATACTGGAATAGGTCTAGGACTATTAGGTAATTCTCTTGGCTACAAAACAATAATTGTAATGAATGATAATCAAACTCAAGAAAAGAAAGATACATTGAGAAATCTTGGAGCAGAATTAAGACTGGTGCCTGCTAAACCTTACAAAGATGATAATAATTTTGTGAAAGTTGCAGCTAGACTTGCGGATGAATTGAGGCCAACAAATAATAACGGAGTAGTTTGGGCAAATCAATTTGATAATACTGCAAATGCTAAGGGACATTATGAAGGTACCGGAAAAGAGATATGGGAACAAACTGAGGGTAAAGTAGATGGCTTTGTATGTTCATCAGGAACGGGTGGAACTATTTCAGGTGTCAGCAATGCACTTAAAGAAAAAAATAAAGATGTCAAAATTTATTTATCAGATCCAAAAGGGTCCTCACTTTATAACTATGTTAAACACGGTGAATTAAAATCTGAGGGTAATTCAATCACTGAAGGAATTGGATCAAGTAGAGTAACTAAAAATTTTGAAAATGCAAAAATTGATGGTGCTTACTCTATTGATGACCATGAGGCTTTACCTATACTTTATGATTTAATTCAAAATGAGGGTTTAAGCTTAGGGACTAGTTGTGGAATAAATATTGCTGGAGCAATAAGACTTGGTAAAGAAATAGGTCCAGGAAAAACTATTGTAACTATTCTTTGTGATAGATCAGACAAATACAACTCTAAGATGTTTAATAAAACTTTTTTAAAAGAAAAAAACTTACCTTTTCCAAGCTGGTTATAATATCGCATACCAGGCATGTGACAAAACAGTTACATTTTTGAGATATAATTTAATAACGTTAGGATATTTATGAGAATGTTAATAACAACTCTAGTTTTTTTTATTTTTACCTCTGCTAATGCAGAAATGAGTAAAAGTGACAGATCAAAAGCTTTGGATTGTGTTGGAATTTATATGGCCAACTATTTTTTGCCATCAGGTGAAAAATTTGAATACGGGATGAAAGAAAAATCTATTTCAACTGTAAAAGTTTTAAAAACTTATGCATTAGAAATAGGTATACCAGAAAAAGAGTGGGATGATGAAGTGAATAAAGCAGTAGATAAACATTACGGTTCAAAATATGACAAAGCTAAAACTGACAAATGTCATACCTTTGTTGAGGCTTTAGTTCCTAATGGAGCTGAAAGAGTGAAAAAAGTGGTTCAAACTTTGTATTAAGGAGAAAAATATGGAAAAAGAAATGTTAGTGGTAGCTAAATTAAAAGAGGGTATGTTTGAAAAATTTATGGGTTTTATGCAATCACCTGAAGGTTTAGCAGAAAGAGCAAAGGTTGCAGTAGTGGAAAAAACAATTGGAACAGTAACACCAGATAAAAGCACTGTTATGTTTAAGATTTTTTGCACTGACGAAGCAGCTCTATATAAATTTATAGAGGGGACTGAAGTATCAAAACCTATTATGTCAGCAGTATTAGACAGTTACTCAGTTTATCACTTGACCAAAGCAAAATAATTGAAAGGAAAAAAATGAAAAATTACATGGTAACTCACACTTTCAAATCGAAAGAAATGAAAGCAAAATTTAGTGAAACAGTAGCTTCAATGAAAATGGAAGATATTGTTAAATCAATGACAAGCGATAAGGCAGCATGTCAAATGACTTGGAACACTCCAGGTGATACAATGCAAATGTTTTGTTGGTGGAAAGCTAACAGTGAAGCGGATATCAATAATCAATTAGGTCAAATGAATGATTTCTTTGAGCCTCATAAATTTACTGAGTGTACGGACCAGGTGATGGACTATAACGCTTAAGAGAAAAATTTATGAAAGCAATCTATACAAGAACCATCGGCGTTTATGACGATAAACTTAATGAGGCTATGGAAATTTCTAAAGGCTTTGCAAAAATTAGAAAAAAACATTATCCAGATCATGAAGTTTACTTTTCATTTCAAATTGGTGGAAACCCAAGGACCGTAAGAGAAACACTTGTCGGAGAGCAGTTCACTGATAAGGCATTTGAAAATGATACAAATATGTCAGCCGATCCTGAATTTATTGAACTTCAAAAAAAAATGAAGGGTGTTTTTAAAGAAGGCACTATCCAGGATGAAATGAGAATGGTATTTAACGACTAGGAGATAAAATGATAGAAAAATTTAATGGAGTGTTTTATTTAATAATTTACTTAGTTCATTTTATTGGAGTTGGTGTTTACGCATTTCAAACCATTTTTGGTACTAAAAGCTTCATGGGAAGATTTGGTATAGATCCTAGTGGCGCAATAATGATTAGAATGGCAGGAGCATTTATGCTTGCTGTTTTTTTAATGTCTATCTATGTAGCTTTTATTAGGCCTGGAGGTTTAGAAAATACCTGGGGATTTTTAAATTTAGTTTTTATTAATAATTTATGTATTTTTCTATGTAATTTCTATTCGATTAAAATTAATAAAACAGGAGTGAACGAGAAAACCACAAATGAAGGGATTATTGCACCCTTTGTATTTACAGTTATGAGTGCAATCCTAATTTATGGTCTATCTGATAGAATTTATACTTAATGTCTGGATTTGCGATATTCAACATAGATATAAAAAAATCAGAGGAATATAAAGAATACGTAGAAAAAGTTAAGCCGATTGCTGAGAAATTTGGTGGTGAATATATTGTTAGAGGTGGTGAAACTAAAGTATTAGAGGGAACCTGGACATATCCTAGAACAGTGGTAATTAAGTTTCCAAGTTATGAAAAAGCTTTAGAATGGTATAACTCTGATGAGTATAAGCCAGTAAAACAAATCCGTTTAGAAAACTCAGTTGGTAACGGAATAATAATTAAAGGAGTATAAAATGTCGATATTAAAAAGATATACTGATGCAATAGACAAGAAGGATGAAGCAACTATGAATGAGCTTTTACATGATGACTTCAAGTTCACAATGCATAAATCTGGAAACTCTTTAGGAAAAGCTGATGTTGTTAAATGGGCAATGAGTGGTGATATAAATCAAGAAAAAGTGAGAATTATTTATGAAAATAATGAAGTGGGTGTGCATCATTCATTTGTTAAATTTAATGATGGAAACATTGAAGCGGTGATGGCAGTTTATAAATATAAAGATGGAAAAATTATAAGTTTAGAAACTGGTGCAACTCCTATGTCAAAATAAGAGTAAATGATTGATTTTTATTTTTCAATTGGAAGCACTTATACTTATTTAGCTGTCACTAGAATACTAGATGTCGAAAAAAAACATCAAGTTCATTTTAATTGGAAACCATTTAGTGTTCGGGCAATCATGAAAGAAATGAATAACATTCCATTTCCAAAGGAGAAGCTTAATAAGGTAAATTACATGTGGAGAGATATTGAAAGACGAGCTGAAGGTTATGGTTTTTTTGCAAAAACACCTGTACCTTACCCATTATCTGAATTTGATTTAGCAAATCAAATTGCGATTCTTGGATTGGATAAGGGATGGGGTATAAATTATGTTAGACTGACTTATAAAAAGTGGTTTCAAGAAGGAAAGGAACCAGCTATAGAACCAAGTATTTCTGAGATATGTAAAGAATTAAAAATGAACAAAGATGATATAATTTCTGAGGCAAAAACAAAATTAATTGAAGATAAATACCTAGCTAATACAAATTCTGCAAGAGAGAATAAAATCTTTGGTAGTCCAACTTTCGTTATTAACAATGAAATATTTTGGGGTGATGATAGAATGGAAGATGCAATCAAGTTCTTTAAAAAATAATGTTTCCTAAAAAATACTTTGATTTTATTTTTATTTTAATTATGGGTTTTGGTATGAGTTTATTAATGACTCTAATTATCACATATATTAATACTGGTATGGATAAAGATTATATTAATAGATTCTTAAAAGCATGGGTGGTCAGTTTACCTATAGCTATAATTGCAGCATTAATACTTGGTCCACCAATTAAAAAATTGGTAGATAAAATTACTAAATAGTCATAGGTTTGATTGTGAGTAATTTATCGGGATATATATTTCTTCTATTGGCTATTATTCTTGGAATAACTTCTAATGGTTTTTTAAAATCTACAAATGGTTTTACTAATATTGGTCCAACTATTTTTTGTATAGTTTCTATAATTGTTTGTATATTTTGTTTATCTAGGGCTATGAATATTATTCCAGTTGGTTTTTCCTATGCAACATATGGAGGATTAACAATCACGGCTGTTACGTTGTTTGGCATATTTAAATATAATCAAATCCCTAACCTATATGGAATTATTGGAATAATTTTAATTATTATCGGTGTAGTATTGTTAAATACTCTTGGTAAGACTACTTAGAGATAGGCTTAAGAATTTTTAAAAATTTATTGTGCATGCTTCTATTGGCACTCACAAGAATATTTCCAGCCTTAACAGCACTTTCATTTTTCCAATTTGAAACTACACCACCTGCAGCTTCGATGATTGGTATTAATGGATGTATATCCCAAATTTTATTAGCGCATTGAATTACGACATCAATTTTTCCTTCTGCAAAATGAGAATAACTTAATGCATCAGCACAAGGAAATTGCATCATCTTTAATATTTTTGGAATTTTCTTTTGTTGATTAAGAGAGATAGTGCCATGAAATGCGGCGGATAATTTAACATTTGAAAATTTTGCTTTGTAGTTAACTTTAATTTTTCTTTTTTTATTATCCTCAACTACAAAAGCAGACTTTGGAGAAGAATTATAATAATATTTTCTAAGAATTGGAAAATTGGCGAGACCCAAAACTGGATAACCTTTGTAGTTTAAAGAAATTAAATTACTCCAAGTTGGATTTCCTATAACAAATGATCTCGTTCCATCAATTGGATCAATAACCCAAGTAAAATCACTTTTATTTTTCTTCTGTCCAAATTCTTCTCCTTTAATTTGGTGTTTGGGAAATTTTTTTAATATTTCTTTTCTAATAAATTTTTCGAAAGACTTGTCAGCACTTGTAACTGGATCGTAACCTTTACCTTTTTCCTTATTGGAAACCTTGAAAGGTTTGTTTAATCTCAAATAATAATATTTGGTAAGTTTCTTGGCTAAATCATTTAGAAATTTAGAAAAAACTTTATAATTTGAAGAATTCAACTTTGACACAAAGGACTAATACTATTTTATTACTATTGATTAAAGTAAAATTTTAAATAATCATCAATTTAGCTATGAAAATAGAATTAAAAAATAATAAGATATTTTTTGAAAACGAGGGTCAGAAGAAAGAGATTCATCCATTTTGGTTTAGAGAAAGAGTAAACGGTGAAAGTTTCATAGATGAGGCTACACAGCAAAGGTTATTTGACCCGACAAAATTAGAGGAAGATATTAAGATAAACTCTCTTAATCTGTCAGATCAATTTATAGAAATTACTTTTAATGATGGCGCTTACACAAAATTTGCAGTTCAAAATATCTTAAGAGAATTTAGTAATGAAGATGAGATTAAAAAAATTAAAAAAGTTGAATGGGATTCGTCTTTTACAAATTTTAAGAATTTTAAATTCGAAGACAATTTTTTTAATGAAAAAGTTATGTATGACGCCTTAATAGATTTTTATAAATTTGGGTTTGTAATTTTTAAAGATGTACCAACTAAAAATAATTTTATTACAAATTTTGCAAATTCTATTGGAAGTATAAGAAGAACAAATTTTGGGGAATTTTTTAATGTTAAATCAAAACCAAATCCAAGCGATTTAGCTTATACTTCATTAGCTTTAGCACCACACACAGACAACCCTTATAGAAATCCTGTACCATGTATACAAATGCTCCATTGTATTGAAAACGAGGTTAATGGAGGCCTTTCCACTTTAGTAGATGGATATACTGTGACAGAAAAACTCAAAAAAGATTTCCAGGATTATTACAATATTCTTACTGATGTTAAAGTTAGATTTCAGTTTATAGATCAATCAGTTATTTTAGAAGACTGGGCCGAGATGATACAATTAAACGAAAAAGGAGAGTTCAAGCAAGTTAGATTTAGTCCAAGATTAGACTTTGTGCCTTTAATGGAAAAGAATGAACTTGAACTTTTTTATTCTGCGAGAAAAAAAATATCAGAGCTCTATAATTCAAGTCAATATAGAATTGAATTTAAATTAAATCCTGGAGATTTACTTATGATGGATAATCATCGGTTACTTCATGGAAGAACTTCATACGATGCAAATCAAGGTAACAGGTTTCTGCAAGGATGTTATATTGATTACGATAGTACAGAGGGAAAACTAAAACACCTAAAAAGAAAATTTAATCTGTAAAGTGAAGCCAACCAGTAATAATATATTTTTCTCCCCCATTAAGAACACTCCCTCGATGTGCATGTGTCCATTCAGCTGGCCAAATTAATGTTTTTCCAGTTTCTGGCTTTACTTTAACATTATAATAATCAAAATCTGTTGTACCTCCATCATCAACATCATTTAGATAGGTCATCCAAGCAAATATTCGATGAATGTGTGCCATATCGGTTCTTTCAGCGTGAAGGCGCCCAAAATGACCACCTGGAAGATATTTTTGAATATTGAAAGGACCAATGTGAATTTTCTTTACAAAGGTTTTCAAAAAATCGTATTGTTCCTTATAATCAGTAAAACATTGATATAGATTTTCAAAATACTTATTGAACACTTTGTACTTTTCATCTTTAAGATTTTCTGGTTTAATAGTTATGTCGGTTGACTTTTTTATACTCTCATCGACACCGCCACCTGTAGTACCTTTAATGTGGAGATCAGAATTATTTTCAAAAAAATCAATAATTTCTTTGCACAATTCTTTATTTTCTAAATTCCAATTCCCAATAAAGTTTGGACTGAGGTTATTCTTAATTTCTAATCTTTTCATTTATTAATCTATTTTAAAATCTTTTTCACCAAACTCTATCATACCTGTACTTTCATTCAAATATTTTTGTCCCTCACTATGTCTGTTTAATCTTAAAAGATTTTTTCCATAAAAAGTTTTCAAATTTTTATTTTGTGGAAATTTTTTAATTGCTCTTGCACAAAAAGTATCTACAGCCTTTGTTAGATTAAGCTCAAATAAACATTGAGCAAATACCTCAATAACCGTTTCTTGATCCTCCTTCATAAGCAATGATTTTTCCAGTATTGGCAAAGCTTTTTTAAATTGTCCAGTACTGTAGTAAAGTTTTCCCAAATTATTGACAGATAATATTGAAACAGGTTCGATTTCTAAACACTTGATATAGCACTTCTCAGCCTCTTCTATTTTTTTTAGCTCAGTGTAGCATATAGCTAAGTTGTGAAGTGCAGGTGGAAGTTTTGGAAATTGCTCTAAAATTTCATTGAATATATCTATAGCTTTTTCAAATTCTCTATCAGCACGATATTTTTCAGCTTCTAAAAATTTTTTTTCAGTTTCTCTATCAATCATTTTTAAGATCTACTTTATATTTGATATTTGAGTTTCTGCATCTCTAATTGACTTTTCATAATCCAAAGCCATTTGATCAGCGCTAATAATATCGACCTTTTCTATACCGAAAAAATTTAAAATAAACTTTAACCACGGTGTTAAAAAATCCTCTTTACTATTTAATTTTGTGCCTCCTGAAGTTATGACTAAATAAGCTCTTTTATTTCTTAACAAACCCTCTCTTCTCCCATTTTCTTTAAATTTAAACGTTTCACCTATTCTTGCTACAAGATCAGACCAAGCTTTTAGGGTTGCAGGAGGACCATAGTTATATATTGGTGCTGATATTATAATGACATCACTTTCTTTAAGCTCTTTTACAAGTTTATCCGATAATTCAAACATTTTTTTATGATGTTCAGTTTGATCTTTCTCTTCAATCTTCATCCCTGACTCGGTTAATCCAGATACAAAAACCATCTCATCATCTAAATCTCTGTACACAACTTCGTCATCAGGTTTTTTTATTTTATCTAAAAGTTTCTTTGCCAGTGCTCTAGAGGTCGATCCCTCTTTTCTAGCACTTGAATCTATTTGATATATTTTCATAATTATAATTATCCAAAATTTTGTAAAAAGGGTAATACATTTAATAAGTAGTATCCTAAAGCTTGTAATTGATTAGTTAATATTAAAATTCCTGTAATTAATAGTATAATTCCACCAGATTTAGAGACTAAATTAATATTCTTTTTAAAATTCTTTGAAAATATTAGAAACTTTTGAATCAAATAGCCAGACAGAACAAATGGTACTGCCAAACCAAATGAGTAAAAGATTAAAAGTGAAATTCCTCTGTTAACACTTTCCTCAGTTGCAGCTAAAACCAAGATTGATCCTAAAATTGGACCTATACAAGGTGTCCAACCAAAAGCAAATGCCATACCAATTAGAATTGGGCTATAAAAACGATTATTTGAATTTGTTTGTATTCTTTTTTCATAATTTAAAAATTTAAGATTGATAATTCCAATTATATGAAGTGAAAAAAGAATTATTACTAAACCAGCTGCTATTCTAAGTTCATATGAATTTTGCAATAACATTCGTCCTAAAAAAGTTGAGGCGGCTCCAAAAATAATAAAAACAATTGAAAAACCAAAAGTAAATAAAATGATCGGAATTAAATTGACATTTTTTTTCTCTAATAACTCATTTAATGAACTACCTGAAATATAGGAGATGTACCCGGGAATTAATGGTAATACACACGGAGATAAAAAACTTATCAAACCAGCTCCAAGTGCAATAAATAGTTCTGTCATTATTTTTCTTTAACCACTTTTAACTTTTGTTCACCTAAGTTATCAACTTTCAAAATCATCTCATCTCCATCCTTTAGGTAATCGGGTGGTGTCATCCCCATTCCTACTCCTGCAGGTGTGCCTGTTGTAATAACATCTCCTGGCATTAAAGTTATAAATTGACTAATATGAGATATTAAAAAATTAAAATTAAATATCATTAAACTTGTATTCCCAGTCTGTCTTCTTTTCCCATTGAGATCTAAAGTCAAATTTAGATTTGATGGATCTCTTATTTCATCTTTAGTTACAAGATATGGTCCTAAAGGTCCAAATGTATCCCCAGATTTTCCTTTAACCCATTGACCACCTCTATCTTTTTGCCATTCTCTCTCACTAATATCATTACAAATACAATAACCAATAATGTAATCTTGTGCTTCTTCCTCTTTTACATACTTAGCTTTTTTTCCAATAACTATTGCAATTTCAACCTCATGATCTAAAGACTTTGAAAACTTAGGTATGACTATGTCATCATTAGGTCCAACTATACAATTTGGCGACTTATTAAAAACTATTGGTTCTTTGGGAGTGTTCGAATTTGTCTCAGCAGCATGAGCTTTATAATTTAAACCAATTGCGAAAAAATTTGCTGGTTTGATAACACAAGATCCTATTCTTTGATTTTGATCCAAAAGTGGAAGAGAATTAATATCAAAATTTTTTATTTTATCTAAATTTTCAAAATTTAAATTTTCCGGTGTTAAATCTTTAAAAATATTCGATAAATTCCGAATATTATTTTTGTCATCAAGAATTGCGGGTATTTCATTACCACGCTCACCAACCCTTAAAAATTTCATTAATTAACCTTTGATGCCAAGATGTGTATATTTTATATTAAGGTAATCTTTAATTGCCATTGATCCGCCCTCACGCCCATAACCACTTTGCTTTATCCCACCGAAAGGTGCTTCAGCAATCGCTACCATTGGAGTATTTACAGCGACTGAGCCAGTTTCTAATTGTTCTGAAGCAAGATGAGCAGTTTCCATTGAATTCGTACAAACATAACTGCACAACCCTAATTCATGATTGTTAGCTCTTTCAATTACATCATCAAAAGTTTTAAATGATAACATAGGCACTAACGGTCCAAATGGTTCTTGTTTCATTATCGTAAAATCGTCTTTTACTTCGTCAAATACTGTCGGTTCATAATAAAAACCTTTGTTAAATCCTGAAGGTCTTTTTCCACCTAATAAAACTTTTGCGCCCTCTTGTTTAGTTTTTTCAACTAATTCCTCTATTTCATTAAGTCTTTTTTTTGTAGTTAACGGGCCTAATTGAGTTGCTGGATCCATACCATCACCTATTTTTAATTTTTTTGTTTTTTCAATAAATAAATTTACAAATTCATCTTTTTTTCTCTCGTGTATATAAAATCTATTAGGAGATATACAAACTTGACCATTGTTTCTGAATTTAGCAGCTATTGCCATGTCAGCGGCTTTTTTGATATCAGCATCATCAAATACAATAAAAGGTGAATGACCTGATAGCTCCATTGTTACTCTTTGAACTTTATCTGCAGCTTGTTTCAATATTATTTTACCTACTCTTGATGATCCAGTAATTGAAATTTTTTTGACTATATCTGATGCAATTAATTGTTGTGCAATACTAGGTGGATCACCTGACAAAAGATTTACTACGCCTGGTGGCACACCACATTCGTTACATATATCAACCATCTCCATTACAATACCGGGTGTAATTACGTCGGGCTTAACTATTACAGAGCAGCCAGCTGCTAGCGCCGTTGAAATTTTTCTTGCAGACAACACTGCGGGGAAATTCCATGGAGTTAATGCTGCTACAACACCAACTGGTTGATAATAAATATGAACTCTTGTGTCTTCAAACCTGCTTTCAACAGTTTGTCCGTAAATTCTTTTTGTTTCCTCAGCATTCCATTCGAAAATATCTGCAGCACCATTAACTTCACCTTTAGCTTCTGCAAAAGGTTTTCCAACTTCAAGTGTCATCCACTTAGCAAGCAGATCTTGCTTCTCTCTCATTTTGTCCGCAATTCTTCTAATGATATAAGATCTTTGCCATGGAGCAGTTTTTTTCCAAACTTCTAATCCTTTTGCAGCAGACTTTAATGCTCTTTCAACATCCTGAGTTGTAGCTTTTGAGGCTTTTCCCAAAACTTCTTCATTTGCAGGATTGATTACTTCGTAAGTTCCCTCATCTGATGATTTTTGCCATTTACCATCAATGTATTGCCCGAATTTTTCGTACATAAGTTCAATTTAGCATTACTATAGGGTGTGTCTACTATGTAATTTTTACACATTAATAATCTCTAATTAGATGATACTATTTTTAAAAAAAAAGGAGTTCAATATGAAAGCATATATAATGGGAAATTACACTGAAAAAGCTTTTCAAGGATTTTTAAAAGATCCAACGAGTGATAGAAAAGCAGTTGTAGAACAATTAACAAAAGCTATGGGTGGAACAATGCATAGCATGGATATTGTAAGAGGCTCTTATGATTTTGTAGTTGTTACTGATGTTCCAAGCTTTGATGATTTTGCTGCAATTAAATTAGTTGTTGAAGCATCAGGTGCTGTAAAAAACTTGACAATACTTGAGGCAATTGATTTTACAAAAGCTACAACTAAAGCAAGTAAGATCGGTTACAAAGCACCGGGTCAATAATTTTTGGTATAACTTCCAGTTGCGGACTGGGAGTTATATTATTTTTTTTTTAGTTTTGAAGAAAACTTAAGATCGTCATTTGTAAATTTTGAAGAATTCTCTTTGATATAATCGTCCATAATCTTTACTTTTTCATCTTCAAATTCAGATACTTTTCTACTGTTTAGATCAACATATAAAGCTAAAACTTCTATAGTTGATGCAAGAAACTTTTTTTCTTTGTGAACCATCTCCATTTTATATTGTAGTCTTTTCTTATCATGGTCAAAATAAACTAGGTTAACATCTACCTCATCACCAAGTTTGAGTTCTTGATTGTAGGTAATATTTGACTCAACGATCATAGTACTTTTGCCAGTTGTTTTTGCTGAGTGTTCTCCCATTTTGAATATGCTATTTAAAGTATCAGCGCCATATTTATCAAAAATCAGTAGATAATAAGATACGTTCATATGATCATTATAATCTATCCAATCTTTAATTATTTTTTGTGAGCTCAGAAAGACCGACATTAATGTTTTACTTTTTTTTAATGATTTGGATTTTCGTTATCCACTACAAGACATATTTCGGATTTTGTTAAAAATCTTCTTCCCGTTCCATTGTCTAATGAAAACATGCCTCCAATTCCCTCTACAGCGTCTATTGTAAGATCTGTATGTTTCCATTTTTCATACTGATCACCATTCATATAAAAAGGAACTCCGCCTATTTCACCAAGTTTTATATCGTTGTCACCTAGCGGAAATTCTCCTTCTTGAAAACACATTGGTGCACTTCCGTCACAACAACCCCCTGATTGATGAAACATCAATTTTTCTCCATATTTCTTTTTTAATTCCGATAGTAAGTTTAATGCCGAATGTGTTGCAGATACTTTCATATTTTTTCTCTGGCCCATGATATCGAATCATGGACCAGTATATATTATTTAATTAAAAGAAGCCTAATTTTTTCTCAGCATAAGAAACGTGGAGATTCTTATTCTGTCTGTAATGATTAAGCATCATTTTGTGAGTTTCTCTTCCAACTCCAGATTGTTTGTAACCACCAAATGGAGAGTGAGCTGGATAAGCGTGATAGCAATTAGTCCATACTATCCCTGCTTGTATTGCTCTACCCATTCTGTGAGCTATATTACCATTTCTAGTCCACACAGCTGCGCCTAAACCATAAAGAGTATCATTAGCAATTTTCAATGCCTCTGCTTCATCTTTAAATTTAATTACAGATACAACAGGTCCAAAGATCTCTTCTTGAGAAATTCGCATGCTGTTATTAGCTTCAAAAATAGTTGGTTGAATATAATTACCTTTTTCCAATCCACTATTAAGTTTAGCAGCACTTCCTCCTGTAAGAACCTTAGCACCCTCTTTTTTTCCAAGCTCAAGATAAGATTTAATCTTCTCCATTTGCTCTACAGATGCTTGAGCTCCAATCATGGTTTCCATTTTTAAAGGATTGTCTTGAACAACAGCTTTTGTTCTAGCAATAGCTCTTTCCATGAATTTATCATAGATAGACTCTTGTATTAAAGCTCTACTCGGACAAGTACATACCTCACCTTGGTTAAGATTGAACATTACAAAACCCTCAATACACTTATCAAAGAAATCATCATCTTTTTCCATGATGTCTTCAAAGAAAATATTAGGGGATTTTCCGCCTAACTCTAAAGTAATTGGAATAATGTTTTGTGCAGCGTACTGCATAATCAATCTTCCAGTTGTTGTTTCACCAGTAAAGGCAACTTTAGCAACTCTTTTAGATGATGCTAAAGGTTTACCTGCTTCTAGTCCAAAACCACTGACGATGTTAACAACTCCAGGAGGTAATAAATCTCCAATAAGTTCCATCATTACCATAATAGAAGCTGGTGTTTGCTCAGCTGGTTTTAATACCGAACAGTTTCCTGCAGCAAGAGCTGGTGCTAATTTCCATGTTGCCATTAATAATGGAAAATTCCATGGAACTATCTGACCAACAACTCCTAGTGGTTCATGAAAATTGTATGAGTATTGATTATTAGCAATTTCAGCAATTGATCCTTCTTCTGCTCTAATCACACCAGCAAAATATCTCCAATGATCAATAACCAAAGGTAAATCTGCTGCCATACATTCTCTTATAGGTTTTCCATTATCTAAACATTCAGCTGTAGCTAATAAGTTTAGATTCTTCTCTAAAACATCAGCAATCTTATACAATATGTTAGATCTAGTTGTGATGTCTGTCTTTCCCCATTCAGGAAAAGCTGCGTGAGCTGCATCCAATGCTGCTTCAACGTCTTGTTCATTTGATCGTGCTACCGAACAGATTTTCTCATTTGATATCGGGCTAACATTATCAAAATATTTGCCTGATTTTGGTTCCACAAACTTACCGTTTATATAATTTCCATATTTAGCTTTAAACGGAAATTTAACCTTTAAATGAGAAGTATCTAATACAGATGACACTTTCATTGCTTCTGCACTCATTTTTTTTACTCCTTTTGTTTTTTTTACTGTTTTTAGCTTATGTTTTTTTCTAGACTTTTTTGAACGCTTCTTAGTCGCAGACTTTTTTGTCACAACTTTTTTTTTCGTTTTTATTTTTTTTCTAGAAGTTTTGACCAATTTAGATTTTCTTTTTTTGGTCTTTAGTTTTGCTATTTTTTTTCTTTTAATAGCCATTCTTTATTAAACTCGAAAAAATTGGCTGTTGCTAATTTTATAATACTTTATTTTCTACTTACGATTGTACGATTACTACATCTTGTGGTTATCATAAAAATCTTTAATATTTTAATTATAAAAAAATCAGCATTCTTATTTATAAAAAATCAAATGGATATCAATTTCTTTAAAAAAACGAGAATATTAGATGGTGGTATGGGCCAAGAACTTTTAGCCAGGGGAATGAAACCACAAGGAACTTTGTGGAGTGCCACCGCAATACTAAACGAAAAATATCATAAGCTGCTATATGATACACATGTTGATTTCATCAAAGCTGGTGCGGAAGTAATAGTAACTACCACTTTTGCGTCCAGAAAAATTAGATTAAGAGAAAATAAACTCGAAGATAAATTTGAATATTTAAATAAAACAGCTGGAGAATTAGCAAAAAAAACAAAAGAAATATATCCAGATATTCTTATTGCTGGATGTTTACCTCCTCAAAATTTAACTTATAAAGAAGATAATAGATCTAGTGATGAGATAAGTCAGAACTTTTATGAACATGCTAAATTATTAAATCCTTATAGTGATTTTTTCTATCTAGATGTAATTAGCAGTGTCAGAGAACTTGAATTAGCAATCAAAAGTATTGACGAATTCAAAAAACCATATCTTATTGGGGCGCATATCTCTCAAGGGAAAAATATGCCGAGTGGAGAAAAAATTTCTGATATTATAAGAAAAAAAAAAGATAAGGATTTACTGGGAATAATACTTTCATGTGTCTCTCCAGAAAATTTTCTATTAAACTTAGACGAATTAAAAAATTTAGGTATACCTTTTGGTTTTAAATTAAATTCTTACATAAAAACAAACCCATTTCCTAACCTTGATGAACACGAAAAAGATAAAAAATCTGTTGATCCAAAAGAATTTTTAGGCAAAAGAAAAGATTTAACTCCAAAAAAAATGGCAGAATTTGCTAAAAAATTTAAAGATAGTGGAGCAACTATACTGGGAGGTTGTTGCGAAACCAGTCCTGCTCATATAAAAGAGATGTCAAAATTAGTCTGACTAAGTTTAATATTTAAAAATATAAATGAAAAATATTACAGTTGTTGTTCTGACATTTAATACATCTGAAAATATTATTTTAGATTGTTTATCTTCAATTGATAAAGATACAAAGATACTTATTGTAGAAAATTCAAATAAATTTGTTCACGAAAAAAAAATTTTATCAAAATTTGATAATGTTACTATCAAATGCACAGGTAAAAATTTGGGCTATGGTGGTGGCAATAATTTTGGAATAACTGAAGCCAAGACAGATTACATCTTAATCTTAAATCCAGATGTTATTTGTAGTAAGAATTTTTTTTCTAATATTAAAAATGTAATTAAAGAAAATAATGATTTTTCAATAATTGGTTGCCAATATTTATATGATAAAGTTTTTATGCCAGCTGGTTTTTTTGATAAAAAAAAAAACAAAAAATTCGTAGAAAATTTTCGAAATGATAAAATAGATGATCTTTCTGAGGTTGATTGGGTTACCGGTTGTTCTATGCTTTTAAATAATAAGAAATTTAAAAGTAAAAAAATTTTTGATGAAAATTACTTCCTATATTTTGAAGAATTTGATTTATGTAAATCATTGATAGATAAAGGAGAAAAAATTTTTTCTTCAAAAAAACTTAAAATTCATCACCTTGGATTTAAAAGTTCATTGGATAATAACTCTACTTACAAAAATAATATAAATCATATGAGAGAGTGGCACTGGATGTGGTCATCGTTTTATTTTTATAAAAAGAATTTTAATTATCTTCTTGCTCTGAGAAAAACAGTTGGAAAATTAATTTCGTCTATTTTTAAAATTGTATTTTATTCACTAACATTTAATAAAATTGAAAAAGAAAAATACAAATATAGATTTTTAGGCATGTATAACGCAATTTTAAATAGACCTTCAAGTTTTAGGTTTAATAATGATTAATTTTTATTTTGCTTTTTTAACAAAGTAAATTCCAACAACGACTGCAACTAATGAAACTAATACCTTAACTGTTATTATTTCTTTTAAAAAAATGTAACTTAATATTGTTCCAAATATCGGTATCAAATAAGAAACTTGAGATTGAAAAATTAATCCATTTTTTACAAGAATTTTAAATCTTAAAAGCCAAGCGATACCTGTTGAAACTAAACCTAGATAAATTACTGAAATTGTTGAGTCTAATCTCGGCTCTAAGTACCAGGGCTGTTCGATAAAAGCGACTAAAGGAATTAAGATAATCGTCGCCCAAATTAAAATAGATCCTGTTACATTTTCATTTTTCTTTTTACTTATCTTCAATGTTAAAACGCCACCAATTACATAACAAGTTGAACCCAGTAAAATTAGTAAGGCTGAAAAAAAGTTATTCTCGTCTATCAATAAATTATCTGAAAATAAAAATACAATACCAGAAAAACCTATCAATATCCCTATAGTTTTAACAAAATTAAATTTTTCGTTTTTCAGATATAAATGGCCAAGAACTGTTGAGCTAAGAGGGGTTGTGGACATTAAGATAGCTGCTAGATTGCTCTGAACAGATTTAACTCCATAAGCAATTAAAAAAAAAGGAGCTACTAAATTTATAAAACCTATCATTGCAAACCAATGCCAATCATTTGAAAAAGCCTCAATCTTTATATTTTTAAAATAACAAAGTAATAACACAGGTATTGCTCCAAAGAATACTCTAAGGAAAGCAATAGTTACTGGGCCGAAAGAATATGTTGCAATTTTTATATTAAAAAAAGCAGATGCCCAAATTAATGCTAAAATAGTAAGTAAAAAATAATCAAATAATGATGGTTGTTTCATTGAGTTATATCTTTAATAAATCCTTTGGTTATTTTTTGTAAATCATCAAAATTAGTTTTAAATACACAATTTGGATGTCCAGCAGCAGCATATAAATTTTCAAATCTAGCCAATGAATGATCTATTAATATTTCTATTTTATTTAAATGACCAACAGGTGAAACGCCTCCTATTGTGTAACCTGTGATATTTTTTACCTCATCTGGTGAAGCCATTGAGGCATCTTTTATATTTAGGGTTTTTTTAATTTTATTTAATGAAGCTTTTTTGTCTCCAGAAACTAAAAATAAAGTGAAAGTATTCTCTGTTTTAAAAAGTAAACTCTTCACTATCGCCCCAACCTCACAACCTAAAGAGGAGGCAGCCTCAATTGCAGTTTTAGCTGAACTGTCTAAAACTATAACGCTCATTTCACTGTTATATTCTTTAATTGATTTCTCTGCTCTTTTGACCGGTTCTTTCTCTAATAAAGTCATTATTCAACTTCTAATTGTTAGTTATTTTTAAAAATTAGTATTACACTCATGTTAAAATTGCATAGGTGTTATTAAGTAAAAGTGCATTATGTAGCAGGCTTTTTTTGGTATTACAACGATCTGAATTACAAAGGAGAGAAAATGAGTTCTGATAAGGTTTTAAAGACAATAAAAGATAAAGAAATTGAATACGTTGATCTTAGATTTACCGATCCCAGAGGTAAACTTCAGCACGTAACAATGGATGCCAAAATGGTAGATGACGATATGCTTAAAGAAGGAATTTTCTTTGATGGATCCTCTATTGCTGGTTGGAAGGCTATTAACGAGTCTGATATGATATTAAAACCAGACACATCGAGAGCAATTGTAGATCCATTTACATCTCACAATACATTAAATCTCTTTTGTGACGTTTTAGATGCGATTAAAAAAGATCCTTACGAAAGAGATCCTAGGGGAACTGCAAAAAAAGCAGAAGCTTACTTAAAAAGCTCAGGTATTGGTGACAAAGCTTTTTTTGGTCCTGAAGCAGAATTTTTTGTATTTGATGATGTGAGATTTAAAAATGACATGAATGAGACTGGATTTAAAATTGATAGTAAGGAAGGTCCTTACAATTCTGGGAAAGAATATCCAAATGGAAACATGGGACATAGACCAGGAATTAAAGGTGGTTATTTTCCAGTTCCACCAGTTGATAGTGAACAGGATATGAGAAGTGAATATTTAAAAGCAATGAAAGATATGGGTATTAAGGTTGAGAAACATCATCACGAAGTTGCGCCAAGTCAACATGAACTTGGAATGTACTTTGGAACACTTGTAGATCAAGCTGATAATCTACAACTTTATAAATACGCAGTGCAAATGGTATCACACTCTTTTGGTAAAACTGCTACTTTTATGCCTAAACCTGTTAAAGGAGATAATGGCTCTGGAATGCATGTTCACCAATCAATTTGGAAAGGAAACACAGCTTTATTCTCTGGAGATAAATATGCCGGTCTATCCAATACAGCATTGCATTATATTGGTGGGATTTTAAAGCATGCGAAAGCTATTAATGCATTTTCAAATGCAACAACTAATAGTTATAAAAGATTAATACCAGGTTTTGAAGCACCTGTCCTTTTAGCTTATTCAGCTCGAAACAGATCTGCTTCTTGTAGAATTCCTATTACTTTGAGTAAAAAAGCTGCAAGATGTGAAATTAGATTTGGTGATGCTGCTGGGAATCCTTATTTAACATTTGCATCAATGTTAATGGCTGGTCTGGATGGGATTAAAAATAAAATAGACCCGGGTAAATCATTTGATAAAGATCTTTATGCACTCTCAGAAAAAGAGGTTAAAAAAATTCCAACTGTTTGTGGATCACTGAGAGAAGCAATGGAAAGCTTAGATAAAGATAGAGACTTTTTAAAACAAGGGAATGTATTTACTGATGATCAAATTGATGCATATATTGCATTAAAGTTTGAAGAAATACATAATTTTGAACACACACCTCATCCTATTGAGTTTGAGATGTATTACAGTTGTTAATTAATATTATCTAGCTCTTGCAATTTTATTTTTGCCAGAGCCTTTTTTAACAATGTAATCTTGTGTTCCATTTGCTCCAGTTTCGACTGATTTGATAAGAGATCTCAGAAAACTCTTTCTCTTCTCTTTCCTATCTTCGCTACTTAGCAAATTTCTAAATTCAAAGACATTCATTTAATGTTAGTATCAAATCTATGCATTTTATGCAAATCAGATATGTTCAAAATGGGACTATACCTTAAATGACTCTCCACATCCGCATCTCTCTGTTTCATTAGGATTATTGAAAACAAAAGTTGAGGAGAAATCCTCTATTTTATAATCCATTTCTGTTCCCAAAAGATACATTACCGCAGCAGAATCAATATAAACTCGGACACCTTTATCTTCTATAACTTCGTCATTAGGATTAACTTCTTTAGAGTATTCCATTACATAAGCCATACCAGCACACCCACCTGATTTTACAGATACCCTAACACCTATAGCATTTTTTTCTGCATTAGACATAATCTCTTTAATTCTTGTTGCGGCGCTATCACTTAGTTTAATTATTTTATCCATTATAAGTTTAGTTCCAATTTTGCTGCATCCGACATCATATCTTTTGACCAAGGCGGGTCCCAGACCAACTCTAAATCAACATCTTCAATACCTTCAACTTGCATAGCTCCCTCTTTTACTTCTTTTGGTAAACTTTCGGCAACAGGGCAGTTTGGAGTAGTCAATGTCATTTTAATCTTTGCTTTTTTTTCATTAACTTGAACATCATAAATTAAACCAAGGTCATAAATATTTACTGGCAATTCAGGGTCATAAATTTTTTTGATTTCATCAATTATTTTTTCTTTTAATTCCATAAAAATTATTCTGTAGTAATTTCTTTTCCATCATTTTCCATAGCAGACACTAAAGTATGCCAAGACAACGTAGCACATTTAACTCTCATTGGATACTGCTTTACTCCTGAAAGACACATTAGCTTTGTTTTATCATCTTCTTCTAAAATATTGTTTTTTAATATAGGATTTTCTTTTATCATTCCTAAAAAATCCTCAATTATTTCTTTTGCTTCATTATCGCTTTTGCCTTTAATTAAATCAGTCATGATTGAAGCTGAAGCCATTGATATTGCACATCCACTCCCTTCGAAAGAAATACCCTCTATTTTTCTCTGTTCGTTTAATTTCAAATACACATGTACGTTATCTCCACATAATGGATTATTTCCTTTAGCATCCTTATTAAAATTTTCTGTTTTTCCTAAGTTTCTAGGATTTTTACCGTGCTCTAAAATTATTTCTTGATATAGTTCTTTTAAGTTCATTTTAAATCAAAAATTTTTTTACAATTATTAATTCCATCATTCAATTTGTCTAAATCATCTTTAGTATTATAAACTCCTAAAGAAGCTCTTGCGCTTGCAGGTATTCCTAACTTTTCATGAAGTATTTGACAACAATGATGTCCAGCTCTTATAGCAACTCCAGTTTCATCTAAAATAGTTGCAATATCATGTGGGTGAACTCCTTCAACAGTAAAAGATAGCACACCTCCTCTTTCTTTTGGACTTCCGATTAGTTTTACAGAATTATTTTTTTTTAAAATTTCTTGACCATATTCTATAAGATCTTTTTCATGCTTAATTATGTTTTCAATTCCAATACTTTCCAAAAATTTTATTGATTGATCAAAAGCTATTACTTGTGCTGTAGCCATTGTTCCAGCCTCATACTTATTGGGAAGTTCGCCATAAGAAATTCTATCTTTTTTTACTTCATTTATCATTCCTCCACCCCCTTGATATGGTGGTAGTTGCTCTAACCATTTCTTTTTTCCATATAAAACTCCAAGTCCAGTTGGTCCATACATTTTATGACATGAAATTGCATAAAAATCGCAATCTAAGTCCTGCATATCTAGTTTTAAATGTGGTCCTCCTTGACATCCATCTACAACTACAACGATGCCCTTTGAATGGGCTAGTTGAGTTATCTCTTTAATTGGTAAAACTGCACCAGTAACATTTGATAAATGAGTTATAGCTATCACTTTGGTTTTATTTGTAATTTCTTTCTCTATATTTTCAATCGGTATGTCTCCATCTTCATTTACCTCTGCAAACTTTATTTTGATATTTTTAGATTTTCTTAAAAAATGCCATGGAACATAATTTGAATGATGTTCTAATTCAGTAATTAAAATTTCATCATTTGGCTCTAAGATTTCTTGACCTAGAGTATTTGCAACTAAATTTAGAGCCTCAGTGGCACCTTTTGTAAATACGATTTCATTTTTATCTTTCGCATTAATGTACTTTTGTACTGAAGATCTTGTATTTTCATATAAATTAGTGGCTGCAACTGCCAAATAATGAATGCTTCTTCCTACATTTGAAAATTGTTTAGAGTAAAAGTCATTAATTCTATCTAGAACTACCTTTGGTTTTTGAGATGAATTGGCACTATCTAAATAAACCAAATCATTATTTTGGATTTTTTCATCAAAAATTGGAAATTCTTTTTTAATATTATTTATATTCATTCTTTTAATCCAATAATATTTTTAACTAAATTTCTAATTTCTGAATCTGTTATTTTTTCAACAACATCGAGTAAAAATCCATTTATTAAAAGTTCTTTAGATTGTTGATAGTTTAAACCTCGAGACATTAAATAAAAGATTGAGTTTTCATTTAAACTTCCTGACGCTGATCCGTGGGAGCATTTTACATCATCAGCATAAATTTCTAATTCTGGTTTTGCATTAAACTCAGAGGTTTCATCTAATAATATTGCTTTACTTAACTGATAGCCGTCGGTTTTTTGAGCTTTAGAGTCTACAAAAATTCTTCCTTGATACGCAGATTTTGAATTTTTTCCAAGTACGCTTTTAATAAGTTGATAACTTTTGGTGTTCTCGACCAAATGATTTATTGTAGATCTAATTTCATGCTGTTGATTTTCTTTTAATGAAAAAACCCCATTAATAAAAGCAGATGAATACTCGCCATTTAAATTGCAATTAACTTCATTTTTAAAATAGTCTGAACCAGCAGACAATATAAATGTTTCTGAAATACTATTATCGTCTTGCTCAATATTATTAAATGAGTACTTTAGATTGTTATTTCTAAACTTATCAAGTTTATAATTTTTAAGAATTGAGTATTTTTTTAAATTAAAATTATACAAAATATTTACAAAATTTTTGTCTGTATTGTCACTAAAATAGTCAATAAGTCTTAGGCAACTATTTTCCTCTAATTCAAAATTCAAACTTAAATTTACATTTTTTGAATTAATCTTATTATTTGTTGAATGATAGATTATTAAGGGTTTCTTTAAAGAATAATTCTTTTTGATTAAAATTTTATAAACTTTATTAGTGAAAGCATTATTCAAATCAATTAAAGAATTTTCATAATCAAATTTAATATTTTTTCCAATTTCGTCATTTATTTCAATTTGACTTTGATCTTCATAGCTAAAATCAATTTTTTCAATTCTACCATTGATAAAAATAATCTTATTGTGCTCTAAACCATCAACAAAAATAGATGGATCAATTTTATTTGGTAATGAGTAATCGTTAAAGAAGGTCAATTCACCAATATTTTTTTTAATGATTTGACTGATATCTAAAAATTTCCAATCTTCTTGTTTTCTATTTGGAAAACCGTTTTCAATAAATTTTTTTAAAAAACTTTTTTTTAATTGAATTTCCTTTTCTGGAATTTTTAAAGTCTTTATTATTTTATCAAAATCTAATTGCAGTTGTTCATTCATTTAATTAAAACTTTCATAACCTTTTTTTTCTAACTCAATTGCTAATTCTGAACCACCAGATCTAATTATTTTTCCATTCATTAAAACATGGACAAAGTCTGGTTTTATGTAATCTAATAATCTTTGATAGTGAGTTATTATCAAAAAAGAATTATCTTTATTTCTTAAAGTATTAACTCCATCGGCTACTATTTTTAAAGCGTCAATATCTAAACCTGAGTCAGTTTCATCTAAAATTGATAATTTCGGAGCCAACATTGACATTTGTAGAATCTCGTTTTTCTTTTTTTCCCCTCCAGAAAAACCAACATTTAATTGTCTATTTAGTTTTTCTTCATCAAATTTTAATTCTTTAGCTTTTTGTTTAACAAGCTTTAAAAACTCAATTGCATCTAATTCTTTTTCTCCACGTGCTTTTCTGATTGCGTTTAATGATGTTTTTAAAAATATATTTGTATTTACTCCTGGAATTTCTAATGGATATTGAAAAGCTAAAAATATCCCTTTATGTGCTCTTTCCTCTGTCTCAAGTTCAAATAAATTTTTATTTTCAAATAAGATCTCACCAGACACCTCGTACCCTTTTTTACCTGATAAAATGTTTGATAATGTGCTTTTACCCGACCCGTTTGGACCCATAATTGCGTGAACTTCTCCAGGATTTATGTCTAAAGAAAAACCCTTTAATATTGTCTTATTTTCAACGTTAGCATTTAAATTATTGATTTTAAGCATTAGCCAACACTCCCCTCTAAACTAATACCTACAAGTTTCTGAGCTTCGACCGCAAACTCCATTGGTAATTGTTGTAATACTTCCTTGCAAAAACCATTTACAATTAATCCTACAGCTTCCTCGGGATTCAGTCCTCTTTGTTGACAATAATGTAATTGATCCTCACTTATTTTTGATGTCGTGGCTTCGTGTGCAATATTTGAGTCAAAATTCTTATTTTTAATATAAGGCACTGTATGTGCGCCACACTTATTTCCCATAAGTAATGAGTCACATTGTGTATAGTTACTGGAATTTTTAGCTTTTGAATTAATATCTACTAAACCTCTGTAAGTCATATCAGAAAATCCAGCACTTATACCTTTGGAAATAATTTTACTTTTAGTATTTTTTCCTAAATGAATCATCTTAGTTCCAGTATCTGCTTTTTGATGATTGTTTGTAATTGCTATAGAGTAAAATTCTCCAATTGAATTATCACCTTTTAATATACAGCTTGGATATTTCCAAGTTATAGCTGAACCTGTTTCAACTTGCGTCCAAGAAATCTTAGAATTTTTTCCCTTACATAACCCTCTTTTAGTTACAAAATTATAAATTCCTCCTTTACCATTTTCATCACCTGGATACCAATTTTGTACTGTTGAATATTTTATTTCTGCATCGTCTAAAGCAATTAATTCTACATTCGCGGCATGTAATTGATTTTCATCCCTCATTGGCGCAGTACATCCCTCAAGGTAACTCACATAACTACCTTCATCAGCAATAATTAATGTTCTTTCAAATTGACCTGTTTGAGAAGCATTTATTCTGAAATAAGTTGATAGTTCCATGGGGCACTTAACACCTTTTGGAATATAAACAAATGATCCATCTGTAAATACAGCGGAGTTTAATGTAGCAAAGAAATGGTCTGTTACTGGTATTACTGTACCTAAATATTTTTTTACAAGCTCTGGATGTTTTTGAATTGCCTCTGACATTGAACAAAAAATTATACCGTGTTTTGTTAATTCACCTTTAAAGGTAGTTGCTACTGAAACAGAGTCAAATACTGCATCAACAGCAATTCCATTTAGTCTTGCTTGCTCTTGTAATGGAATTCCAAGCTTTTTATATGTTTCCAAAAGTTTAGGATCAAGCTCGTCTAAACTTTTAGGCTTATCCTTCATACTTTTTGGTGCCGAATAATAGTATAAATCTTGATAATCAATTTTAGGATACTTTGGCTTTTGCCAATTTGGCTCTTTTAAAAGTTTTAATCGCTCATAAGCTTTTAATCTAAATTCTAACATCCACTGTGGTTCTTTTTTAATATTAGAAATAAACTTGATCACATCTTCGTTTAAACCTTTTGGAGCTTTTATATTCTCAATATCAGTGGTAAAACCGTATTTGTAATCCTTTAACTTTTCTATATCTTTTTCTCTTGTGTCCATCTTTAAATTCTTCTTTCGGCATTTTCTTTAACAAGATCTTCTAAACTCTTTTTTTCAAAAAAATCATTGATGTGGTTTTCGAGCTCGTCCCATAAATTATGGGTTAAACATTTTGTAGATCTACCATTACAACTTTTTTTAGACTCTTTTTTACATTGAACAGTTTTTATTTTTTCATCGACAGCATCAAAAATGTTCGTAAGTTTAATTTCTTTAGCTTTTTTATTTAAAACATAGCCACCTTGATTTCCTCTAACACTAAGAACAATTTCTTTTTTTCTAAGTTTAGAAAAAATTTGTTCTAAGTAATCAAGAGATATTCCCTGTCTTAGTGATATGTCTCTCAGAGAAACTGGATTTATACTGTCAAACCTTGCCAGATCAACTAAAGCCATTACCGCATATCTGCCCTTAGATGTTAATTTCATAATTGTTAATTTTATTGGGTATATATAAACCCGACTAAAATAGTCAAGTATCATCTATAAAAAAAAGACTAACATTTTGTCACCCACTTGTGATAAACCTAATTTTTTTTTGAGAATGATAATCAGTAACAATTATGGATAATAAAATTTTAGAAATATTCATACCTGGGCCAGCTGGAAGACTTGAAGCAAAATATTATAAAAGTAAAAAACCGACATCTCCAATTGCATTAGTTTTACAACCACACCCTCAATATGGCGGTACCATGAACAATAAAGTGGTTGTAGAAACTTTTCAAACATTTATGGAAAACGACTTTTCGGTTTGTAGAGTAAATTTTAGAGGAGTAGGAAAAAGTGATGGAGAATTTGATAATGGTCAAGGAGAACTTGCTGATGCTGCTGCTGCACTTGATTGGTTAGAAAGAGAAAATTTTGACAATTCTCAATGTTGGGTATCTGGTTTTTCTTTTGGATCTTTAATTGCAATGCAGCTTTTAATGAGACGACCAGAGATAAACAGATTTATTGCTATCTCTCCTCAGCCAAATGCATATGATTTTTCTTTTTTATCTCCCTGTCCAACCTCAGGTTTAATGATATATGGCAAGAAAGATGAATTAGTACCAGTTGAATATATTAATGAATTAAATAAAAGATTAAGTTCTCAAAAAGGTATCAAAGTTGAATTTCAATCAGTTCAAGATGCTAATCATTTTTTTTCAAAAAATGAAAATTCTTTGGTTAAAGAACTTAACAAATACATCAAAAAAGAAATTGCTCTTTATTAATAATTCTCAACTGAAATACCTCCAGTTGATGCTTCATTACATCTTGTTGTGCTTGGAAAAGAAATAGGTAATCCTTCTACAGACCTAATTGCTAAAAAAGCAAAAGCCTGTGACTCAATATAATCTCCATTAATTTCATATTTATCTATTGGATCAATATCTATTTTATCAAAATTATTTTTAATACATTCTAATAAATACTCATTTTTTCTTCCGCCTCCACAAACCAACCATTGAAATTTAAAAGATTTATTTTTTCTGTGAATAAAACTCATTCCATTAGAAATAAGTTTTGAAGTAAAATCTGTAATGGTTGCAGCACCATTTTCTAAAGAAAGACCTTTTGAAAAAAAAATATCAAAATCTTTAATGTCTAAAGATTTTTCGTACTGAGAGTGATTGTTAAAATTTTCTAAGGCTTGATTCAAAATTAGTTTGTCAATCTTACCAGATCTAGCTATGGAGCCTTTATTGTCATATTCGCTTTTTGAATTTTTTCTAATCCACTCGTCTATTAAACAATTGCCTGGACCTATGTCATAAGCATAAATTTTTTCAGATTGCCACAAATTTTTCCAACTAACTGTTGATGTTATATTTGCGATCCCACCAATATTCAAAATAAATATTGGAAAATCTAAATTAAATTTTTTATGTATTTTATTTGCTAAAGCGTTATGAAAAATAGGTGCAAGAGGTGCTCCTTGACCACCATTTTTTAAATCATTTTGTCTAAAATTATATACTACTTTTTTTTTTGTTAATTGCGATAATAGCTTTCCATCACCTAGTTGTTTAGAAATTTTTTTTTTTGGGTCATGAAATATTGTTTGTCCATGAAAACCTATTAAATCTATATTCGAATTAAATTTTTCAATCGTCTCATTTACTGCATGAAAATGGAATAATGTAACCTCTCTTTCTAGATCTTTAATCTCAGAAAAATACCTTTCTAAATCCTCTGAATTTAAAATTTTATCCCTTATCTCTAACAATTTTTGAACCAATTTTTTATCATATTCAAAATATCTATCTAATTCAGATGAATACTCTTTGTTTCCATCAGATTTAATTATAGAGACGTCTATTCCGTCTAATGAAGTACCGCTCATAAGACCCATTGAAGTATAAATTTTACCCATTCTTATTTTTTTTTATCAAATATTGTATATTGTAGAACTATAGACTCATGAATAAATTTTTAAAAGAATTTAAAGATAGAGGATATTTCTATCAATGTACAAATGAAAAAGAATTAACCGAATTATTAAATAAAAAAAAAATTAAAGCTTATATTGGATTTGATTGCACTGCACAAAGTCTTCATGTTGGAAGTCTTCTTCAAATTATGTGTTTAAGATTATTGCAACGTCATGGACATCAGCCAATAGTTTTATTAGGTGGTGGAACAACAAGGATTGGTGATCCATCAGGTAAAGATAAAACGCGAAAAATTTTATCAGAGAATGAAATTGAAAAAAATGCAAAAAATATAGAGAAAATTTTAAAAAATTATTTAGAAACATCAGATAAAAAAGTAAAACCTATTTTTGTAAATAATTATAAATGGCTTAAAAATTTAAATTATATTTCTTTTTTAAGAGATATAGGAAAACATTTTACAATAAACAAGATGCTAACATTTGAAAGTGTTAAAAATCGACTGGATAGAGAGCAATCGCTAAGTTACATGGAATTTAATTATATGATTTTACAAGCTTACGATTTTTTAGAATTAAATAAAAAAGAGAATTGTATTTTACAGATTGGGGGATCTGATCAGTGGGGAAATATTGTTAATGGAGTTGAGTTGATAAAAAGACATTCTGATAATCAAGTTTTTGGTTTAACAACCCCTTTAATCACATTGGCCTCAGGTGCAAAAATGGGCAAAACTGCAGATGGTGCAATATGGTTAGATAAAAAATTACTATCTCCATACGACTATTGGCAATTTTGGAGAAATACAGATGATAATGATGTTATTAAATTTTTAAAATTTTTTACAGATGAAAAAATAGAAAGTATTCAAAATTTAAAAGATGTTAATATTAATAATTTAAAAGTTTTACTAGCTAACAAAACAACTGAAATGCTTCATGGTAAAAAAGAGTCAAAAAATTCAGAAAAAATTGCTAAAGAAACTTTTTCAAATAATTCTACAGGATCAAATCTACCATCAATTAAGATAAATGCATCTTCGTTAAAAGATAAATTGAATATCATTGATATAGTTATTATCTCAAAATTAGAGAATTCTAAAAGTGAAGTAAGAAGATTAATTAATGGTAAAGCCATCAAAATTAATAATGAAATCATTCTCAATGAAAAAACAATTGTCGACAAAAGTTTTTTTAATAAAAATTATCTTAAACTTTCAATTGGAAAAAAAAGACATATTAAAATTGAATTAATTTAATTCTTTTTAATTTTTTCTAAAGTTCTAGTTATAAAACGAGGAGTTAAAGTTTTAATGGGATTTACTGTAGTTTCTAACTTTTTTGGTGGTCCTTTGATTTTAAAACTTACGCCAAATACCCCTTCCCCAGTTTTTTTTCCTACAAGAATATCTCCAAGGATTGGTATTGAACCAATGGCTTTATTAATTGTTGTCGCTGGAACTAAAGTTCCTCTGAGACTTGCTAGTTTGTTTTTTTCAATATACCCTTCCATTAAAATTGAAATTGCTGGACCGATAGCGTAAATTTCATCAATCGTCATTAGTTTATCTTTATTTTGAAAACTCATCTCAAATTCAGAAAATCCAATACCTTCTCCTGATAATAAATCCGCTATACCTTGTAGGGAGGCTAAAGTTAAAATCTTAGTCAGAGCTGGAAGTTCTTTCAAATTAAAATCATAAATCTTTAATTTTGAATTTGAAATATCTTTAGATTTAACTGAGTAAAAATCTAATGATCCTTTTTCAAAACCTTTAATAAAATTGAATTTTTTAACAAAAGGCTTTGCTTGATCTGTGTAAAAAGTTGTTACTTTTTGATTGTTTTTACTGATTAAAGTAAAGGAAACTTTTTCTTTATCATCAAATTTAGCATTGATATTTGCATTTATTATTTTGTTATTAACGAAATTTAACTTTCCTGTAAGAGCATAAACAACATCTTCATCATGTAAGTAAACTTCATCTAAATCTATTTTAAAAGAGAAGTTTTTTTTAAAAATATTTTTATTTTTAGTATCTTCAAAAATTAAGTCTTCAATTAATTTACTTGCATTAAAAATTTTCCCAGAAATAATAAATTTTTCTCCATCTTGTTTAGCTTGAAAATTATTCTTTTTATTTTGTGCATCTGTATAATTGAAAAATGCAGACTTTAGTCCTAAAATCTTCAGATCATTAGATAATTCGAAGTTTTTTAAACTTATTAAATTAGAATTATTTTCAAATTTAATATTTTCTAAGTGTAGAATCTTATTCTTATCGAATTTACCGTCAAATTTTAAAATTACCGTGGAATTATCATCCGATTTATAGTTTAAAAAATTAAAATTAATAGGATTTTTTATAAAATCTAACCTAGTATCAAATAAATATTCATCACCTTTTTTTTCAATTTTATAATAAGCTTTATCAAAGTTTTTTTGGATTAAAAATTCACCATTACCATCTAAAGAAAAATTATTATCTTTAAAAGTAATCTCAGTTTGATGGTCTTTAAAACTAATTTCTGATTTTAAATTAGGAAAAATTTCTCTTAAATTTATATCACTATTTATTAACAATTCGTCAATGTCAAATGAGGATTTAATTTCATAATCTGAAACTTTAAATTTATTATTCATTTTAATCAAAAATTTATTTTCAGATGAGAACTTTAAATTTTTAAAGTCTAATTTTGAAAAAGGCTCCAAAAAGCTTTTTAACGATTCTTCTGATAGACTAATTTTATTACTATTAATATTTCCTTTTATCTCGGTAAAATTATCTCTATTTTCAATTTCAATTTTTTCTGAAGTAAAATCTATATTTGAATATGACAATGTAAGATCATTTAAATCTAACTTTTTATTTTCTGACTCAAAGATAAAGTTAATCTTATCAATTTTTTGTTTATTTAATATGTTTAATGAGCCATCTCTAACAAAACCGTTTATTTTAAAGTTGTCCTTTAATTTACCTTGATCGTCAAAATTTAAGAGAATATCTGCTGTCAGATAACCTTTGTTTATAAAATTTTCCAATATAAAAAGTTCAGCTTTATTATTTTTATTTATAGACCTGTAAAATCCAATCACTTCTTTGATTTTAATCGATTTTGTCGAAACAAATAAATCTGATAATTGAAATTTGTTATTTATCAAATTTAATAAAGATATTTCAGATTTAATTACTTCCAAGTCAATTGATTTGTTATTATAGGAAATAATTGGGCCTAATGTCTGTGTGTTTATTTTTAATTTAAATAAGTCTAAAATAATTTTTACATCATTTATTTTAACATCAAGTTTTGAGTCAATTTTTTTTAAATTTTCTTTAATCTGATTATTAAAACTTTTTGTTTCAAAACCAATTAAACTGAAATATCCAACAAAACTTACAATTAAAAAAAATATTATTGTAAATAATTTTAAAATAATTTTTGTCATTAAATTTGATACAATGATTTTTCTAAAAATTCATCGATATCACCGTCTAAAATTTTTTTTGGGTTTGTGCTCTCAAAATTTGTTCTATTATCTTTCACTAATTGATAAGGTTGTAATATATAAGATCTAATTTGATGCCCCCATCCTATTTCAGACTTCGACGACTGCAATGTTTCACTTTCTTCCTCTTTTTTTTTTAATTCATAATCATAAAGTCTGGCCTTAAGCATATTCAAACATGTTTCTTTATTTTTATGTTGAGACCTCTCATTTTGACATTGCACAACAATTTTAGAGGGCAAATGAGTTATTCTCACTGCGCTATCAGTTGTATTTACATGTTGTCCTCCTGCCCCACTCGATCTATAAGTATCTATTCTTAAATCTTTATCCAAGATTTCAATTTTAATGTTTTCATCGATCACAGGATAAACCCAAACACTAGCAAAGCTTGTATGTCTTCTTGCACCAGTATCAAAAGGAGAAATCCTGACTAATCTATGAATACCAGACTCTTTTTTTAACCAACCAAAAGTATAATCCCCCTCAACTTTAATTGTTGAAGATTTTATTCCAGCCTCTTCTCCCTTGTGCTCACTTATTAAATCATATCTAAATTTTTTACTTTCAGCCCACTTAAGATACATTTTTCTGAGCATACTGGCCCAATCTTGACTTTCTGTTCCACCAGCTCCTGCATGAATTTCGATATAACAATCAAGGGAGTCACCATCATTTGATAAGAAACATTTTATTTCTGTTTTTTTTATCTCACTTTTTAATTGTTTTAAATTATTTGATAATTCAAAAAGTAAATCATTATTACTTTCTTCTATTGCTAATTTATATAATTCTTTGAAGTCTGCTAAGTTTTTTTCGGAATTCTTAAATGAATTCGTTAAATCCTCAAATAATTTTTTTTCTTTTAAGATTTTTTTTGATCGAGACTTATCTTGCCAGAAGTTAGCTTCTAACATTTTTTCATTTAATACTTTTAGTTGCTCAAAGATATTTTTCTTTTCAAAGAAACTCCTTAACTCTTAAATTTATTTTTTGAACTTCTTCTATGTAAGTTGATATTGAATTTTCCATTAATAAAATTTAAATATATTATTTGAGTCTTTTATATTTATATTAGTATTTAAAACTTTATTATTAGCAATATCTTTTTTTTTAAAATTTTCGATAATGGTATCTTTCGTTGAAAATTTAACTCTTTGCCCTGTTTTTGGATCTACAACCATCATAATTATTCCCTCTGGAACTTTAAAAGGTCTCGACTCAGATTTTAATATTGTTTTTTCTACAAAACTTCTAAAAATTGGTAATGCAGTTTTAGCTCCAGTTTCGTACTTGCCTAAAGGTTCGGGATTATCGGAGCCAGCGTAAACACCTATTACAAGATTTGAGGTAAATCCAATAAACCATGTGTCTGTATTTTTATTTGTAGTTCCAGTTTTACCACCAATATTTAAATTTAAATCTTTAAGTTTTTTTCCAGTGCCCCTCGATATAACACCCTCTAAAATTGATGTCATTTGATAGGCTGTTTGTGAAGAAAAAATTTGTTGATAACTATCAGTGATTTCTGGATACTTTTCACTAGAGTAAGATATCTGATCACAATTTTTGCATTTTCTAATTTCATTATTTAATATTGTATTTCCCTCACTATCTTGAATTCTGTCTATTAAAATTGGACCTACTAACTTTCCACCATTAACAAAAGCTGAATAAGCTGATGTCAACTTTATTAAAGTTGTCTCTGCTGACCCTAGAGATATTGACAATAGTTCATCAGGGTTATCATAAATGCCTAGCCGCTCTGAAAAGTTGACGATCTTGTTCAATCCTAGATTTTGAGCAATTCTAACTGTCATTAGATTTCTAGATTTTTCAAGACCCGTTCTCAGGGTTGATGGTCCATAAAATTTTTTTCCATAGTTTTCAGGTTTCCACTGTTTTAAATCTTCCCCTTGATCTAAAACTAATGGAGCATCTAATATTAATGATGATGGAGAATAACCATTTTCTAAAGCTAAAGCATAAACAAAAGGTTTAAAAGCAGAACCTGGCTGCCTTAATGCTTGAGTTGCTCTATTAAATTCACTCCTCTTAAAACTAAAACCACCACTCATTGCTAATACTCTTCCAGTATAAGGATCCATCACAACTATCGCTCCATTTATTTTTGGTAATTGTTTTAGAGAAAAAAAATTATCATCAATTTTTTTTACATAAATTACATCTCCAATTTCAAAAATTTCATTAAATTCTTTTTTGGTCCAAGAAATATTATTGTATCTGATTATTCCTTTTTCATTATCTTCGGTCTCAATGTAAGTTGAAAATTTATCAATCTTTTTTACAATAGCTAACTTCCAATTGATTGATTTTTCTAATTTGTAATTTAACAAGTCTTTTGACCAGTCTTTTTTATATTTTTTTATATTAGTTAAAGGACCTCGCCACCCTTTTCTTTTGTCATACGAAGATAATCCGTCTCTGAGAGAATTAGTTGCGATCTTTTGTAGCTTTAGGTCTATTGGAGTATTTATATTAAATCCTTGTTTATAAACTTTATCATAAGTTAGATCTTCTATGATTTTTTTTCTTACATCTTCTATAAAATATTGCGCATCCTCTAAAAAGACTTTTTCCTTTTTTCTTAAAGATATCCTTTTATTAATTAATTTTTGATAAACTTGATTATTAATATATCCATTTTCTAATAAATTATTTAGAACCAAATCTCTTCTAAATTTTGCCAATTCGATATTTTTGTAAGGATTATATCTACTGGGTGCTTTAGGAAGAGCAGCTAACAATGCAGACTCTTCATAACTCAAATCTTTAATTGATTTGTCAAAATATTCCAAACTTGCAGCAGCTACACCATAAGCTCCGCCACCTAAATATATTTGGTTCAAATATAGCTCTAAAATTCTCTCTTTTGTTAAGGCTCTTTCAATCCTAAAAGCTAGGATTGCTTCTTTAATTTTTCTATTAATACTAACTTCATTAGTTAGTAAAAAATTTTTAGCCACTTGTTGAGTAATGGTGGAAGCTCCCTCTAACCTTCTTGATTTAATAATATTTGATATATTCTTAATAATTGCTCTCAAAACTCCCTTAGCATCAACTCCTGGGTGTGTAAAAAAATTTTTGTCCTCTGCTGATAAGAAAGAATTAACAACATTTAATGGTATAGATTCGTAAGGAACAAAAATTCTTTTTTCTCTGGAAAAATCTGCAACTAACGTTCCGTCTCCAGAATAAACTTTGCTAGAAACGGGAGGCTTATAGTTTTTTAAGAATTTATAATCAGGAATATTATTAGAAAAACTCCATAAAATACTTAGAATTAATGCTCCCGAAAGTAGTATAGAACAACTTATCACCACAATTAAATTTTTGAAAAACTTACTCATTTTGTTTCCATTATATAAAGGAATTTGTTAAATATAAGGCTTAAAACACAAAATTTTATGAAATTAAAATCAACAAAAAAATTATCTAAAATAATATGGAAAAAAATTTATATATTGATGCATCGCATCCAAATGAAACTAGGGTTGTTCTTAAATCAGGTGATCATATTGAAGATTATGAATATGAAGGTTTAAAAAATAATTTAATAAAAAATAATATTTATCTTGGTAAAGTAAGTAGGATCGAACCCTCTCTTCAAGCTGCTTTTGTTGATTTTGGTAGAGAGAGACACGGTTTCTTATCTTTTAATGATATTCAATCAGATTATTATCAAATACCTCAAAGTGATTTAGAAAAAATAAAGTTAGAAGAGGAAAGGATTAGAGAAGAATTATCAAAAAAAGTTGAGGCAATTGATAACGAAAATTTAGCCGATGGTAAACTTGAAGCTAATGACCCGGTAGAGCCAATTGTAAAAGTTGAGGATGAGAGTAAATATACTCAAAAAGTAAATCAAGAAAAAGATTTGGAAAATAGAACAGAAAATAGACCTAAATTTAAAAGATATAAAATCCAAGAGGTTATTAAACCTAATCAAGTAATTTTAGTTCAAGTAATAAAGGACGAGCGTGGTCAAAAAGGAGCAGCTCTGAGCACTTTTATTTCTATTGCTGGAAAATATATAGTTCTTATGCCAAATACACCTAAAGGTGGAGGTATATCTAGAAAGATTTTTAATCCTGCGGAAAGAAAAAAAATAAGAATTATTTTAAACGAGATTGAAATTCCCAAAGAAATGGGCCTTATAGTTCGAACTGCAGGAAGCAATAAAACAAAAAATGAAATTAATCATGATCTTGAAACGCTTAAAAATACATGGAATCAAATCAAAGACGTAGCCATAAACTCAATTGCACCTTCGCTCATTCATCAAGAAAGTGAAATTATTAAAAGAACTTTAAGAGATATGTACGATGAGAATACAAAAAATATTATAGTTGAAGGAAATGAAGGATACAAAAAAGCACAATCATTTATGAAAATGTTAATACCTTCGCATGTTAAAAAAGTAAAAAAATATAGAGGTAAAATTCCACTTTTTATCAATGAAAATATTGAGCAAAAATTGAATCAAATTTTTGAGTCAGAAATAAAACTAAATTCTGGAGGATATCTAGTCATTAATCCAACTGAGGCTTTAGTATCGATCGATATTAATTCAGGGAGCTCTATCAAACAAAAAAATATAGAAAGTACAGCACTTGATACTAATTTAGAGGCCGCAGAGGAGATTGCTAGACAAATTAAGATTAGAGACTTGTCTGGTTTAATAATAATTGATTTTATTGATATGCTAAGTTATGGAAATAGAAAATTGGTAGAAAGAAAGCTAAAAGAAAAATGTAGGTTAGATAGAGCTAGAATCCAAATAGGTAGAATTAGTAATTTTGGATTATTAGAAATGTCTAGACAAAGACTTAGGGAAAGTGCGATCAAATGGAAAATTTCTTTAACTGATGAGTCTTTTGCACAAAAAATTTTAAAAATTGTTGAAATTAAATCAGTTCTAAATAAAGCAAAATTTGTTGAATTAAAAGTTTGCGAAAAAATTTCAAACTTTTTAAAAGAAAATTTCATTGAAGACTTAACTTATTTTGAAAAAAAAAATAAAATAAAAATTGATATTGTTACCGATAATAAATTGATTATTCCTGAATATATAATTGATTTTAAAAATAAATCAAAAAAAACACTTGAATTATTAGAGCATTATGAAAAATTAAAAAATCTCGACCTTCAAAGTAAAAATGAAAATATAATTGATTTTAAAGAAAAGAAAAAATTTAAAAAAAAATCGTTTAAAAGAAAAAAATTTTTTAAAAAAGCTAAATAATTCCTTTAATAGGTGAAGAAGGTTTTCCGATTAAGCTTTTTTCCATTCTTCCTGAAAGATAGGATTGCCTTCCAGCTATAACCGCATTTTTAAATGCTAATGCCATATCATATGGTTTTTTTGCTTTAGCAATCGCAGTATTAACTAATACTCCATCACATCCCAATTCCATTGCAATAGTTGCGTCTGATGCTTGTCCTAATCCGGCATCGATTATTAATGGTAATTTAGTTTGATTTCTAATAATCTTTATATTAGTGGTATTTAAAATACCCAATCCTGAACCTATAGGTGCTGCTAACGGCATTATGGCTGAGGCACCAGCATTTTCCAATCTTTTAGCCATAAGAGGATCATCATTGCAATAAACCATTACTTGAAAACCTTCTTTTGTTAAAATTTCTGTAGAGCTAAGTGTTTCAATCATTTCAGGAAATAAATTTTTTTTATCTCCAAGCACCTCTAATTTTACTAATTTCCATCCTCCAATTTCTCTTGCAAGTCTTAATGTTCTTAGCGCTTCTTTAGAGTTAAAACATCCTGCAGTGTTAGGTAAATAAGTAATTTTTTTAGGATCAATGTAGTCCATAAGAAGGGGTTTTTTTTTATCTGAAATATTAACTCTTCGAACAGCTACAGTCACAATATCAGCTCCAGATAATTTTACAGCTTTAGCACATTCATACATGTTCCTATACTTTCCTGTGCCAACAATTAATCTAGATTTAAATTTTTTTTTTGCAATTATAAATTGATCTCTCATAATTTTTAACCACCTCCAATAAAATGGACAATTTCAACTTTATCATTTTTTTTAAGTTTAATTTTACTCAGTTTCTTTTTATCTAATATTTCTTGATTTAATTCTATGGCAACTTTTTTAATTGGTATCTTTAAATCATTTATTAGTTTATCAATTTTGAAATCCTTAGGTATTTGCTTATCTTTTCCATTTAATTTAATTTTTATTTTTTTTATTTTTTTCATCGTATATAAGAGTTTAATGAATAATAAAATTATTATTATTAATGGTCCAAATCTTAATCTATTAGGAGAAAGAGAACAATCTCAATATGGATCAATAACTTATACGGAATTAAAAAAAAATTGTATAAATAAATCAAAAGAATTGGGTTTAAATATAGAATTTGCTCAATCTAATGTTGAGGGTGAAATTGTTAATTTAATTCAAAATTCAATCAAAAAATTTGATGGTATAATTATTAACGCTGCAGCCTTTACCCACACTTCGATTGCGATCAGGGATGCCTTGAGTATATTTAAAAAACCAATAATAGAGATTCATATATCTAATATTTATAAAAGAGAAGAATTTAGACATAAATCTCTTATTAGTGATATTGTAACGGGAGGCATTTTTGGTTTGGGTAGTCATGGTTATATTTTAGCCATAATTTCAATGCAAAAACTTTTGAAAAATGAAAATTAATAAAAAAATTATTAAAGAATTAAGTGATTATCTTGATGAATTTAATCTCACAGAGCTAGAATATACCGATAAAGATACAAAAATAAAAGTTTCAAAAAATAGCGTTCAAATAAGCAATCAATCACCATCTTCGAACACACCCCTTGATCAAATTTTAAAAGATAAAGAGGATAGTATTCTTGATAAACCTGGAATTAAAGTAACCTCACCAATTATAGGAACCGCATATCATGCTCCTGAACCTGGAGCAAAAAAATTTGTTGAAATTGGAAAAAAAATAAAAAAAGGTGACACTGTTATGATTGTTGAGGCAATGAAAACAATGAATCATGTGCCTTCATCTGCAGACGGAGTTGTTAAAGAGGTCTGTGTTGAGGATGGTCAACCAGTTGAATTCGGACAAACAATAATCATTTTAGAATAATGTTTAAAAAAATCTTAATCGCTAACCGTGGCGAGATTGCAGTAAGAATAATCAGAGCTTGTAAAGAATGGGGAATTTCTACTGTAGCAGTTCATTCAGATGTAGATAGACAAAGTATGCATGTAAAATTAGCAGATGAAAGTGTCTGTATAGGATCTCATCAACCAGCAAATAGTTATTTAAATATTCCAGCTTTATTATCAGCAGTCGAATTAACAAATGCAGAGGCAGTTCATCCAGGATATGGTTTTCTATCTGAAAATGCAAATTTTGCGCGAATTTTAGAAGAAAACAAAATTAAATTTATCGGCGCGTCCTCGAAACATATAGAAATGATGGGTGACAAAATTCAAGCAAAAAAAATAGCAAAAGAAAATGGGTTACCAATAATTGAGGGTTCCGAGGGTGGCATTAATGATATCACTGAAGCAAAGACACTATGTAAAAAAATCGGATTTCCTGTGTTGATTAAAGCAGCTGGTGGTGGTGGAGGAAAAGGTATGAAAATTGTAAATAAAGAAGAAGAATTTGAAAATCTTTTTTCAACAGCAAAATCAGAAGCAAAAAAATATTTTGGTAACGATCAAGTTTATATAGAAAAATTTTTTCAAAACCCAAGACATATTGAGGTACAAATTTTATCTGGAAAAAATACTACAGTGCATTTACATGAAAGAGATTGTTCGGTACAAAGAAGACATCAAAAATTAATTGAGGAAACACCCAGTCCAGTTTTGAACGATGAAATAAGAAAAGATCTTTTTGAAAAAACAGTGAATATGGTAAAAAAAATCGGTTATGAAGGTGCAGGTACAGTAGAATTTATTTATGAGGATGGGAAGTTTTACTTTTTAGAGATGAACACAAGAGTTCAAGTTGAGCATCCTGTAACAGAAATGGTTACAGGTATAGATATTATTAAAGAACAAATATGGATTGCATTCTCTGGCGAAACAGCACTTAAACAAAGTGATATTAATCCTAGAGGCCATGCGATAGAATGTAGAATAAACGCGGAGGATCCAAGTAAAAATTTTCAACCCTCGCCAGGGACCATTGGAATGTGTCATCAGCCCTCTGGATTTAGAACAAGGGTAGACGGAGCAATATTTCAAGGACTTAAAGTAACCCCTTACTACGATAGTATGGTTTGTAAGCTTATTTGTCATGGTAGAAATAGAATTGAGGCAATTCAGAGAATGAATAGATCTTTAGATGAGTTTGTAATAGAAGGCATAAAGACTACAATTCCTCTTCATAAAAAGCTACTTAATCATAATAAATTTTTAAAGTCTGATTTTAACGTTAGTTGGCTCGATAATGAAAAAATAATTTAGTCACATCCGGTCAGCCAGATATCATATACAGGATGGTCAAAAGGATTAATCGAGGGACTAGACGAGAACATCCAGCCATTAAAAACAAATACCTCATCATTTTTTTTATTACTTAGATCTCTTACTTGAACATAAGCAATAATTTCTGGATCATCATCAAATTCAGAATGTTTGCATTTTATACTTTTAATTTGTAGATCAGAATACTTAAAATTTTCTCCATTAATAAGATTTACAGAAATATTCTTTGAACTAATTTTGTCTAGTATTTTAATTTTTGTATATTTTTTGATTATCTCATCTTTATTTGAGGAGATTAAGTTTGGAGTAAAATAAAAAAAAACTAATAAAAAATAAATCAGAAAATTAACTTTTCCAAGTTTTGTATTTTTTCGAAATTTCATTATTATTTTTGTTTGGATAATAAGCTTTTTTTGTCCCAGTTAAATTAGGCTTATGAGGCTTTTGCCAATCATGCTTATCAGGATCTTGATTATTTTGTAAGTTATTTGGGGTGTGATGTATCCATGAATACCATTCAACTGGAATTTTAGATGCATCAATTTCATCTGAGTATATAACCCATCTTTTCCCTTTTTTGTTTTCGTAGTATTTGTTTCCGAAATTATCTTTACCTTTAAATTTTCCAAAAAAAATTGTTTGAATTCTTGTTCCAAAAGTATCTTGATTCCACCAGGTGAAAATTTTTTTTAAAAATGTCAACATATAAAATTATTAATGTTCAATTCAAAATTGTATAAATTAAATTAGACTAAAATTTGATTTTGTATATAAATAATTTGATTCATTTACAAAAAAAAATTAATAAAATTAGATTAAAATGGCAAAATATTTAGTTGAAACTTATTACACTTGTACATTTAAAGTTAACCATTATTTAGATGATATAAATGAAGCTGAGCTCAAAAGTCTTGAAAAGAGAGATGATGGAAAATTTGAGGTTTTAGATGTCAAACTCGACAATAGAAAAACAAAAAATTTAGATCCAAAAAGTAATAAAGTTATTGATAGTCAAGTTGAAATTTCTCAAAACAGTCAAAAAAATCAAAAGAATGATTTAGAAAATATCATTAAATCAAAAAAAATGAGTTTAGAAAATAATGGCAAGAGATTTAGTATGCCAGATAGAAGAAAAGGATACATTCAGAAAGCTACAATTGGAGACCATAAGGTTTATTTGCATACAGGAGAATATGAAGATGGTAAAATTGGAGAAATTTTCATTGATACAAGTAAAGAAGGAGAGTTAGTAAAAGCACTAATGAATAATTTTGCTATAGCCGTCTCTTTAGGTCTTCAATATGGAGTTCCACTAGATGAATTTATAAGTGCGTTTGTAGGAACAAAGTTTGAGCCTTCTGGTAAAGTTCACGGTAATGACAGAATATTGACCGCCTCATCTATTCTTGATTATATTTTCAGGGAGTTAGCTATTTCTTATCAAAATCGTGAGGATCTTGCCCATACACCTGCTATAGGATCCTCAGATAATTCAATGCTGGGTGAGCAAAACTTAGATGACCAAAATAATTTATTAAAAATTGTTAAAGATATGACAAGTAAGGGCTTCGTTAGAAACAATTATAAAAAGAATTTAGTAGACCTGACTGATGTTAAAATTGGTCTCAAGGGAAAAAAATAAATCATTTTTTTAATTTTAAAGATAAGTTTAATTCCTTAAGTTGATTTTCGCTTACATCTGACGGAGCTTGCATCATCAAATCTTGAGCATTTTGATTCATTGGAAACATTGTTACCTCCCTTATATTTTTTTCATTAGCTAAGAGCATAACAATTCTATCAATTCCAGGAGCTATCCCACCATGAGGTGGTGCACCGAAACTTAATGCATTAATCATACCACTAAATTTTTCATTCACTTCCTCTTTATTGTATCCAGCAATCGAAAAGAGTTTATACATTAATTCTGGTATATGATTTCTTATGGCTCCAGATGAAAGCTCTATTCCATTACAGACAATATCGTATTGATATGCAAGAATATCTAATGGCTTTTCAAAATTTATTTTTTTTAGATCTCCCTGTGGCATGGAAAATGGATTATGACTGAATTTAATCTTATTGCTTACTTCATCTTTTTCATACATCGGATAATCAACTATCCAACAAAAAGCAAACATATTTTCATCAATCAATTTTAAATCTTCACCAAGTTTGTCTCTTGCTAAAGAGGTAATCTTTTCTACTTCAGTTTTTTTTTCACATGCTAAAAAAATGCTATCACCTATTTTTGCTTTAGTTTTTTTCATTATCTCTTCTAAAGCTGCTTTAGAAAAAAATTTTCCAATTGGTCCTTTTGCTGAAATTCCCTCTTCAAAGCTAAAATAAGCTAGTCCTGAGGCACCTTGTTCTTTCGCCCATTTATCAATACTATCAAAGAAACTCCTTGGTTTATTTTTTGTATTTTCAGTAATAATGCATCTTACTTTTGATCCTGATTTCACAAGTTTTTTGAATAAGTCAAAAGATACATCATCTCTCATAAAAATTTCAGTAATGTCATTAATGATTAATGGATTTCTTAAATCAGGTTTATCATTACCATATTTTAATAATGCCTCAGAGTAAGAAATTTTAGGAAACTTATCTGTTTTAATTCTTTTGTTAGAAAATTTTTTAAAAGTATTAAACAATAATCTCTCAACAACGTTAAAAATATCTTGTTGTTCGACAAATGACATCTCTAAGTCTAATTGATAAAACTCTCCAGGACTTCGGTCGGCTCGAGCATCCTCATCTCTAAAGCATGGAGCAATTTGAAAATATTTGTCAAAACCCGAGACCATTATTAATTGTTTGAATTGTTGTGGAGCTTGTGGAAGAGCATAAAATTTTCCTGGATTTAATCTACTCGGTACAAGAAAGTCTCTTGCACCCTCTGGACTTGAAGAGGTTAAAATAGGTGTTTGAAATTCTAAAAAACCCATTTTATTCATTTCATTTCTTATATGTGAAATTACTTTAGACCTAAGTAAAATATTTTCATGAATCTTTTTTCTTCTTAAGTCTAAAAAACGATATTTTAATCTAATCTCTTCGGCATATTCTTGATCACTAAAAACAGGTAATGGTAACTCTTTGCATTTACCTAAAATTTCATAACTTTTTATATTCACCTCTATTTCACCAGTTTCAATTTCTTTATTAATCGTCTCAGTCGACCTATCAATTACATTTCCATTAATCTTTATTACAGTTTCTAATTGAATTTTTTCAAGATTATTAAATTGGGGATTTTTTTTATCAATTATGCACTGAGTTATTCCATAATTATCTCTTAAATCTATAAAAAGTAAATTACCATGGTCACGCTTTTTATTAATCCAGCCTGACAATAAAACTTCACTACCTACATCTTTTTTTCTTAAAGCATTACAATTATGACTTCTATATTTATTCAATTAATCTCCTAGTGCCTCTTTAATAATCTTAAAATCAATAGATTTTTTTTTTTTTAAACTTAATTGGTCAATTGTATATATGAAATCCGATATATTACTATAAGATCTATCAATTCGTTTTATTATGTAATCAATTAATTTTTTATCGATAGTTATTTGTCTATCTGATAAATTTTTTAATATTAAAGCAAAAATTAGATCATCATCAGGACTCTCAATACTTGTAAGAGTAAATTTTTTTGATCTAGATTTTAAATCACTTAGTTTAAAGTTTATTTTAGTAATAGAAACCCGAGAAGTGACTATTAAATTTTTATTTTCAGACTCTAATATATTAATTAGACTATATAATATTTGCTCATTAATTTGGGATGTTAAATCCTCTAATATGATATTCTTATATAATCTTATTTTTTTCAAAAAATTATTATCCAATTCATTCGAAATTATTTTAAGACCTTTATTTGCCTCTAAAAAAATATTAATTAGATGAGATTTGCCAGAAAATTTTTCACCAATAATATTTAAAAATTTTTCATTTTGAAAAGACCAATTATTAATTAATTTAAAAACGTGAGCATTACTTTTAGATACATAAAAATCTAAATTTTTAAAATTTTGCTCGTAATCAAACCCCAAAATTAGCTGATTAAGATCACTCATTTCAAAACCCAAATTTTTTTTTTTGTATCTAATGTATATCCTGAACTTCTCATTCTAAAAATAAATGCTTGAGGAGCACCGTTAAAAATCACTTTATAATAAATTTTATTATTATCTATTTTATAGACATTGAATGAGGATACTAAATCAAATTTTTTAATAAAATTTTCAAAACTGTCAATTTTTTTTTCATCTGAAATGTTTATGGCAATGGTTAAAGGTAATTTTATAGAGGTATTAATTTGATTTTCTTTTTTCCAATTATCCTCGTAAATTATTTTCAATTTATTAATAACGTTCATTAAACTTTTATCATCAAAACTTTTGAAAACTCTATTATCCAAAACCATTTTATCAGACAATTTTATTTTAGATAAAACTCTTAAATCATTATTATTTTTATAGATTAAACAAATTATATAATTATCTAAAGAATACTTATTAATTATTTCTTTGAAATCATATTCCTCTAAAGAATCATATTTAGATTTGATTATTTGAATATCATCTAAATCTTCTGAAGGTAAAACATAAATCAAATGATTTTTATCATCTGAATTAGAGAACCAGTTTTTATAAAAAATATTTTCAGAAAATAAAATAATATCATTTTGTTCTTCTTCAATAATTAATGGGATAAATAATATTTTTTCATTTTTGGGAAGTGATGGAAAAATATTTTTTTTTTCTAAAAATAAAAATATCTTTTTTTTGTTAAATGATACGTCTAAATTGACGTAATAAATATTATTAATAAACTTTTCCTCTTTAATTGAAAAATTATCTATCATTGTTTTAATATTAAAAAGTGGTAAATTTTTTAATTTTTCTTGATCATTAGATTTAGTTATATCTAAAATTAAGTTTCGATAAGCAATTTTAAAACCCTCATTTAGCACATCTGTTTTTTGAAAATTCATATTAAATTTCTTCGAAATTTCGATATTTCTAATATCAAAACTCTCCGCGTTAGAAATAGCTGTGGAAAAAAAAATTTTAAATAAGGTCAATGTTAAAATAATCGGATATAAAATTAATTTAATTAATAAAATTGTTCTTTTCATATTTATAAATATTTATGAATAAAAAAAATCTAACCTATAAAAAAAGTGGAGTAAACATTACTGCTGCTGATAATTTTGTGAAATTCATATCTTCATTAAGTACAAAAGATAAAGGCAAAAAAAAGTTCTCAAATATTGGAGGATTTGGATCAGTCACAAATATACCTAAAAATTTCAAAAAACCAAAAATAGTAGCTTGCACAGATGGTGTCGGAACCAAATTAGAAATAGCTAATTTACTCAACAAATTTGATACCATTGGTATAGACTTAGTTGCAATGAGTGTGAATGACCTCATAGTTCAAGGGGCTAAACCTTTAATATTTTTAGACTATATATCTATCAACAAAATCAAGGCTTCAAAATTAAAATCGATTATTAAAGGTATTTATGAAGGTTGTAAAATTTCTGATTGTGAGCTGGTTGGAGGTGAAACTGCTGAAATGCCAGATACATTCGAAAAAAATAAATTTGATATCGCTGGTTTTGCAGTTGGATTAGTTGAAGAAAGCAAAATTTTAAAAAATAATAGAGTTAAAAAAAATGACCTTGTTTTAGCTGTGCCCTCCAGTGGACTTCATTCAAATGGCTACTCTCTTGTGAGGTATATATTAAAAAAAAACAAAATTAATTTAAAAAAAAATAATAAATTAAAAAAATTTTTATTGGAGCCAACTAAAATTTATGTTGAAGAGGTTTTAAAACTTAATAATAAGGGATTGATTAATGGATGCGCAAATATAACTGGGGGTGGAATTGTAGATAATATTAAAAGAATTATTCCGAGTAATTTAAATGTTGAAATTGATTTGAATAAGATAAAAATCTCTGAAGTTTTTAAATGGCTAAAAAAAAATAATATATCAAATAGAGAGATGCTTAAAACATTCAATTGTGGGGTTGGATTTTGTTTAATAATTAATCCAAAAAATTTAAATAAAGTCAAAAAATTTTTTACAAAAGAATATATGCCATATATTATTGGGCAAATATCTAGTGGAAATAAGAAGGTGATATTAAATGGCACCATTAATTGGAAATAAAAAAATTAAAACCGCAGTTTTTATTTCTGGGACTGGTAGCAATCTAAAGAACCTTGTTCTATTCTCAAAAAAAAAATTATCCCCAATTTCAATTGATCTAATCGTTTCAAATAATCCTAAATCCAAAGGGCTTGTTTATGCAAAAAAATTCAAAATAGAAAAAAAAGTTTTTAATTTTAAAAAGAGGGTTTTTGATGAAAAAAGATTGCTAAAAACATTAAAAGATAGAAAAATAAACGTTATTTGTCTAGCTGGGTATATGAGAATTTTATCCAAAAATTTTATTAAAATTTTTAAGGGTAAAATATTAAATATTCATCCCTCTCTTCTACCTAAATATAAAGGTCTTAACACACATAAAAGAGTTTTAGAGAATAAAGAAAAATATACTGGATGCACAGTTCATTTCGTCTCTTCCAAGTTAGACTCTGGAAAAATAATAATTCAAAAAAGGATTAAGATCAAAAAAAAAGACACTCCAAAAAGAATTGCAAAAAGAGTTTTGATGGAGGAGCATAAACTTTACCCAAAAGCTATATTAAAAATCTTCAATCTTTAAAAAAAAAATTTATTTCAACTTTCGCATTTTCAACACTATCAGAGCCATGAACAGAATTTTTATCAATTGAAATCCCATATTTCTCTCTAATTGTGCCCTCTTTAGCATCTTTAGGATTAGTTGCACCCATTAATTTTCTATTTTCTAAAACTGCATTTTCTTTCTCAAGAACCATTGCAACTATTGGACCAGAGGAAAGATAATTACATAAATCATTATAAAATGGCTTAGTTTCATGAACTTTATAAAATTTTTCTGCCTCAGTCTTTTCTATTTGAATTTTTTTTGCCTTTTTAATCACAAAGCCTTTTTTTTTGAAAATTTCTTTAATTTCATTATCCAAGTTTCTTTCTACAGCATCTGGTTTTATAATTGATAATGTTTGCTCTAACTTATTCATAATAATCCTCGATTAATTTATTTAGCAACCTTACCCCGTAGCCAGTTGCACCTCCTGAATTTAATGCACCCCCATATTTAGAAAATGCCATGCCTGCGATATCAAGATGGGCCCATGGTGTTTTGTTTAAAATAAATCTTTGTAAAAACTGAGCAGCTGTTGTAGATCCAGCTCCTCCAACATAATTTATATTTTGCATGTCTGCATTTTTAGAATTAATTAATTTATCAAAGTTCTTATTTAGGGGCATTCTCCATAATTTCTCTTGAACTTTATTACCAGCATTAATTAATTCTTTTGATAGTTTATCATTATTAGAAAAAAGTCCTGCATATTCTGAACCTAAAGAAACTATAATGGCTCCTGTTAGAGTTGCTAAATCAATCATAAATTTTGGCTTAAATTTTTTTTCAGTAAAAGTAATAGCATCTGCTAAAACCAATCTTCCCTCAGCATCTGTATTAAGTATCTCTATAGTTTTACCACTAAAAGATTTCACAATATCTCCTGGTCTCTGTGCGTTTCCACTTACCATATTCTCTACGAGCCCAACAACACCTACTGCATTAATTTTTGCTTTCCTTAAAGCTAAGCTTTTCATTAAACCTACGACTGCAGCTGAACCTGCCATGTCATAAGTCATATCCTCCATAAATTTTGCAGGTTTCAAAGAATAACCACCTGTATCAAAACATACTCCTTTACCAATAAAAGCTAAAGGTTTAGAATTATTTTTTAAACCTTTCCACTCAATAGTCACTAGATATGACCCTCTAACACTTCCTTGCCCTACGCCAAGTAATGCGTTCATACCTAATTTTTTTAGTTTTTTTTCATCATATACATTTACTCTTAAACCATTCTTTTTCAGTGACCTTAATCTTTTTGCATATTCATCTGGATGTAATATATTTCCAGGTTCAGAAACTAAATCCCTAGCAAAAAAAGTTCCATCCTCTAACGCTTTAAATTTTAAATTTTGTTTATCCAACAATTTATTTTTATTTCCGATTATATTAATTGTTATAAGCCTTATTTCCTTTTTAGATTTGTATTTATTAAATTCGTATGATTTTAATTTTAATCCATGAAGAAAGTGGCCTATAAAATCTTTATGTTTACCAAAAAAACTATCAATATTTATAAAATACTCACAATTTTTTCCGTAATTTATTCTCCCATAAAGTTCAGCTCCTAAATTTTCTACGTTTGAAGAGGAGATGTTTTTTTTTAATGAAACTAAAACAATCTTTTTTTTTGAACTTAATTCAAAAATAAATAAATTCTTTTCTAAGTCACTTGTTTTTAATAAATCATTGACATAAGAAAATTCAAAACTAGAAATATATTTTCTTAGAGGACTTAAGCTAAATTTTTCATCTGTAAACAAAACAAGATTATTTGAGGATCTTTTGAAACTATTGTTTTTATAATTAATTTTTATAGGCATTGCTTAATTTTTTAAAGATTTCTCTTTATTTCACATAGAAAGATACATTATCTAAATTTTTTATACAATCTATGCGTGATAATGTTATATAAGTGTTAATAGTTTTAAATTCAATGAAAAAAACAATATTTAACAATCTCTTTAGTGAAGTTACTATCTTTTTTTTGGTGTGCTCTTTCACGCTCACATTGATAGTATGGATTATCCAAGCAGTAAATTTTATTGATATAGTCTCAGAAGATGGACATAGCATATCTACATATTTCTCATATGCTATTTTAAATTTACCAAAAATTTACAGCAAACTTTTGTTATTATCTTTTTTTTTATCAATTTATTATATTTTAGGTCTTTATGAGGATAAAAATCAATTGATCATTTTTTGGGTGAATGGAATAACCAAAAAAGAATTTCTCAACAAGTTGATTTATCTATCATTTTTTTTTGCAATATTTTCATTAATATTATCTTATTTTATTGTTCCTTTTACCCAAGACAAGGCCAGGTCATTTATAAGGGATTCAAATCTCGATTTCTTTCCGTCATTAATCAAACCAAAAAAATTTATCGATACTGTTGAAAATTTAACGATTTTTTTAGATGAAAAAAATAATGACTCGATGAAAAATATATTGATTAAAGACTCAAGTATAGTTGGAGGTTCTCAGTTGATAATTTCAAAGTCTGGAAATATTATTGGAAATAATCAAGCGAAATATCTAAGTCTGAACGATGGGATTATAATAAACTATGGAAAAGGTAAAAAATTAACATCATTTAATTTTGAACAATCTAATTTCAATTTAAATAAATATAAAACAAAAACTACGGTCACTCCTAAAATCCAAGAAACAGGTAGTGAAGTTATAATAAAATGTTTAAAAAATCTTGGATCAAATATTAACGATAAAATTTTAATTGAAAAATTAAATTGTGAAAAATCGTTTTTAAAAAATTTAGTTCAGGAAATTTATAAGAGAACTATATTACCATTCTATATTCCAGTAATATGTATAATTGCATCTCTGGTTGTCCTTAAATCAAGTAATAATGATAAGTTTAAAAATTTCAAAGTAAAAGTATTTTTAAGTGGTATAATTATTATTATTTTTTCTCAAATTTCTATTAACACAGTAAGTATTAATATTCAGGCTGGCATAATTACTTTATGTATACCATTTATATTATTGTTAACTACATATTTATTTTTTTTAAATGAAAACAAAAAATTTTAATTAAGATGGTTCTAAAAATTTACCAAAAATATCTTATCAAAGAATTTACACTTATAATTTCTAAAATTACTTTCATTTTTTTAATATTGGGTTTGATAATGGGGTTACTTGAAGAAATTAATTTTTTTTCAGATTTTGATGTAGAATATTTCTATCCAATTTATCTAGTATTTTTAAACGTACCTTCATTAATTTATGAGATTTTTCCTTTTATTTTTTTACTCTCTTCCCAATTTTTATTTTTAAAATTAATTGATAGTGGTGAATTGAATACTTTTAAAAATAGCGGACTAAACAATTTAAAAATTTTAAAGTTAGTAACATCTCTCTCATTAATAATTGGGCTTTTTATTGTTATCGTATTTTATAATCTATCTGCAATTATGAAATTTGAGTATTTGGATATTAAAAAAAATTTTACTAAAGATAATAAATATTTGGCAACTATCACTGAGAATGGACTGTGGATAAAGGATGAAATTAATGATCAAATTAATTTTATAAACGCTAAAAAATTTACTGTTAATACTTTAAATGATGTTGATATTATTCAACTCAACAAAAACTTTGAATTTCAAAATAATATCAAAGCTGACAGTGTAAATATTCAAGAAAATGACTGGGGTCTTTATAACGTCAAAATTATTGATAAAAATAATAATATTGAGACAATAAATACGATGAATTTTTTTTCAAATTTTAACTATGAGGAGATAAATAACCTTTTTTCAAACCTTGCGTCACTCACTATTTGGAATTTATTTGAATTAAAAAAAAATTATACATCAGTTAATTACTCAACTACTGAAATAGATTATCACTTACAAAGAATTATAGCTTATCCTTTTCTAATTACAATTATAACAGCTTTATCTGCAATTTTGATGTTAAATTTAAACGTTCAAAAACCTAAAATTTTTTTTATCGTAATAGGCATACTGTTATCAGTAATTATATATTATATAAATTTCTTTTTTGGAACTATGGGTAAAAATGAAAAAATACCTTTATTAGTCTCAATATGGACACCAATTATAACTTTAAGTATAATTACCTTGATTGGAATAATTAGGATTGATGAAAAATAAATTTAAATTTTATATAACAGTTTTTTTTTTATGGATTTCATTAACTAATACTTTTGCGGTTGAAGATTTTATTTTTAAAAGTAAGTCAATCGAAATAGAGAATAACATAAAAATAATTGCTAAAGATGGGGTGAAAGCTACAACTTCAGATGGGTTAGAAATATCTGCTGATAAGTCTGAGTATAATAAAAATACAAAAATTTTAAATTTAAAAAACAATGTCAAAATCTTAGATCAAATACAAAATTTTGAAATTACTAGTAACAATATCATTTATGATAAAAATCTAGAAAAAATTATAACAAAAGATAACTCAAAAATAAAATTGGACGACTCACATATAATTTCTGGTGAAAATTTTACTTTCTTCAGAACAAAATCAATCATAAAGTCTGATAAACTTACGACTCTAAAAGATAAGTTTGGCAATGTGCTTAAGCTCTATGGTTTTAATTATACAATTAAGACTAAAATGCTTAAAACAACTCGAATGGAATTTATAGATAGAGATCAGAACATTTATAAAACTACTAATTCGATTATAGACTTAGGAAATGAAAGATTAGCTGCAAAAGATATTCAAGTTTATTTTGCTGAAGGTGAATTGGGAAAAAACGCTAGACTAAAAGGAAGTTCTTTAATATCAGAAAAAAATATTTCTATTATTAAGAATGGAATTTTTACCGCTTGTAAAATAAGAGATAGTTGCCCTCCTTGGAGTTTAAAATCGAAGGAAATAAAACATGATAAAAATAAAAAAAATATCAGCTATAGGGATTCATGGTTGCAATTATATGACGTTCCAATATTTTACTTTCCAAAATTTTTTCATCCAGACCCAACAATAAAAAGACAATCAGGTTTTTTAATCCCAACTTTATCAACTTCATCTACAACTGGAGGGTCAGTTAATATACCATATTATAAAGTAATTTCAGAAAATAAAGATACTACCTTTACTCCAAGAATTTACTTAAATGGTGACTTTTTGCTTCAAAACGAATACAGGCAGGTTGAAAAAAATACTAACCATATATCTGACTTTAGTTTAAAAAAATTAGATAAATCTACTAAATCACATTTTTTTTCTAACACAAAACATATTTTAGAAAATAATTTTGATTTTTCAGAAATTGAATTAAATTTAGAAAAAACTTCCAGTGATACTTATCTGAAAGGGGATAATATAGTTAGTGACACAAGAAAATCTAATAATCAAAGCTTATTAAATTCCTACGTTAAATTTGATGCAAGTAGTGAAGATTTGGATGTATTTGCCGAATTATCAGCTTATGAGGATTTAACAAAGGAAAAGGACTCGGATAAATTCCAGTATATATTTCCAAATTTTACTATATCTAAATTATTAAATAATGATCCTGATATTAAAGGAAATTTAAATTATAAAATTTCTGGATCAAGTCAAAAAAAAAATACTAATGTTACTGAGACCTTGCTTGTAAATGACTTGATTTATAAATCTAATTCTTTTTTTTCAAAGTACGGTACAATTTCTAGTTACGAATTAGATTTTAAAAATTCATTAAAAAAAGGAAATAATTCAAGTAAGTATAAAGATAATACTCAATCTGAAAATTTTTCAGCTTTCATTTTAAATTCTTCAATACCTTTAAGAAAAAGTTATAAAAATTATATAAGTAATTTAAGTCCAAAAATTAGCGCTAGGTATAGTCCTAACAAATCTGAAAATCTGTCTGATTTAGATAGAAAAATCAATATTACAAATGTTTTTTCAAAAAACAGACTAGGAATAAAAGATTCGATTGAGGGTGGTCAATCAGTAACTATTGGCTTTGACTATAATTTAAAAACATTGGAAAATGATGATTTTTTAGGATTTAGTCTGGGGCAAATATTTAGGGATACAAAAGATACAAGACTCCCTGTAAAATCTAAAATGCAGAATAAGTCTTCAGATATAGTTGGAAATTTTAATTTAAAAACTGATGATAATTTTAAAATTAATTATGATTTTTCATTTGATAACAACTTGGAAACTGTAAATTATACGAAGATTGAAACGCAATTAAAAATTAATAATTTTTTAACCTCATTTGACTTTCTTGAAGAGAATGACGATATAGGTTCAGACAGTTATTTACTAAGCGATGTAAGTTACAACTTTAATAAAAATAATTCTATTTCTTACAATACAAGAAGAAATCGAAAAACCGATTTAACAGAATATTATAACCTAATATATGAATACAAAAATGATTGTTTGATTGCAGCAGTCAAATATAATAAAGAATATTATCAGGATAGAGATTTGAGACCTGCTGAGCAAATCTTTTTTTCTTTAACATTTACTCCTTTTACATCTATTTCTACTCCAAGCTTTTAATTAAATGAAAAAAATTTTTATATGCACATTTATAATTTATTTTCAAATATTATTAAATAGTGTTTCTAACGAAATAAAAATATTGTACAAAATTAATGATAGTATAATTACTAATCAAGACGTTCTGGAAGAAATAAATTACTTAGTTGCACTAAATAAAAATTTATCACAATTAAATAATGAGCAACTCTCATCAAATGCACAAAAATCTTTAATTAGAGAAATAATAAAAAAAGATGAAATAAAAAAATTTTATGAAATTAATTATAATGAAGCAATTAAATCAGAAGAAATAATAGAAATTATAAAAAAATTTCGGGAAAATATAGGTTTTAACTCAAAACAAGAATTTGAAGATTATTTAAAAGTAAAAAATATTAACTTGGATGAATTAAAAAAAAAATTTATTATAGAAAAACTTTGGAATCAACTTGTTTTTGAAAAATATAAAAATTTTGTAAAAATAGACTCAAATAAAATTGATATTGAGTTAGAAGAATTAATAAAAAATAATCCAGAAATATTAACTTTTAATTTGTCAGAAATAATTTTTTTAGAAAAAAATAAGGATAAAATAGAAAAAAAAACTCAAGAAATCATTAACTCGATTCAAACTATTGGTTTTAAAGATTCTGCTGTGATCCATAGTATATCTGAAAGTGCAAAATTGGGTGGGGAAATAGGCTGGATAAATCAGAACCAAATGCCAAAAAAAATTTTTTCTATCATTAAAAATTTAGAGATTGGAGAGTTTTCAAAACCAATAATCACTGCAGGTGGAATAATTATACTTAAAATAAATGACAAAAAAAAAGTAAGTTCAAAAATTGATAAAAAAAATGAAATGAAAAGATTGATTTCGTTTGAGAGAGATAGGATACTCAATGAATATTCAATGATTTATTATAAAGAAATAGAAAATAAGGCATATATTGAGAAATTTTAAACCAATTTTGATAATAGCAGGAGATCCAAAAAGTATTTTTTTAGAAATTTACTTTAAATCTTTAAAAAATAATAGATTTAAAAGTCCACTTATTTTGATTGTTAACGAAGATATATTATTAAAACAGATGAAAGCTCTTAAATATAATTTTAAAATAAATAAATTAAGCTTCAAAAATTTAAATTATAAAAAATTGACTAATAAAAAAATTAATATTTTAAACGTTCCTTTTGATAGAAAGTTTTTATCTAAATACATTTATCGGTCATTTGAAAAGGCATTGTTGCTTATAAATAAAGATAAAAATATTAATCTAATTAACGGACCCATCAACAAGAAAAAAATTTTAAAAAAAAATTTTTTAGGTGTTACTGAGTACCTAGATTTTAAAACAAAAAGTAAAAATAAAGCAGTTATGCTTATTTACAATAAAAATTTGTCTGTCAGCCCACTAACAACTCATATACCCTTGAAAGATGTCCACAACTATATAAATAAAAAAAAAATAATTAACCATGTTGAACTAATTACTAAATTTTATAAAAAAAAATTCGGTTTAAAACCTAAAATTGGTATTACTGGTCTAAATCCCCACTGTGAGAGCAATTTTCAAAATAGTGAGGAGGACAAAATTATAGTACCAGCAGTAAAATATTTATCAAAAAAAAAATTTAAAGTTACAGGACCGTATGCTGCAGATACTATTTTTTTGAAAGACAAGATAAAGAATTTTGATGTTATAATTGGAATGTATCATGATCAGGTTTTAGCCCCTATCAAATCAATATTTGGTTTTAATGCAATTAACATTACTTTAGGTTTGCCTTTTGTAAGAATATCACCAGATCACGGGCCAAATGTAGAAATGTTTTTAAAAAACAAGTCTGACCCTAGTAGCTTAGTCAAAGCCATAAAATTTTTAGATAAATAAGTGTTAATTAAAGCAAAAAAAAGTTTAGGACAGAATTTTTTAGTTGATAAGAATATATTAAAAAAAATAGTATCTATTTCAAATATTTTGCATAAAGACGTGCTAGAAATAGGTCCTGGCACTGGAAATTTAACAGAATACATTTTACAAGAAAAACCTAATAAAATATTTTTAATTGAGAAGGATAAAATTTTATTTGATCAACTCCAATTAAAATTTCAAAATAGAGTTGAAATTAAAAATGAAGATATTTTAAAAATTGATGAAAAAAATATTTCTAATAAAAAATTAATAGTATTTGGCAACTTGCCTTATAATATTTCAACTGAAATTATTTGTAATTGGATTTTAAGATTAAAAAAGGATTTTTGGTTCTCTGAATTAATTTTGATGTTTCAAAAAGAAGTTGCTGATAGAATAGTATCTAAAACTAATACACCAAATTATGGTAGATTGTCTATACTTCTAAATTGGAAAATGAACGTATCAAAAGTTTTCGATATCAGTCCAAATTGTTTTTTTCCGAAACCAAAAGTTTATAGTTCGCTAATTCATTTCACACCAAAAAAAAATTATTTTCGTATAAATAAAAGTTCAAATTTAGAGATGATCACAAGAGTTTTTTTTAATCAAAAAAGAAAAATGATTAAAAACCCCTTGAGACAAATATTCATTAATTATCGAGAAATATCTAACAAATTAAAACTTGATTTAAATTCGAGACCACAAAACTTATCATTAGAAACCTACTGTAATATTGTTCGAGAATATGAAAAATTAAAAAGTTAATTTTTCAACGTGTTTTCTAATATAATTTTTATCATAATCTTTAGGTCCATTACTTAACTCAGCATTAATTAAACTTTCAATTCTTTTATAACAAATTTCGAGATTATCATTTATAATGACATAATCATAATTAATCCAATGAAGTACATCCCTACTAAACTCTTTCATTCTTTTTTCCACAATAAGTTTATCTTTCATATCTCTATTGGACAGTCTTTCAAAAAGTATTTCTTTGCTAGGCGGTAGTAAGAAAAATGTTATTAATTTATAGTCTAATTTCTTGTTTCTGATTTGGTCAGCACCCTGCCAATCAATATCAAATATTACATTTTTTCCTTTTTCTAAATTGCTTATAACAGGAGATCTGCTTGTACCATAAAGGTGATTGAAAACTTTTGCATATTCTAAAAACTCCTCATTTTTAACAAGCCTCTTGAATTCAGTGTCATCAACGAAAAAATAATCCTTGTTAGGTATTTCACTAGCTCTGGGTTTTCTAGTTGTGTGAGAAATTGAAATTATAAAGTTTTTTCTTTTAGATAAAAGTTTTACAAGGGTTGTTTTACCTGCCCCCGATGGAGATGACAAAATCACCATTATTCCATCATTGTTCAATGGCATTAAAATATTTTAATTTCTTTTACCTTCAATAAATTTAACAGCATCACCGACTGTTAATATCTTTTCAGCCTCACTATCTGAAATTTCTGAACCAAATTCTTCCTCAAAAGCCATTACCAACTCAACTGTATCTAGACTATCTGCTCCAAGATCATCAATAAAACTCGAGTCATCTGTAACTTTCGCTTCGTCAATCCCTAAATGATCAGCAACTATTTTTTTAACTTTACTTGAAATATCCTCAGACATATTAATCCTTTATAGTTATAATTTGTTCTTAGATGAAATTGTTTTTTTGTCAACCAAAATACAGGCCACCATTAACATGAATTGTTTCGCCATTTATGTAGTCTGATTTTGATGAAACCAAAAAAACTACAGCATTTGCTATATCTTCTGGTTTACCTAATCTACCAGAAGGTATTTTTTGTATAATTGATTCTTTAAATTTTTCATTAATTTTATCTGTCATTGCAGTATTTATGAATCCTGGAGAGATACAATTAACATTTATATTTTTTTTTGAATATTCAATTGCTAAACTCTTAGACATCGCAACAATCCCTGCTTTTGAGGCAGTATAGTTTGTTTGACCAATATTTCCTGTGTGCCCAACAACTGAAGTAATATTAATTATTTTTCCAAATTTATTTTTTAACATTTTTTTGATAGCAAATTTACTCATTAAAAATGTTGAGGTAAGATTCAAATCTATTACTTTATTCCATTCATCTATATTCATTCTGATTGCTAAGTTATCTTTTGTAATCCCAGCATTGTTTACTAAACAATTTAGCTCTCCACCTAACATTTCACTCGCTTCATTAATAAAATTTTCAATTTTATCATGTTTTGAGATGTCGAAAGGTAAGGTCTTTAATTTTTGAAATTTACTTTTTAATTGATCCAATTTTTCAATTCTTGTCCCAGTGGCTAAAACATTTGCACCTGCACTGTGAAGATGTTCGACTATTGAATATCCTATTCCACCAGAGGCTCCAGTTACTATAATATTAAGCTCCTTTAAATTTGTCATCAAAAAGTTAAATTATTTATATCTTCTACATTATTAATTGATTGAACTTTTACTTGCTTGTTTATTCTTTTTATTAAGCCAGATAAAACCTTGCCAGGTCCTATTTCAATAAAATTATTAACTCCATTATTTATCATGTTAATTACAATTTCTCTCCATCTAACCCTGCTTTCAATTTGTTTAATCAATAAATATTTTATTTCTGAAATATTATTGATCTTATCAGCTGTCACATTAGACATCAAAACATTATATCCTTCATTAAACTCTAGCTTATCTACTTCTTGCTTCATTATTTTTGTTGCATTGCCCATTAATTCACAATGAAATGGTGCACTTACTGGAAGTTTAATGTTCCTAATTCCTTGAGATTTTAAAATTTTTACAAAATTTTCTAGATCGTCTAATTTTCCACTCACTACTATTTGACCATCTGAATTATCATTAGCGATTTGCACCTTAAAATTCTCTTTATTATTAAGTATTAAATCCTCAACTTTTTTTATTGTGGTCCCTAAAATAGCAACCATTCCACCAATTCCTCTTGGAACAGAGTTTTGCATCGCTTCGCCCCTTACTTTAAGGATTTTTAAGGTATCAGAAAATTTAATATATCCAGCACATGATAAAGCGGAATATTCTCCAAGTGAGTGTCCTGCAAAAAAATCAGCTTTATTTAAGTCTATATTAAATTCTTTTTTGATAACGTTAAAAATAGAGTAGCTAATTAAAAAAATTGCTGGCTGAGTATTAAATGTTAAGTCTAAATCAGATTTAGGTCCTTCTAGTATAAGCTTAGATAAAGGAAAATCTAAAGTTTCATCAGCATCTCTAAAATAATTTTTTACTAAGTCATATTTTTCATATAACATTTTTCCCATTCCCACTTCCTGTGAACCTTGTCCTGGAAAAACTACTGAAAACATTTAAATTTCTTAATTTTTTTATTATTTAGCTATTGTAATTAAATTATTATAATAGTATATCCACACTTTTTATTAAAGAACAAATATGAATTTATACGAACATACTATTATTGCTAGACAAGATACGTCTCCAAACGAGATAAAGCTTTTGACTGAAAAGTACTCAGAAATAGTTGAAAAGAACAAAGGTAAAATAATTAAAACTGAAAATTGGGGTTTAATAAATCTATCTTATCTTATAAAAAAAAATAGAAAAGGAAGTTATATTCACTTTAAAATCAAGGGTGATGGAAAAATGATAGATGAATTAGAAAAAAATGAAGCTATAGATAAAAAACTTTTGCGTTACTTAACTATAAAAGTTAAAAAATTTGACTTAGATACTAACTATTTTAATTCAAAAAAAGAGGAAAGTGAAAAAAAAAAGGACAAAAATAATTAATTATGCCGAAAAGACAAAGTGGAAACAAAAAAGGTAAACAAAGTAATTTTGCTAAGCTAAGTATTTTTCAACCTAATAAGTATAAATTTAAAAAAACTTGCCCACTCTCAATTAAAGGTGCACCAGAAATAAATTATAAGAATATTAAACTATTAAAGAAATATATATCAGAGAACGGAAAGATATTACCTTCTAGAATAACTAACGTCAGCCAAAAAAAGCAAAGAGAATTGTCATTGTCAATTAAAAGGGCAAGAAATCTTGCATTGATATAATGAAAGTAATTTTATTAGAAAATATAAAAAGAATAGGTAAAATAGGCGAAATTATAGATGTTAAAAGAGGATTTGCTAGAAATTATTTAATAGTTAACAAAAAAGCTTTATACGCATCTAAGCAAAATATTTCTGAGGTTAGAAAAATAAAGACTGAACTTTCAAGAAAAGATAATGAAAAAAAACAACTCGCAAAATCTCTTTATGAAAAAATTAATAATAAACAATACTCTGTCAAAAAGTTATCCACTGAAAACAATGAGCTTTATGGATCAGTTAAACCGACAGAGATTTCAAAATTAATTTTTAACACAGATAAAGTTGAAATAAAACCATCAACAATCCAGCCAATAATTGAAATTAAATCACTTGGAAAATTTAAAGTAAAAATTAATTTACACTCAGAGGTTGACGCAGAAATTTTAATTAATGTCGAGTCTTCAGAGACAATTCAGTAATTATACAATTTTCTCCCCAAGATATATTGTTAATTTTTTTAAACTGAATTTTTGGTATAAATTAAAATGGATAGCAATCTAAGTATTGTAAAAGAAAATTTTAAAGAACTTCCTAATAATATTGAAGCTGAACAAGCGGTCATAGGTTCTATATTAGTTTCCAACGAGTTATTTGACGAAATAAATACGATTGTATCTAGTGTAAATTTTTATGATCCAATGCATCAAAAAATTTTTAATTCTATTGAAAATTTAATTTATAAAGGAATGTTAGCTAACCCTATAACTTTAAAGAACTATTTTGAAAATGAAAAAGATGATTTAAATATTCCAGAATATTTAATTAAGATTACAAAATTTTCTACCTCAAGTAGACAAGCTATTGAATATTCTAAGATTATATATGATATGTTTGTGAGAAGAGAGTTAATCAAAATTTCTGAACAAACTATCGATACAGCTAAACAAAATCATTTAGATACCAATGGCCAAACAATTATTGAGAATTCTGAAAAATTACTATTTGATTTAGCAGAAAAAGGCTCGTTCAACTCCTCACTGATAAAATTTGATGAAGCCATGAAACAAACTATAGAAATGGCTTCAGCAGCATTCAAAAATGAAGATGGTATCGTTGGTGTACCAACAGGATTAAGAGATTTAGATGACAGACTTGGAGGTCTCCATCAATCAGATTTAATTATTATAGCTGGACGTCCCTCTATGGGTAAAACAGCACTTGCAACTAACATTGCATTTAACGCAGCTCAAAAGTTACAAGATAACCGAAAAAAATCATCAATTGCTTTTTTTTCATTAGAAATGTCATCTGAACAATTGTCTACAAGAATATTAGCAGAACAGTCCAGAATTAAATCAAATGATATTAGAAGAGGTAGAATTTCAGATGACCAATTCGACAAATTTATAGAAACTTCAAAAAATATTTCTGAATTACCATTATATATCGATGAAACTCCAGCAATTAGTATTGCAGCAATGAGCAACAGAGCAAGACGAATAAAAAGATTATTTGGACTAGATATGATTGTTGTAGATTATATTCAATTAATGAGAGGAAATTTGAATAATAAAGATGGACGAGTACAAGAAATATCAGAGATAACTCAAGGGTTAAAGGCGATTGCTAAAGAATTATCAGTACCTGTTGTAGCTCTTTCACAATTATCAAGAGCAGTGGAACAAAGAGATGATAAAAAACCACAATTATCAGATTTAAGAGAGTCAGGTTCGATTGAACAAGATGCAGATGTTGTTATGTTTGTATATAGAGAGGCCTACTACCTAGAAAGAAAAGAACCTAGACCAGCAACGGTTGAACATGCTGAATGGCAGGCTAAAATGAATGAAGTATCAAACCTAGCTGAAATTATAATAAGTAAACAAAGACACGGACCTACAGGAAATATAACGTTAGAATTTGAGGCTATGTTTACTAAATTTAAGGATACTCAAATTAGTTAAAGTAAAATATAAAAGAGCTATAATGATAGCTCGTTTATATCAAAATCTTATTCTCAAAAACCCAAAAATAATTTTTCTTTTATTAATAGTTGTATTAATGAGTTTTGGAAATTATTCAAAAGATTTTAGATTAGATGCTTCTTCAGAAACTTTATTAATAGAGGGTGATCCAGATTTAGAATATCTACGAGAAATTACTGATAGGTACGGATCAAAAGAATTTTTAGTTCTAACTTATACTCCAAACGAAGATATGATCTCAGAAAACTCAATAAATAATTTACTGAGTTTAAAATATAAAATTCAAAGTTTAGATTGGGTTTACAGTGTTGTCACTCTCTTAGATATACCACTTTTGAATAGTTCTGATGAATCTCTACAGGAAAGATTAGAGAATTTTAAAACACTCAAAGACGAGGGTGTAGATAGAGAAAGGGGTTTTAAAGAAATCCTAGATAGTCCTGTATTTAGGAATTTTGTTATTAGCGAAGACGGTAAAACAAGCGGGATCATTGTGAATTTAAAAAAAAGCAAAGAACTAAAGGACATCAAAAGCAAGACAAAAAAAGAAATAGAAGACTTTAAAGATGAAATAAAAAAACAAAACCATAAAAACATAGTTGAAATAAGAAATGTAATTAAAAGCTATGAAAATATAGGAAAAATCTTTTTAGGTGGGATCCCAATGATTGCTGATGACATGATGACATTTATAAAAAGTGACATTATAGTTTTTGGTTTGGGTGTTTTCGTATTTATTGTTTTTACCTTATGGTTTGTATTTAGAAAATTAATTTGGATTATTGTTCCAATAAGCAGTTGTTTTTTTTCTGTCATAATAATGATGGGGATACTTGGATTACTTAATTGGAAAGTTACAGTAATTTCATCAAACTTTATTGCTCTTATGTTAATTTTAACTATGGCAATGAATATTCATATGAGTACCCGTTTTTTGCAGTTAAGAGAGACCTTTCCTAAAAAAAATTTTTTTGAACTAATTTCATTAACTACAGAAAAGATGTTTTGGCCTATTTTATATACAGTTCTTACTACAATAATTGCTTTTTTATCTTTAATATTTAGTGAAATAAAACCAATTATAGATTTTGGATGGATGATGACGTTTGGCTTAATAACCTCTTTCGTAATTACTTTTACATTACTTCCTACACTAATTAATTTTGTTCCAGAGGGAAATATTTCTTTGGATAAATATAAAGAGTCAAAAATAACTAGTTTTTTTTCTAAAATTTCACAAAACAATCAAATAACAATTTTTATTATTACTGGAATAATAATAATTATAAGTTTAATTGGTATAAGCCGTCTAGAAGTTGAGAATAGTTTTATTAATTACTTCAATAAAAAAACTGAGATATACAAAGGGATGAAGCTAATAGATGAAAAACTAGGTGGAACTACACCGCTAGAAGTAATTTTAAAATTTCCAAAACAAGAGGACGAAAAAAATGAGGAAGATGATGAGTTTGAGGATTGGGAAGACGATAATGAAAATGATAAAGAGAAATATTGGTTTACTAAAGATAAAATAGATAAAATAGCTTCAGTGCACAATTATTTAGATAGTCTTCCACAGATAGGTAAGGTTTTATCTTTTTCCTCTATAATTGATGTTGCAACAATGCTCAACAACAATAAGCCACTAGGAAGTTTAGAATTGGGCGTACTGTATTCTAAGATACCTGATAATATAAAAACAGAAATTGTTGATCCGTACATCTCTATAAATGATAATGAAGCTCGAATTAGTCTAAGAATAATTGACTCGCAAGAAAATTTGCGAAGAAATGATTTATTAAAAAAAATTAACTACGACCTCAAAAATAAAATTGGTTTAAAGGAAAATGAATTCAAGCTTGCAGGTGTTTTAATTTTATTCAACAATTTACTTCAGAGTCTCTTTAAGTCCCAAATATTAACTTTAGGTTTAGTTATAATTGGTATATTTGCAATGTTTTTAATTCTTTTTAGAAATATTAAATTATCTTTCATTGGAGTTGTACCAAATTTTATAGCTGCATTTTTTATATTAGGTATAATTGGTTTGTTAGGAATCCCGTTAGATATGATGACAATTACCATAGCTGCAATTACTATTGGTATTGCTGTAGATAATAGTATTCATTACATATATAGATTTAAGGAGGAATTTAGTGTTTTAAGAGATTACAAATCGACTATCAAAACTTGTCATGCTACAGTGGGTAAAGCTATTTTGAATACTTCAGTGACAATAGTTTTTGGTTTTTCAATATTAGTTTTATCTAAATTTATTCCAACAATTTACTTTGGTATCTTTACAGGTCTTGCTATGTTGTTGGCGATGGTATCAGTTTTGACTTTATTGCCATCTTTAATACTTTTTATAAAACCTTTTGGAAAATAATTATTTATGATTGAAATTTTGAGGGAATTTTATAATTCCATATCAATTATAGATTTAATTTACTTAATTTTAACAATTTTGTCTCTAGTCAAATGTTATAGAAAGGGATTTGTGCTTAGTATTTTGGCAATGAGCAAATGGTTATTTGCATATATCATAACACTAATCATTTTTCCAAAGGCAAAACCTTACGTAAAAAATATAATTGATAGTGAATATATTTTAGATATTGTTTTGGGCCTTCTGATTTTTGTAATTATAATATTTCTTGTTTTGCTTATTAGTAAAGGGATAAGTAAAGCAATTAAGTATACAGGACTTGGAACATTGGACTCTATATTTGGATTCTTTTTTGGTTTTGTAAGATCATATATAATAGCTACTTGCCTATTTTCAGCTATACACATAGTCTATAACTATGATAAATGGCCGACTAATTTAAATAAATCATACATCTTTCCATATTTAGAAAAAGGTAGTAATTATTTGATAAAAGAATTTCCTAATGAAAAAAGTTATCAAGACTCAAAAGAAAAAATTGAAGAGCTTTGACTCAAAATTTAAAGAGGAGTGTGGTGTATTTGGCATAAGCAATGCTAAAGATGCTTCAGCTTTGACTGCGCTTGGTCTTCACGCTCTCCAACATCGTGGACAAGAAGGATGTGGTATAGTTACTTTTGATGGCAAAAAATATTTTTCAGAAAAAAGATTTGGTTTAGTTGGTGATAATTTTAATAAAGAAAAAGTACTAAATAATCTTAAGGGTGATTATGCTATTGGTCATAATCGATATAGTACAACTGGTAATAATACTCTTAGAAATATTCAGCCTTTTTTTGCTGATACCAACGCTGGTGGTATCGGGGTTGCCCACAACGGAAATTTAACAAATTCAATTTATCTGAGAAATAAACTAGTTGAAGATGGTGCAATATTTTATACTACCTCAGATACTGAGACCATTGTTCAATTAATAGCTAAATCAAAAAGATCTAAAACAATTGATAAGGTTGTAGATGCAATATTTCAAATACAAGGTGGATACGCTTTAGTCATGTTAACACAAACTTCTTTAATTGGAGTAAGAGATCCTTATGGAATTAGACCGCTAGTAATAGGCAAATTAGGAAGTAGCTATGTGTTAGCATCAGAGACCTGTGCTTTAGATATTATTGGAGCAAAATTTATAAGAGAAGTAGAAAATGGTGAAATTGTTTTAATAGAAAATAATCAACTATCAAGTATCAAACCTTTTCCCCCAAAAAAAATTAGACCATGTGTATTTGAATATATTTATTTTGCAAGACCAGACAGTCTTATAAATAATAAAACCGCTTATGAACATAGAAAAAATTTAGGAAAAGAACTTGCTGAAGAAAATGATATTGATGCAGATATCGTTGTACCTGTTCCTGACTCAGGAAATGCAGCAGCTTTGGGATTTTCCCAAAAATTAAAGATTAATTTTGAACATGGATTAATAAGAAATCATTATGTGGGCAGAACTTTTATTGAGCCAAGTCAGAAAATTAGAAGCTTAGGTGTTAAACTAAAGTTAAATGCTAATGAAACAACAATTAAAAATAAAAAAATAATTCTAGTAGACGACTCTTTGGTTAGAGGAACAACATCTCTTAAGATTGTTAAAATGCTTTATGATGCTGGTGCAAAAGAAGTCCATGTAAGAATAGCTTGTCCAGAAATTAAATACCCAGATTTTTATGGAGTTGACACACCAACTAAAAAAGAATTGTTAGCTGCAAATAAATCAAATGATGAGATTTGTGAGTATATTGGGGCTAAGTCTTTAAAGTTCTTATCTATAAATGGTTTATACAGAGCTATTGGCTTTGACAAGAGAAATGAAACTTATCCTCAATTAACTGATCATTACTTCACAGGTGACTACCCAATTAAACCTGTTGATGAACTTGGTGACAGTAAGATTACTCAGTTATCTTTATTAAGCACGGTATCAAACAACTAGATTATGAAAAAAGTTAGTTTTACAGAAATGAAAAAGGGAACTAAGGAGGACTACCTTTTTTTAGATAAACACGAAAAGGATTTTGCAAATAAGACTGCCGAAAGAATATTAAAATTTATGTCTAATCTCACTGAAACTTTAGAGGGTTATCAAATTTCCAGATTAGAGCACTCTCTTCAAAGTGCAACAAGAGCTTATAAAAATAAAGAAAGTGAAGAGTTGGTAGTTGCTGCTTTATTACATGATATTGGAGATGAATTAGCACCAATGAATCATTCTGAGTACGCTGCTGCAATTTTAAAACCTTATGTTTCAGAAAAAACCCATTGGATAATAGAAAAACATGGTGAATTTCAAATGTACTATTATGCTCACCACCTAGGGGGTAATAGAAATAAGAGAGATAAATATAAAGGTCATAGATTTTACCAAGCCACTATTGATTTTTGTGAAAAATACGATCAAATTTCTTTTGACCCAAACTATAAATCACTTCCTTTAGAATTTTTTAGGCCAATGGTAAAAAAAATTTTTTCTAGAAAGCCATATTCTTTACTTTAAATCTATTCATAAAGTATTATTAAGAGAGACTAATGATTACCTCGAAAGAAAAAATAATCGAATATTTCAAATCTGGAATAAAAGACTCTAAAAATTTCAAAATTGGAATTGAACATGAAAAATTTTTATTCAATAAAAATAATAATAAAAGAATTAACTATATGAAAATTAAAGAAATGTTTAATGCCTTAATGGAATTTGGCTGGAAACCAATTTCTGAAAAAGGCAATATAATTGGTTTAAATAAAAAAGGTAAAAATATTACACTTGAACCTGGAAATCAGATTGAATTATCTGGAGATAAATTAAATAATATACATGAAGCCTGTGCAGAGTCTCAAGACTACCTGTTTGAATTAAGACAAGTAACAAAAAAACTAAACATAAATATTGTGAGTGCTGGTTTTGATCCAATTTCAAAGCTTAATGAGATTCCAAATAATCCAAAGGAACGTTATAAATTAATGACTAAGAGTATGCCAGAAGGTGGAGAATTAAGCCTAGATATGATGTATAGAACTTGTGGGACACAAATTAATATTGATTATGATTCTGAAAATGATTTTATTAAAAAATTTAAGATTGTTAATTCAATCGTTCCCATCACTATTGCTTTGTTTGCTAACTCTTCAATTGTAGAGCAAAAGAAAAGTAATTATTTATCATATAGGTCTAAGGTTTGGCAAAACACTGCTAGAGGTGGTCTACCAAAAATTTTTTTTGAGGAATTAAATTTTGAGAAATATGCTGATTTTGTAATAAACTTTCCAATTTTATTTATTAATGATAATGAAAAATATGTATCTGGCAAAAAGTATATCTTTAAAGATTTTATGGATGGTAAAATTGATGAAATAAAAAATAGAATGCCGGATGAAAATGATTTATCTACACATTTAAGTACAATCTTCACAGAAAATAGATTAAAGAAATATATTGAAATGAGATCTATGGATACATGTGGTTGGGATTGTTTATGTGCCGGTCCAGCATTTAATGTTGGAATATTATATGGTAATATTAATGAAACTTTTGAAATTGTATCTAAATGGGAGAAAAATAAAATAATCAATGCGTATCTAGAAGTACCAAAAAAGGGATTTAATACACAATTAATGGGTAAAGATCTTCTCTACTGGGCATCACACTTATTGAATATATCAAGAAAGGGATTGGAAAAAAGAGACAAACTAAATAAGAGTAAAAAAAATGAGGCTATTTTTTTAAATCATTTACAAACAATTATTGATAATAAAATAACAAACGCAGATCATATGATTAATAAATTTTCTAGAAATGAAGATTTAAGCGAATTATATGATAAATAAAATTGTTGCTATTCAAGGAGATCATTTTTCTAAAATTAATCCTGATACAGACACCACTATTTTTTTAGCTAATGAAATCCAGAGTAAAAATTATAAAATCTTTTATTATGAACCCGAAAATTTATCGATCGTAAATTCAAAGGTTATTGCAGAGGGTTATTTTGTAAAATTTAACTATCGTAAAAAAAGATTTTTCAAAATATTCAAGAAACACAAATTAAATCTTGTAAATTGCAAATTCATTTTAATTAGACAGGATCCTCCATTTAATCTCAAGTATATTTCAACAACTTATATTCTTGAAACTATTAAAGATAAGGTAAAAATTATTAATGATCCAAGCTCTATTAGAAATATTTCTGAGAAACTTTATGCTATCAAATACCTGAAATACATGCCCCCAACTATTTTTTCTCAAAATATTGATGAAATAAAAAAATTTTTTAAAAAAAATGAGAAAGTGATTTTAAAACCAATTCATAGCTTTGGTGGAAATGACATTCATTTATTAAACGAATTCAATCTTAAATTTATAAAAAAATTCATTAAAAAACATGAGTACATAATTTGTCAAAAATATTTACCAAAAATAAATAAAGGAGATAAAAGAGTTTTTTTAATAAATGGTAAAGTTATGGGTGCTATATCAAGAGTTCCAAAAAAAGGATCATTCTTAAGTAATATGAGTAAAGGAGCAAAACCAATAAATACTCAGTTAACAAATATAGAAAAAAAAATATCTAAACTCGTTGCCAAAAATTTGAGAAAAGAAAATATTTTTCTTGCTGGGATTGATTTTATTGATCAAAAATTAAATGGAGATATTAACGTCACATCACCTACTGGATTAAAAACATTTTATGATTTATCAAATATTAATTTGGCTAAAACTTTTTGGAAAGAACTTAAAGCTTGAAAAATTTGACTGATCAACAGAAAGGTTCGTTACTTGCATTTGTCGCAGTAATGTTTATTACACCAGACTCCTTATTTATCAGACTCTCGAGTATAGATACTTGGGGACTTGTTTTTTACAGAGGAATTATACCTTTTTTTACAGTTTTTTTTGGAATGTTTTTAATTTACAGATTAGATTTTTTCAAGATTCTTATGACGAGTGGTGTTCATGGTATAATCTATGTCATTACTTTTAGTATAACTAATATTACTTTTGTTGTTTCAATTCAAAATACAAACGTAGCAAATACTCTTGTAATGATTGCTACTGCGCCCATGTTATCAGCTATTTTAGGTGCGATTTTTCTAAAAGAACCTCCAGATAAAAAAACACTCATATCAATTATCATTACTTTTCTATCAGTAATTTATATTTTTTTTGACTCACTTAAATTAGGAAATTTTTATGGAGATATTTTAGGATTTATTACTGCTGTTGGATTAGCAGTAGGTGCAGTGACTATACGTTCTGCAAAATCAAAAAATTTAGTGCCAGCAGCAGTTATTGGAAAATTACTTGTAGCAAGTTTTGCTTTATTATTTATTGAAAATTTCGCACTTATAAAACAAGATATAATCATTGTACCTTTAATGTGCATTCTTTGTGTGGCTATACCATTTGTCCTAGTAACCATAGCCCCAAGATTCATACCTGCTGCCGAAGTTAATTTGTTTTTTTTATTAGAAACTATAATAGGTCCAATATGGGTTTGGCTGATAATTAAAGAACAACCAAGTGTTGAAACTTTGTTGGGTGGAGTTGTTATAATAATTACTATAGCTATTCACTCATTTTTGAAGCTTAGAAATGCTTAAGCTTGTCACAATTAAGACTTGATTTAATAATACATCGCGAATAACTACACCAAATTTATGAATAAAGTTTTAAAAAACTCGTGGGCACTATTTCTTGGAATGGGTTTTATAATGATGGCTTATGGTTTTCAAGGATCTCTTCTTGGAGTCAGAGCAGTTCAAGAAGAGTTCAGTTTAACTTCAACCGGCTTCATGATGTCAGGATACTTTGTGGGTTATTTTATGGGTGCTGCAACTATTCCAAGTATCATCTCAAAAGTCGGTCACATAAGAGTTTTTGCAGCTTTTGCATCTTTAGCCTCTTTAGTTATTCTTGTTCACTCGGTTCTTATAAATCCATTAATATGGTTTTTGTTAAGAGTCTTAACAGGGATAAGTATGGTGTGTATTTATACAGTCGCTGAGAGCTGGTTAAATGATAGATCGAGCAATAAAAACAGAGGGAGTGTACTTTCAATATATATGGTTATACTTTATGGATCGATTGGCATTGGTATGTTTTTGCTTAATTTTAATAGTCCTAAGAACTTTCAACCATTTATTTTGATTTCTGTAATAACATCTGCTGCTTTATTACCAATATTGTTAACAAAACAAAAACCTCCCACTTTTAAAAAAATTAAAGCAATGTCATTGAAAAATTTATATGAAGCATCCCCCTTTGGAATAGTAAGTTCTTTTTTTTATGGAACAATTCAATCTGCTGTTTTCACTCTTTTAGCAGTGTATGCAACTTCAATGAATTTCACCATATTGGAAATATCAATAGTTACATTTCTATTAGCAATTTCAGGTGCAATTGCTCAATTTCCAGTAGGTAAAGTTTCAGACTTATACGACAGAAGAAAAGTTATCATTATAAGTACATTTGGTGCTGCTACATTTTCAATAATATCTATAATTGTTTCTAGGCAAATGTATTTACCAGGTGGATTAGCAACTAGCAAAACTTGGTTTTATATTTCATTCATCATTTTTTCATTTTGTAGTTTGCCAATGTTTTCATTAATTTTAGCACATACAAATGATTATATTTCTAGAGATAAATTTGTAGCTGCCGGAGCTGGTCTACAGTTTGTTTTTGGTTTAGGTGCAATAAGTGGTCCTTTTTTGTGTTCTATATTTATGGATATGGTTGGTCCAAATGGTTTTTTTATTTTTTTATTTTTCTTTCACACGATAATTGGAATATTTGGAATTTATAGAATGAAAATAAGACCAACTGCAGAAAATCCAGACTCTCAGTTTGTTGCAATGCCTCAGACAATTACACCTGCTGGAATAGAGCTTAATCCGAACACAGAACACATTGAAGAGCCTTATTCCGATAAAGTTAAAGAAATATTGGAGAGAAAAGGTGTTGAGTATAAAAAAAGATATAAAAATAACGAAAAAAGTTAAGCAATAACTATTTTAGTCATTCAAATAACACTTTCAGGTTGTATCTAATGTAAACAAGTTTCACTGTTAAATCAAAATTTATATTGAAAAATATTTTATATTTAGTGAAATAAACTTTAAAAAAATGCCTCGAAAAAAAATTAAAACAAAAAAAACTCCCAAAAGTAATAGCCTTGGGAAAATTGCAAGTCTAACTACAAAATCAATTGGTAAAGCATTCGCAAATTATAAAAAAAATAAAGAACTTCAAAAAATTAGGTTAATCAAGCTACAGAAATTAGAAGAAAAAAATGAAATTTTAAAAGAAAGAAAAGATCTTAAAAATTGGGAAGAAAAACTCAATAAAGAAAGTAATAAAATTAAAATGAATGAGGAAGATTTTAAGATAAGAGAAAAAAAGATAAACTCATTAGAGGAAAAACAAAAAATAGAGGCGGAAAGATTGGTAAAAAAAGATGAGCACTTAATTCAAGTTGCTAAACAATTAACAATTAGAGAAAAAGAATTGGATCTTCGTAAAGAAGAGCAAAATAGAAAAGATATAGATTTGAAAGCGAGAGAAGAGGAGCAAAGACAAAAAGAGCTTAAAGAACAGAGAAAAAAAACAAAAGAATTAAAAATTTTAAAAATGGAAGAGGACAGAAAAAAAGAGCTTGAATATGTAAAAATAAAAGAATGGGAAGAAAAATTTGATAGAGAAAAGAAGTTAAAAGAACAACAGGAAATTTTAAGAGATCAAAGATTGAGAGAAATTGAATTAGAAAAAATGAGAAAATTTGATGAATTGGAAAATCAAAAGAATTCGATTGATTACGGATTAAAAAATCGATCAATTAATACAGAAAAAATTAAGCAAAAAGAAATTACTACAGCGTTAGATAATTTCGATATTGATAAAACGAAAAAAAATTAAGTATATCAATACTCAGAGCTAAAATTAGCCAAATTTATAATAGTTAGAAATATCAAAAATTGTAAAATTTATTGTTTAGGAAAATAATCTTTAAGCTCTCCTTCTCTAAATACATCTGCGGTGCAACAGTGCAGACCTCCTCCAAAAGCATAAGCATCTCTCAGGTCAACTGGGATTACTTCCATTCCTAACTTATCAAGTTGTTCTGCTTGATATTTTTCACTTTTTTCAACACATACCGTTTTAGGATCTAAAACTAAAACATTCATAGATAGCCAAACAGATGAATAACATAATGGCGGTGGTTTATTATGAGCTGGTTGAGCAGCATCAATGATTTGCCATCCATTATTCTCAAATAAAGTTCTTTGTTCTTTGGGTAATCGTCTTTGAGGATTATTAATTATAATTCCCTCTTTAATTGGAGCAAATGTTGCATCAATATGAATTGGATAAGGATCACCAGGAAAATTTACAGTATGTATTCTGTGATTTGTGAAATGTCTTTTTAACCATTCAATTCCTCTCAAATTTGTAGTGAAGCCGTGTTGTACAACTAAGTCTTTACCAAAACGCAAAATATCAGCAGCATCAAAAAGAGGTTCTTCTTCTGTAGTAACAAAATATTTCTTTTCAGTCCAATCTAACCTTTTTTGAACGCCTATTTTATCAGACAAGTAATCCTTTCTATAGTCAGCATCTGTTAGCCTTGGTTTAGGTGCACTTTCGTGTTTCATATTTTTATCCTCATTGAAATATTTTTGAATCAAAGGTCTATAATTTAAATATTCAAACCATCTACATCTATAGCTCATAGTGGCCTCCAACATCTCATTTCCTACAGTCAAAATTATATCTCTAGCAGGCATACATCCAAACATACTTTTGGCCTCCCAGTCAGGAGTGGATATTTTTTGATTATGATTTATTGGAATTGGTCTATCAACTTTTATATCTCTTTTTTCCAAAATTGATGCAAAGTTATCTAATAATTCATTGGCTTTAGCTACAGTTTCTTTTGTGCGAGGGCCATATTCACCCTTCATATCAGAGTCTTCAGGCACCTTTGCATCTAATGCTGGTTCTGGAGCTGGTATACAGCATCCATCTGCTCTACCAACTATTACATGCTTAAGTGGATCCCATTCATTCCAACTATTGACAATTTTTTTTTCTTTAATCATTAAAACTATTTCTTAGTTCAATGCTATAAATCTTCTATTAGTTCTCATGACCAAACTGTAATAAGTGATAGATATAAAAAGAAAAAATCCACCAATTATTGTATTTGTAGATGGAATTTCATTTATACCAAAAATTGGTAACCACACCCAAAAAATTCCTCCAATAACTTCGGTTAAAGATAATAATGTTAATTCGGCTGCTGGGATAGCTCTAGAGCCAATAGAATATAAAATCAATCCGAAGCAAACTAATACTCCATGTAATGAAAATAAAGTACCGTTGTAGCTTGTGGAAAAAAATAATTGATCTTTACTCAAAATAAATATTGAGGCAATAATAAAGCAGAAAAGTCCAGAGACAGCAACAGTGGTAAATTTTGGTGTCTCTTTTCTCCATCGTAAAGTAACAGAAAAAATTGAAAAACCTATTGATGATGTCATCCCAAATACAAACCCCAATAAAGATGCTTTTCCAGTATTACCTAGGGCAATAATTATGATTCCAGCAGTAGCAAGAATTATAGCTATCCAAACATTTAAGCTTATTCTCTCTCTCAAAAAAAGGAAACCCAATAAAGCTGTAAAAAAAGGCATTGCAGCAAGACATAATAGTGTTATGGCAGCAGAGGTATTAGTAATTGAGTAGATAAAACTAATCATTGCAATACCTAGCCCTATTCCGCCTATAATGCCCGATACACCAATTTTCAGGTAATTTTTGTAAAACGCTATTCCTTCTTCAAAAAATAAATAAAGATTCAAAATTATAAAGATTGTTAATCCTCTTCCAAAAATATACTGCCAAGGTACTAATTCTGGTTGATCCATGTATCTAACAACTAATGGGCCAAACGACCAAAGAATTCCTGCAAATAAAACAACTGGTACTGCTAGTTTATCATTTTTTATTTCTATCATATGACAATATTTAATTCTTATTGGTTCCAACTACAACAAAATTAAATTCTTTGTATAAAATAATTTAGGAAATTTAACTATCTTATTATAAGATCTTATTTAAATTAGATATAATTTATGTTTTAAAAATTAATGGATTTAGAAATATTACAGATTGCTTCAAAAAACAATAATCAAAAATTTCTTGAAAATCATACTCATAACTCAAGATTAAAAAATTCATTATGTGGTGATGAAATGCAAATTAAAGTAATAATAAAAAAAGATAAAATAGTTGATTTTGGTTATCAAGGAAAATGCTGTATTTATTGCCAAGCATCTGCAAGTCTATTATCAAAAATTTCAATAAATAAAAATAAGCTTAAAGTTGATGAGATATGCGATGATGCAAAATCTTACTTTGAGGGAGATTTTGAAATAATAAATAGAAAATGGAAAGTTTTATGTAAATTATTTAAGAAAAAAAATATGTCGCGCAAAGAATGTATCTTATTACCTTTTAAAACCCTCAAGAAAATTGTATCTGATTAAATAATGAATAATATTAAACAATCATTTTTTGCAGGTTTTTTTTCAATTATCACTATAGGTATATTAACTCTTTTAACTTATAAAACAGAGTTTGGTGTTTTCTTGATTGCATCTTTTGGCTCATCAATGGTTTTATTATATGGTTATCCTGAAAGTCCCTTTGCGCAACCAAAAAATATTTTTTTTGGACACCTGCTTACAGCTATAGTCGGTTTATCTTTTTTATACCTAGTTCCGCTACCTTTATACTTAATCATACCTGTCGCAGTGGGTTTTGGTGTAGGTTTAATGATATTATTAAATGTAACCCATCCACCTGCTGGGGGCAATCCAATAATAGTCATAATGGGAAGTGTTTCAATTGATTATATTTTGAATCCAATTATAACTGGCTCAATAATAATTCTTATTTTTGGTATAATAATTAATCGATTTATCTTAAAAAAAAAATATCCAAAGTTTAAATAATTTAATTGATAGCAACTTAAAAATGATGTTAGATAAGATTTTACAAATACATTTTTAAGATACAGGAGATTAAATGAAAATATTGTGTATATTATACGACGATCCTAAAGGTGGTATGCCAAAATCCTATGCTTTATCAGAACTACCAAAGATAGAAAAGTATCCGGATGGAATGACACTTCCTTCGCCTAAAGGGAGAGATTACACACCAGGTCAATTACTTGGATGTGTATCGGGTGAACTTGGTTTAAGAAAATTTTTAGAAAGTAATGGACATGAATTCGTTGTTACAAATAGTAAAGATGGAGATGGTTGTGAGGCAGATAAACATATAGTTGACGCAGACATAGTTATTTCTCAGCCATTTTTTCCTTATTATTTAACAAAAGAGAGAATTGCCAAAGCAAAAAATTTAAAAATGGCAATAACAGCAGGTATAGGATCAGATCACGTTGATTTACAAGCCGCAATGGATAACAAAATTGACGTTGTTGAAGTAACTTATTGTAACTCAAGATCTGTTGCAGAACACATTGTTATGATGATTGTGTCAATGGTAAGAGATTACCATAATCAACATAGAATTGTTAATGAAGGTGGCTGGAATATTGCTGATGCCGTTCAGAGGTCATATGATGTTGAAGGTATGCACATTGGTACTGTAGCAGCTGGAAGAATCGGATTAGATGCTTTAAGAAAAATGAAACCGTTTGATACACATTTGCACTATTTTGATAGACACAGATTACCTGCAAGTGTTGAGAAAGAACTTAACTTAACATTTCATGAAACTGTAGAGTCTATGGTCAAAGTTTGTGATGTAGTAACAATTAATTGTCCACTTCATCCAGAAACTGAAAACTTATTTGATGATGCTATGATAAGTAAAATGAAAAAAGGTGCTTACATAGTAAACACCGCTAGAGGTAAAATTTGTAATCGTGATGCAATTGCAAAAGCTCTAAAAAGCGGTCAGTTGAGTGGTTATGCAGGAGATGTTTGGTTTCCTCAACCAGCACCAAATGATCACGTATGGAGAAGCATGCCCAATCATGGTATGACACCTCACACGTCTGGTACATCTTTAACAGCGCAATCAAGATATGCAGATGGTGTTAGAGAAATATTAGAATGTTTTTTCGACGGTAAAGAAATTAGAAATCAATATCTTATTGTAAAGGATGGTCAGCTTGCAGGTATGGGAGCTCATTCTTACAGTAAAGGTTCTGCAACTGGTGGATCAGAAGAAGCAGCAAAATATAAGAAAAAATAAATTCTTTTATATTATTAAAGGTAAGCTACATCACGTAGCTACCTTTAATAACATAGACTTAGCATAAATTTTTTGTATATGATAATTTATGCGATTACTAATATTTCTAGTTATTAACTTCTTTTTAATTTTTTCTTCTTTAGCTGATGAAAAAGAAAGAGCCTACTTTGCGGGTGGTTGTTTCTGGTGTGTTGAAGAGTCTTTTGAAAAACTTAATGGTGTAGAGGAGGTTTTTTCTGGTTATTCAGGTGGTACAACTGAAAATCCTACTTATAAAGAAGTAACTTACGGTAATACTGGGCATTTTGAGGTTGTTGAAATTATTTACGACAAGGAAATTATTTCATATGAAGAATTGCTAGATAACTTTTGGATAAATATAGATCCTTTTGATGCCTACGGACAATTTTGTGATAAAGGATATAGCTACAGGTCAGTTGCTTTTTATCAAAATAGTAGTGAAAAGAATTTGATTGAGAAAAGTATACTTAAACTCGAAAAAAAATTTAATAAAAAAGTTGTCACTTACGTTAGAAAATTTGATAAGTTTTTTATGGCAGAAACTCGTCATCAAAATTATTATAAAGAATATTTATTAAATTATGTAGCTTATAAAAAGGCATGTAGAAGAGAAGAGATTTTAAAAAGAATTTGGAGTAAATAGTTTTTTATGAAAAATGGTTTAAATTGGAATTTTGATAATTCTTACTCTAGACTACCAGACTCATTTAAAGAAACAATTGATCCAGTAAAAGTAAAAAAACCTGAATTAGTTTTATTTAATAAAGATTTAGCAAAGAACATAGACTTAGATTTTTCAAATATCAAAAATGAGGAATTATCAGCTTTATTTTCTGGAAATTTATTGCCCAAAAACAGCAACTCAATTGCTCAAGCTTATGCTGGACATCAATTTGGTCATTTCACAATGCTTGGCGATGGAAGAGCAGTTTTAATTGGCGAACATCTATCTAAAAATAAAAAAAGGTATGATATTCAATTTAAAGGTTCGGGTAAAACTGCTTTTTCAAGAAACGGTGATGGTAGGGCAGCTTTAGGTCCAATGTTAAGAGAATACATTATTAGTGAATCGATGCATCACTTAAATATACCAACTACAAGGAGTTTAGCGGTTGTAAAGACTGGTGAAAGCGTGATGAGAGATACTGAATTAATAGGTGCTATCCTCACCCGGGTGGCATCAAGCCATATTAGAGTAGGTACTTTTCAATATATTGCTGCGAGGAAAAATGAGGATGAACTTAAAATGCTTTTAGATCACGTTATTAAAAGACATTATCCAAATATTGATAAAGCTAAAAATAAGTCAATAGAAATTCTAAAGATCGTTTTAGAAAAGCAAGTTGATTTAGTTGTACACTGGATGAGAGTTGGTTTTATTCATGGGGTGATGAATACTGACAATATGAGTATTTCGGGTGAGACAATAGATTATGGACCATGTGCTTTCATGGATGTTTATGATCCTAAAACTGTTTTTAGTTCAATTGATAGAACTGGTAGATACGCATATTGCAACCAGCCTATTATCACAAAATGGAACCTAGCAAGGTTTGCCGAATGTCTTATACCTTTAATTGATAAAGATCAGAATAATGCAATTAAAATAGCTACAGAAATTATAAATTCATTTGAAAACAAATATGAGGAAAAATGGCTTAATATGATGAGAGATAAGCTTGGATTATTTGGAGATGAAAAAAATGACCAATCTTTAATTTTAGATCTACTAACTTGGATGCATGAAGTCAAAGCTGATTACACCAATACTTTTTGTTATTTAATGGGTGAAAAAATTGAGTTGAAAAAATATTATGAAGATAAAAGATTTCTAAATTGGATGGAAAGATGGAAAAATAGACTAAAGTTGAATAAGAATTCATCCGAAAAATACTTACAACTAATGAAAAGTGTCAACCCACTAGTGATACCACGTAATCATAAAGTTGAGGAGGTACTTGACTCAGCTAACCAGAATAATTTTCAGCCATTAACAAAATTAATAGAGATATTATCTAAACCTTATCTTCAAAACCAAAAAATAATTGAATATCAATTACCTTCTAATCAGAAAGAAAAATATCAAACTTTTTGTGGAACTTAATCAAAGGACATAAGGTTCATGTCTTGCTTTTTTTCCTAAAACCCTTTCAACAGCCATATTTGAAATATCAATTGATTGATACGAACCAGTCGTAATTAATTCTGTTAACGCTCTTCCAATTCCGGGTGCTTGCATTAAGCCTCTTCCTGTAAATCCAGTGGCTAAATAAACATTATCAAATTTTGGATGTTTCCCAACTACAGCATTATTATCCAATCTGTTACAATCATAATATCCAGCCCACCCACCAGTTAATTTAAGTTCTTCAAATGCTGGCACTCTTTTAGCAAGAGCAGGCCATACCAACTCTTCAAAATCATTCCAAGCAGGTTCTAAATCCTTAGCGTCAAATACAGATTTAGGTGATCCTGCTAAATACTCATTACCCTCTGGCCTCCAGTAAACTCCTGTTGTTAAATCTCCTGTCAATGGCATTTCAGGAATATGTTTTGGGCACTTAACCCTAAAGACAGTGTGTTTTTGGGGCTCTACCGGAATATCTTCTAATAATTCTTTAGTCCAACATCCTGCAGCAGAGATTATTGTTTTGGCTTTAATTTCTGAGATGGATTTTACCTCTCCTTTTATAAAATTTGCACCCAACTCGATTGCTTTACTTTTCAAAGCACCATGAAACATAAATGGATCTATCCACCCTTCACTTTGATTATCTGTAAAGGTGGCTGTTTCAATCCCATCGTTATTAATATATGGGAAAAACTTCATTAGTTCTGAACCTTTTATGTTTTTAGTTCCAGCCTCACAAGCTTTATGATTTTCAAGTGCTTTGTATTGTTCCTCTGCATGTTCTGGTCCAAACATCAATAAATATCCGTTGGTTACCATGCTTGCTGTTGGGTTAGGATTCTTTTTTGTTTTTAATAACTCTGAAATTTGAAAAATAAACTCTCTAGCAAACTTTCCAAGTAAAATATTTTCCGTTTGATAGAATTGTCTTCTAAAACCACCTAAAGATAAAGGGAAAGACGCAGATTTATAAGACGGATCTCTTTCAATTACTTTTACTTTTCTTCCTTCTTTTGACAAAAAATAAGCAGCTGATGTACCTATTATTCCACCGCCAATTATAACAACATCATCCATTTTAATTTAATAGAAACAAGTTAAAGTTAAGAAATAAAGCATAGCTGCACCAAAGTAAATATGGAATCATTAGATAATAGCTCACTAAATTGACACGTCTAAACCTCAAAATAAGAACAATTATAAAAAAAATTAAGATCACCAAAACAATCATTGCTAAAAAAATTTGATGGAGACCAAAAAAAACGATACTCCAAGTTGTATTAGCAATGATATGAAGAAAATAAATGTAAACAGTATTTGTGTCTTTGTTTTTACAATGCCAGAATATCCATATAGCAAAGGTCATCATTAGATATAAACTTGTCCAAACAGGCGCAAAAACCCAGTCTGGAGGATTATAATTTGATTTAATTATCTGAGAATACCAAGGCTCTTTATAATTAATTGTAATAAATGCACCTATAAATGATGCCGAAAAAGTAATTATTAGGAAAAATATGAATGATAAAAATTTATTTTTTAACATTTAAGTATTATACATTTTAAATAATGAATAAAAAAACAATTTGGATAACTGGTGGAAGTACAGGTATTGGAAAAGCTTTAGCAATAAAATTTGCTAATGAGGGTTGGAATGTTGCTATATCTGCAAGAAGAGAGGGTCTGCTTAAAGAAATTGCAGAGAATCACCAAAATATAAGCTCGTTTCCATTAGATGTCACAGACAAATCAAAATGTCATGAAGTATTTAAAGATATTATTAATAAATATGAAAATATTGATATTTGTTTTTTTTCAACTGGCACATGGGATCCAAAAAAAGAAAAGGATATCGATGTAGATCAAATAGAAAATGTGTTTAAAGTGAATTTTTTTGGAACTTTAAATAGTATTAAAAGTGTTGAAAAATATTTTAAAGATAAAAAAAGTGGTACAATAAGTATAGTTTCATCCATAGCTGGATATAGAGGTTTACCAAATTCAACAGGTTATGGACCGTCAAAATCAGCATTAAACAATCTTGCTGAAAGTTTATATTTTGATTTTGGAAGATCAAATGTACGTATTTGTTTAGTTTCACCAGGATTTATTAAAACACCTATGACAGATAAAAATGATTTTAAAATGCCTTTTTTAAAGACTACCGAATATGCAGCAGAAAAAATCTATGACGGCTTAGTAAATAAAAAAGTTTTTGAAATTCATTTTCCTAAATCTTTAACTATTTTACTTAAAATATTTAGTTTTTTACCAAGTAAAGTTTATTTTGGTTTAGTAGGAAAAATGACCAAATATCAAAAGAAAAATTAATCTTTCACAAACACCACTGTCAATTCAGCAACCTTAAAACCAAATTTAGTCATA
>CACBLI010000003.1 GCA_902540235.1 uncultured Pelagibacteraceae bacterium
CTAATTCTATCAATAATTTATTGATAAATATAGTCTCTAGTAACAGGAGTTGATTGATAATTTTTCGTAAGTTGAAATTGATATACAACTTGATCACCCCATTTAAATGCCATTTCACAACCTGTTAAGTAAAACTCCCACATCCTAAAAAATTTTTCATCAAACATTTGTGTGATCTTTTGTTTGTTTTTAATACAATTTTCTTTCCAATGTCTTAATGTGTGAGAGTAATGAAGTCTTAGAACCTCTATATCTGTAACGATAAGGCCCGCTTTTTCAATTGGGTTGGTAACTTCACTTAAACTCGGTGTATACCCACCAGGAAAAATATATTTTGTTATCCAAGGATGTGGGTCTCGAGGAGGATCAACAGATCCGATGGTATGTATCAATGAAACACCATCATCTTTTAATAAATTTTCAATTTGATTAAAAAATTTTTTATAAAATTTTCTTCCTACATGCTCAAACATTCCAACACTTACTATTCTATCAAATTTTTCTTTAAGTTCTCTATAATCCATCAATCTAAATTTTACTTGATTTTCCAAATTCATTTCTTTTGATTTTTTTTCACAAAAATTAAATTGATTTTCTGATAAAGTAATTCCGGTAACCTCACAACTTGCACTTTTTGCTATATCAAATGCTAATGAACCCCAACCACAACCTATGTCTAAAACTTTTTGATTTTTTTTAATATTTAATTTTTTTATAATATGTTGAATTTTATTATTTTGAGCAACTTCTAAACTATCAGTCTCTTTTTTGAAATAAGCACATGAATATTGTCTCTTTGGATCTAGAAATAAATCATATAAATCATCAGAAATATCATAATGATGGGAAACATTCATTTTAGATTTTTTAATAAAATTAAAATTTGTTAAGTATCTGTAAGATCCTCTAAGTCTATTTATTATGTAACTAAAAAAATTCAAAGGCCCTCTTCCGAAATTCATTAATGCTAAATCTAAAAAATCACTTAAATTTCCATTTTCTATAATCAAATCTCCTTCGGTGTATGCCTCACCGAAATATAAGTCGGGGTGTAACAAAAGTTTGTAATGAAGCTTTTTATTCAAAAGTTTTATTTTCATAGGCTGTTCTCCAGGACTGCCTATTATGTAATCTTTCGAGTAAGCGTCAGTCAAGATGAAACCACCTTTTTTAAAAATTTTATTTAAGAAACTTGCAAGATACATTTTATGCTGCGAGAGGTGGTTTATTCGTAAAATTTAAATTTTTCAAAGCTTCAATTAAATTTTTTTGATCACTTTGATTTAAGATACTTAAAGGCGGTAGAACATTTTTATAAATTTCATTTTCTTGAGAACAAAAAGTATGTAAACCTGAAATCAAATTATATTTATCAAAAATAGCTCTTACCTCGCATAATTTTTTATTATTTAATTGTTTTGCACCTGAAAAAAAATCGTCATAAACTTTTCTTGAAAGCGCTGCTGTTACATTACACGTAGCTGTTATTATACCCGAACATCCCAATTCTAAACCTTTTAATAATTTAAGTTCAGAACCAGGAAAGATAGAAAAATTATTTAATTTTAAATTTTCATATAAGTTATAAGAACTGTCTTTAACCCCTACGATTTGATCAGGAAACCTTTTAACAAGCTCATTGACACATTTGATGCTAAATTTGTATCCAGATAATTTCTCAAAATTGTATAGAATAATTTTACATTCAGGAACGGCCTCTATAATTTTTTTGTAAAACTCCATGACCTCAGTATCACCGTATTTATAATAGGCTGGTGGCATTATTAAAAATTTGCTGAAATTTAAAGAGCTTGCAATTTTAATTAAGTTAATAGTTTCACCAAGGGAATTTAAACCAGTGCCAATTAGGTGTTTGTCTTTATATTTGCTCTCTGAGAGTTTATTTAATAAGTTGATTTTTTCTGAAATTGAAATTAATTGTGCTTGTCCGGTACTACCAAATATTGCTGTTCCATGACAACCTTGATCAATAAGGCTTTCCGCATGATTGATTGTTTTTTCGATATTAAGACTTAAATCTGGATTGATAACAGACATTGTAGCAGCAAAAATTCCACTTATTTTTGTCATAATAAAATTTTATGTAAAAAGTATAGTTATAAAAGTTTATAAATACCATATGAAAATATTAGCAGTACAAAGTAGGAAGGGTATTGGTGATAATATTATTTTTTTACCCTTTATTAAGGCATTATCTAACAAATTCAATTCGCCTATAAGTTTACTTGTTAAAAAAAATTCTAAAGCTGATCAATATTTATATCAAACAAGTTATATTGACAAAATAATCTTTTTAGAAAGAGATAATGAAATCAAAAATAGACATGATGGTCTTTTAGGCAGTTTAAATTTAATTAAAGATATTAAAAAATTTAATTTTGATAAAATTATCATTTTTAATTCATCTCTAAGATACAATTTAATTGCAAAATTTTCAGGGATCAAAGAAGTGTTTCAATATCCTTTATTTCAAAAAAAACAACAACACATAACTGAAACTCCAAAAAAATTTATAAAAGAAAAATTTGAATTAACAGTTAAAGATGATCCAGAGATAGAAATAGATGATATGATAGCTCAAGAAACGATTGAAAAATTTCAAATTGATAAGAAAGAAATTAATATCCTTTTAGGAATAGGGGGCTCTGGTCCAACTAAAAGAATTCCTGCTAATACTTTTATTAAAGTGATTGATAAAATATCAAAAATAAAAAATTGTAAATTTTTTCTTGCAACAGGAAAAAACGAAGAAGAACAAGTTATTTTAAGTGATATTTTAAGCTCAGAATTTAGTGGTCTTTGTAAACCATTAGACAATTTTTCACTCAGAGAAATAATGCCATTAATAAAAAATTGTAACTTATCAATCTGCAACGACACTAGTTTTAGTCATTTATCTGCAGCACTTGGGGTAAAGACTATAACTTTAATGGCAGATACACCATTAATTTATGGTAATTATAGCTCAAAGATGTTTCCAATAATCCCAGATGGAGAAGAGACAGTCTCACATAATACTTTGGGTAAAGAAAAAATTAGTTCTCAAAAAATATTTGATAAATTTATAGAAATTATCAATTAGGAAATATCTTTTAATACAATATCTTTTGCCTCATTTACTATTGAAGATAATCGAGAAGTTTCTGGTGAAACGTCAGGGTGGATTTTTTTCTGGATTTTAACATAAGCTTTGTTTACATCTTCTTTTGTGATTTTTTTATTCATATCTAAATTTAAAATTTTATATGCTTCTGAAACTGAGATAGATGAGACATTATTTGAATTTGATTGATTAAATGAAAATCTTCCAGATCTTCTTAAAGTTTGAATTAATCTAAAGAGCGATATTATTTGAAAAATAGACATTCCCTTTAATTTTAAAAGCGCCAAACTAGCTAGCGTAAGGGGTAAAGTTAATAAAAATTTGCCACCAATCGCAAATAAAACTGATAGAATTATTAATCCAATAATTATCAAAAACCTTAAGGTTTTTGATATTTTTTTAGCCGAAATATTGGTGATAAATTTCAACAGAAAATAAAAAATAGTCAATATTAATACTGTATAAATTATTATATTCATATAATCCTTCTCGACAATGAAAGTACCACATCTTAGAAAAAAACCAGAAATAAAATCTTGTCACAACACTACATGGGAAGACAATTATAGCTGGATACATCAAAAAAATATTTTAGAGATTTTAAAAGACAAAAATAAATTAGATCCTGAAGTAGAAAGATATTTAAATGAGGAAAATGAGTACACTAATCATCATCTAAAAGATACAAAGGATTATCAAAAAAAATTATTTGATGAAATTAAAGCACGAATTAAACTCGATGATGAGTCTTTACCTTTTAAAGATCATACCTTCGAATACTGGACAAAGACAACTTCTGAAGGAAATTACTCTATTAAATTAAGAAAAAAAATAGGTACAAATGAAATTGAGGAAATATGGAACGGAGATAAAGAAAAAGAAAAATTAGGTGTAGAATATTTTGGCATTGGGGATCTTGAGGTAAGTCATGATGATAAATATTTAGCTTACTCTCTTGATATTAAAGGATCAGAGTATTTTTCAATATTTATTAGAGAGATAGCTAACAATAAAATAATCTCTAAAGAAATCACCGACACATCCGGAAGCATACTTTTTAGCCTGGATAACAAATATATTTTTTACTCAAAATTGGACAAAAATCACAGAGCAAGAAAAATTTTTAGACACGAGATAGGAAATTTTCAAAATACCGATGAACTAATTTTTGAGGAAAAAAGTGATGCTTTTACAGTTGGAATAGCCTTAAGCTCAGATGAAAAATACTATTTTATCTCAACTTCTGACCACAATACTTCAGAGCAATATTTCTTCAAAGTCGATGAAAAAAAACCTCAACCAAAAATAATTAAAAAAAGAAAAAAGGGTATTTTATACTCTGTTAGTTCTTGGGATAATAAATTTTATAATCATACAAATGAAGGGGCAGAAGATTTTAAAATAGAAATTTCAGAAAGTCTTGAAAATCAAAAATGGAAATCTTTTATAAAACCAAAAAATGAGGTTTTAATTGGAAGCTGTATTTTTTTAAAAAATTGGATGATTCGATCTGAAACATCTAACGCGTTAGATAGATTATTCGTAAGACATATATCAAAAGAGTCAGAGGAAGAACTGATTATTTCAAATGAAAAAGTTTGCGTTCCAAATATTTCTTTACGGCAAAAAGATAGAAATACTGATGAAGTTTATATTGGTTACTCTAGCCCAAAAACTCCATCACGTGTTTACTTATATAATCTCTCTAAAAAAACTAAAAAATTGGTTAAAGAGCAGATAATTCCCTCAGGACATAATCCTAACGATTACGTTGTTGAAAGAATTGAATTTGAATCTCATGATGGAAGATTAGTGCCTCTTACTATAACCAGGCATAAAAAAACGAAGCTAGATGGATCAGCTAATTTATTGTTATATGGATATGGTTCTTATGGAAATTCAATAAGTCCAAGTTTTTCCTCAACACGATTAAGTTTGATAAATAGAGATATAATTTGGGCAACTGCACATATAAGAGGTGGCATGGAAAAAGGTATGAAATGGTGGAAAGAGGGTAAGCTTACTAATAAAAAAAATACTTTCGAAGATTATATATTTGCAGCAAAATATTTAATTCAAAATAAATATTCTAGTCGAGGAAAAATAATTGGTATGGGTGGTTCTGCTGGAGGTTTATTAATGGGTGCAGTGGTTAATCAAGCTCCAGAGTTATTTTTAGGAATTATAATGGCAGTTCCTTTTGTTGACTCTTTAACTACTAATTTAGATCATTCTTTACCTTTAACAATTGGAGAATTTGATGAATTTGGAAACGCAAAAGATAACAAAGAACATTTTGATTATATATTTTCTTATGCTCCCTATAATAATATTAAAAAAATGGATTATCCTAATATGTTAATCACGACAAGTTTAAGTGATAATAGAGTATTATTTGACGAACCAACAAAGTTTACAGCAAAACTCAGAGATTTTAAAACTGACAATAATTTATTACTTTTAAAAACAGAAATGAGCGCGGGTCATGGTGGTAAATCTGGAAGAGATGGTGCTATAGAGGAAATTGCATTGGATTATGCATTCGCATTAAAGATATCAAAAAAAATTTGATAATCTAATCTTGAAAAAAAATAATTAGTAACCATATAAATTCTGTAAGTTGCCTGATGGGGCTTACATAAATTAACTTGCTTAATATTAAGGAGGAAAAATGACAAGTAAGGACTTATCTATATTTAATTCTCTTAGGCCTTTTTCTATTGGTTTTGATGATATGTTCGACCAATTTGAAAATATGCTGGGGAATGGTGCTTTGACTATGCAGTCAAACTACCCGCCATATAACATCAGAAAAACTGGAAAGGATAATTATGCTATAGAATTAGCTTTAGCTGGTTTTAACAAAAAAGATGTTGAGGTTGAGTTTGAGGATAATTTATTAACAGTAAGAACGAAACAGGTTAATAAATCTGAGGACAATAACACAGATGGTGAGATCATTCATAAAGGTATTTCTCAAAGACAATTCGCGCGATCATTTACTATTGCTGATGATGTAAAAGTTAATGGTGCTGAACTTAAAGATGGTCTTTTGACAATATCTTGTGAAAGAATTGTTCCAGAGCATAAGAAGAAAAAACTTATTGATATCAAATAAATAGACCTTGCTTGCGGAGATAACTTCTCCGCAAGTAATTTTTAAAAACATCCATTAGAAACAAATCCAATTACAATAGAATTAGAATTTATTTCAAATCTTCTCTCACATGGTATCCCGTACTTTTTAGTATTATATACTAAAATTAAATTCCCTTTTTCGTTTTTAAAATCTTCACTAGGAGCACCTAATTCCATTTTTAGTAAACCGGATGTTTTACCAATGTATTTAGTCAATTTTTGATTTTCTTTTTCAACAATCTCATCAGTTTTATTTTTAATAGTCTGACAGGCTGAGATAGTAAAAGACAAAATTAAAATTAAAATTATAGGTTTGAGATTTCTCATTTAATCATGATAACAAGTAGGACAAACTATAAATATAAACTTCTTAGTTGTATTGTGTGAATAAGATAATAATTTACGGGGAATTTTTAGCGAGAATCAAATAATTAGAACGAATATAGGAGGAAAAATGTTAGATAAATATTTTAATTATAAAAAACATAAAACGAATTTTAAAACAGAAGTAATTGCTGGAGTTACAACTTTTTTAACTATGGCATACATAATGTTTTTAAATCCTTTCATACTATCAGGAGAATTTGCCGGTCCAGAAAAGGGTTTTTTTGATTTTGGTGCAGTCTTTACTGCTACTATTGTGGCTACCGCTCTCGCGTGTTTCATAATGGCCTTTTACGGTAAAACTTGGCCAATTGGTTTAGCCCCAGGAATGGGAATTAATGCTTTTGTTGCATTTGGTGTAGTTGCAGGTATGGGTTACACTCCTCAAGCAGCTTTAGGAGCTGTTTTGGTTGCAGGTGTTCTATTTTTGATTATTTCTTTAACGCCAATACGAGCATGGTTAATTAATTCTATCCCAAGAAGTTTAAAATTAGGAATTGGAGCTGGAATTGGTTTGTTTTTAGCAATTATTGGTCTTGAAATAATGGGAGTAGTTGCAGACCATCCTGTTACATTAGTCACTTTGGGAGATATAAAAAATCCACTTATCATTTTAGGATGTCTAGCATTTGTATCAATGATTGTGATGGAAAAACTTAATATTAAAGGAAATATTATTATTGGTATCATAGTCTTTAGCATTATTGCTTGGGCTTCTGGTCTTGCAAAATTCAACGGTGTAGTTGGAAGCATACCGCCAATGACTTACCTAATGGATTTTGATTTAACTGCAGCATTTACTGCTGGAATGTCTACGGTTATATTTACTTTATTATTTATAGACTTTTTTGATACGGCTGGAACTCTAACATCAGTTGCCAATGTTGCAGGTAAAGTTGATAAAAAAGGGAAGGTCCAAGATATTGAAAAAGCGATGATGTCAGATAGTGTTGGAACTGTAGCAGGTGCATTGATGGGTACTACCACAGTTACAAGTTATGTAGAGTCTGGAGCAGGAGTAAAAGCTGGCGGCAGAACTGGAATGACTTCCTTAGTGATAGGACTTTTATTTTTAGCTTGTTTATTTCTTTCTCCTTTAGCTACAAGCCTTCCTAAAGAGATTGATGGCGCAGCCCTACTATATGTTGCAGTTTTATTTGTTAGAAATATCACTGACATAGAGTGGGACGATATTGCTGAATCAGCTCCGGCAGTTTTAGCCATGATATCAATGCCTTTGACATATAGTATAAGTAATGGAATTGCTTTAGCATTTATTTCTTATGCTTTAATCAAAATATTTACTGGTAAATTTTCAACAACTTCACCAGCAATTTGGGTTATTGCTATCTTAAGCTTCATAAGTTTTATTGTAGCTTAAAGATTTTAAAAAAAGGGCTAGTTTTACCTAGCCCTTTTTATTTTTTTCTATAATTTTTTTTATAGATATTTCTTCATAGTGCTCTGTTGGTTGAACAATCCAAGGATCAGAGTTCAATTTTATAGGACAAAAATCTGGTTCAAATGTTGATGATTTTTTTTTCCACAAACACGCTGTTTTTACCTCTTTTATAAAGTCTTTTGTTGGTCCATAGTTTTTTAACCATTCAATACTTTTATTAAGCGTTAATCCTGTGTCAGATAAATCGTCAATTAAGAGTACTCGTTTAAAATCCTCATTATTTGCTAAAGAGCTTATTTCCCTTGCAAACATTAATTCTCCTTGCTTATCTTCAGTGCCTTTTCCAGAGTAACTTTGAATTACTATATAGGCTATTGGTAACTTTAAAATTCGTGACAAAATATCTATGATGGGTGCAGCACCTCTCATTATTCCAACAAGTACTGTTGGTTTATAATTTTGATGTATAAGTATTGCTAATTTTTCAACAATCTTGTTATATTCTTCAAAAGTGACTATTAATTTATTTGTCATTAAAATTTGGTATCACAAAAAAAAAATTAAAAAAGGAGAATTATGAAGGGTTATTGGGTTTGTATATATGAAAAAATCAATAATTTAGAAAAACTTAAGGAGTATGCAGTTAAAGCTAAGCCAGCTATAGAGAAATTTTCTGGTAAATTCCTAGTTAGAGGTGGAAAAAATAGAACTAATGATGGAGTTAAGTCGCCCAGAACTGTTGTGGTTGAGTTTCCTAATTATGATACTGCCTTAAAGTGCTACGACTCAAAAGACTATCAAGAAGCTCATAATATTTTAAAAGGTCATGTCGTAAGACATCATCAGCTTGTCGAGGGTAATTAATACTGTATCGGCTCTGGATCAATACTACGCCAAAGATACCATGTTGCGACCGAACAATATGGTGAAAACCTTTTATTCAATAAATTGATAAATGAATCTGGTGGTAAATAATTCTTATTATAATTTTTTGAGATTGCTCTTAATAAGCCTATATCTTGTATTGGCCAAATGTTTGGTCTGTTGTAAGTAAATAATAATATCATCTCAGCCGACCACCTTCCAATTTGTTTTAATTTAGAAAGATAAATTATCGCCTCTTCATCATTCATGCTGACAATAAGTTTTGGGTCAAAGCTATTATCTAATATTTGTCTAGATAAGCTTTTTATTCCATTAACTTTTTGTTTACTTAATCCACAACTTTTTAATTGAATTGAGGACAATTTTTTAACTGTTTTTGCGTTGATTTTGTTCTTACATTTTTTTTTAAATTTTAAAAAGACTGAATTTGCAGCTGCTACACTTATTTGCTGTCCAATTATACTCTTGCATAATGAAAAGAAAATATCACGTCTAGATGTTAATATTATCTCTGTAGGGCTTTCATATCTTTTGATTAATTTTGCCATAACTTTATCTTTTTGGGATAAATACCTTTTTGCTTTATTCCAATATTTAGGAATATTAGTCATTTAAAGGCTCAGGGGTAATAACTTTCTTTTTGTAAATCTCTCTTCTAAAAATTATTAATGTTGAAATTATTACTAAGAAAGCTCCAAAAAGTGTTTTGATCGTTGGAATTTCATCCCAAATTAAATAGCCAAAAATTATTGCAAAAACTAACGCTAAGTATTTAAGCGGAGTAACAAGTGAGACTTCTGAGTATTTGTAAGACTGACTTAACCACAAATTGGCAACTCCTCCAAAAATTCCAACAAAAGATAATAAAATCAAATGATTAAAACTTGGCATAACCCACCCATGTGGAATAGTGAAAAAACTTAATATCATAATTGATAGAGAAAAATAAAAAGAAATTAACCATACTGGTTCAGTTGAGGAGAGTTGTCTGATTGTTATTGCTACATAAGAAAGTCCTAAACAAAAAATTATTGGAAAAATATAATAAATATTTAACTCACTTAGTCCCGGTTCTGTAATAATCAAAATTCCAATGAAACCTATAATCACTGCTAGCCATCTAAAAATACCAACTTTTTCACTCAATAAAAAAATTGAGAAGATTGTAGTAAATATCGGTGCTGCAAAAGATATACTTACAACTGTTGCTAAAGGTAATTCTCGCAATGCAATAAATATTGATACTAGAGCAATTAATCCAGAAGTGCATCTTAGCAAATGTAAACCTGGTCTCTTAGTCTGATAAAAATTATGGAGCCTTTCCTTTGGAATAATAAAAAAATAAAAAATTATTCCAAAAAAGCCTCTAAAAAACAATACTTGCCCAATTGGATAATCAACAGACCATTTGACTATAATATCCATTAAAGAAAAGGCACAAATGGACATAAACATGTACAAAAAACCCAATTGATTTTTACTAAGCATATGAATAATTTGTAAATTAATTTATTTGATAATCAATGGAAATAGCAGTTTTAGCATTAGGATGTTTTTGGGGACCAGAAATTAAATTTAGTAAAATCGATGGAATTATCAAAACTGAGGTTGGTTATTGTGGTGGCGATAGCCCTACAACTACTTATAAAGAAGTATGCACAGGCAACACAAACCATGCTGAAGTTGTCAAACTTGATTTTGATGAAAAAATAATAAGCTATGAAAAGATTTTGAAAATTTTTTTTCAAATCCATGATCCAACTACTTTAAACTCTCAAGGGCCAGATTTTGGTACACAATACAGAAGTGAGATTTTTTACTTAAATGATAAGCAAAAAATTATAGCTGAAGAAGTGTTGAAAGATACAAATGAAAGATTATCAGGGAAAGTTGTTACAAAAATTTCTTTACTTAAGAATTACTGTACAGCTGAGGAATACCATCAAAAATATTTAGAAAAAAGATAAAATGTCTCTGGTAGAAACTGACTGGCTAGATCAAAATCTTAATGACGTCAAAATAATTGATTGTTCATGGCATATGCCCCAAACTAAAAGAGTTGGTTTCGAAGAATACAAAAAAGTGCATATTCCAAATGCAATTTTTTTTGATCTAGATAAAAATTCAAAAAAAAATACTAGCTTACCTCATATGTTAGTAGAAAAAACAGACTGGGAAGAAATAGTATCTAAAATGGGAATTAAAAATGATGATAAAATCATCATTTACGATAACTCTGATGTTATTAGCTCATGTAGATGTTGGTTTAATTTTATTTATTTTGGACACAACTCTGAAATGGTCCATGTGTTAAATGGGGGATTAAAAAAATGGATAAAAGAAAAAAGAAAAATTACTGAGGATTTAAAAAAAATTGAAATAAGTGAATACAAAGGATCAGAAAATAAAGAATTGATAAAAAATATGATAATGATTGATCAAAATATAGATACGCAAGAATTCAAAGTAATTGATGCAAGAAGTAGAGAAAGATTTGAAGGAAAAATACCAGAGCCAAGAAAGGGTTTACGAAGTGGTAACATAAAGAATTCTTGGTGTTTGCCTTTTAATGAATGTTTAAATGATGACAAAACTTTCAAAAACAAAAAAGATCTTCAAATGATTTTTGATGCTTATATAAAAAATAGTCAAGAAACAGAGATTGTTTTCTCATGTGGATCTGGTGTTACTGCATGTGTTTTGGCACTAGCTTATTCTTTAATAAATGATAAATATCGTCCATGTATTTACGATGGCTCTTGGGCTGAGTATGGGAAAATTTAAACGAATATGAAAAGATCTACAAAAATTATTTCTATTATATCAATATTTTTTTTAATTATAGCAAGTGTGATAATTGCGAGAGCAATGATTGGTAGCCACTTCAAAAAAAAATTCAGCAAACAACCACCCCCGGGAATAATAGTTACCGAGGTAAAAAAACATGAATTTTCTGAAAAAATAGAAACTTTTGGGACTGCTGTTTCAAAAAGATCTAAAACTTTTAAAATTAAGAAAGAAGATCTATATGAGGATTTGAAATTCAAAGATTTTGTAAAAGAGGGTGATATTTTAATAAAGCTTAAAAGTGGAAATATCTTAGCTCCTTTTGATGGTGTACTAGGATATACTGGCTTAACTGAAGATATACTTGTCTCTGACAATATATTCATAATAACACTAGACGATAACTCAACAATCTATTCAGATATAAAAATTCCTGAAAATTATTCTGCCTCTATTCAAAAAGAGTTACCTGTAGATGTGAGGATTTCAAGTTATAAAGATAAAATTTTTCAAGGTGAAATAGATTTTGTCTCAAGCAGAATAAATGCAGATACAAGAAGTTTATTATGTAGAATTAAAGTAAAAAATGAAAATTTAGAATTAATTTCAGGATCTTTATTAGAAGTGAGTATTAAATTTAATTTAAGAAATTCTGTAGGAGTGCCAGATACGAGTATTATGGTAGAAGGTGATAAATCATTTGTCTATAAGATTTCAGACAAAAATATTGCAAATAAAATAAATGTCACTACAGGGATAAGATCTAATAAAAATGTTGAAATTATCTCTGGGTTAAATGAAGGGGACATTATAGTAGCCGAAGGTCTAAAAAAAGTTCGACCTAAAGGGAAAATTAAACCTATAATCAAATAAATGTTCATCACTGAATTAAGCATTAAAAGACCGACAGTATCCTGGGTAATGTCTCTAATTTTAATTATTTTTGGTTTATTCGTTTTTTGGAAATTACCTGTTAGAGAGCTACCAAGTGGTATTCAGCCACCTGTTGTTCAGGTACAAGTTGATTACAAATCTGCTTCAGCTTCTATTGTTGATCAAGAGATAACTCAAGTAGTAGAAGATGTCATCGGCGGTGCAGAAGGTATAAAAAATATTGACTCTAAATCAGAGAATGGAAGAAGCACTATAAACATTGAATTTGATACAAGCATAGATTTAGATAATGCTGCGAATGATATTAGAGAGCGTGTAGCAAGAATTACTGACAATCTTCCCTCTGAGTCTAATCCTCCCCAAATATTGAAAAGAGCAGCGGGCTTTACAACAACAATGTGGTTATCTTTGTCATCATCAACTTGGAGCGATTTAGAACTAGGAGATTATGCTGAGCGTTTTTTAATAGACCAATTTTCTAGTGTAAAAAATGTTGGGAGAATAAGAGTTGGAGGATTAAGAGAGCTGAGTATAAGAGTATGGGTTGATCCAATTAAATTAGCAGCAAATGACCTGACTATACAAGAAGTTGAAATCGCATTACGTGGGGAAAATATAAGTCTACCAGCCGGAACGCTAGAAGCAGATAATATTGATCTTACTCTAAATTTAGACAAATCTTACAACGATATTGAGTCCATTAAACAATTACCTATAAAAAAAAATGACAACAAGGTTATTTTATTATCAGATGTTGCAAATATAGAATTCGGCCCAGTTTCAGAAAAAACTCTTTTTAAAGCTCAAACAAGAGATCAAATAAATTTAAAGACTGTTGGAATAGGTATTTATGCAAAAAGTGGGGCTTCCACAGTTGAACTTTCAAAAAATATTAAAAAAAAAATCATTGAGGTTAAAAAGTCTTTGCCTGAAGAACTAGATTTAAGAGTCTCTTTTAATAGGGCAAATTATGTTGAAGCGGCCATTGAAGAAGTTTACAAAACTCTCATAATTGCTTTTGTTTTAGTTGTATTAATAATTTACTTATTCTTAGGAAGCCTAAAAGCGGTAGTGGTACCTGCCATTGCTTTACCTGTTAGTTTAATAGCCTCATTTTTAGGACTTTATATATTTGGACTATCAATAAATATTTTTGTTCTCTTAAGTTTTATCCTGGCAATAGGCATTATTACTGACGACTCGGTGATTATGACAGATGCAATATACAGAAGGATAGAAAACGGAGAAACACCTTTAGTGGCAGCATATAGAGGTTCTAAACAAATTTCATTTGCGATAGTAGCCACAACTTTAATTTTGGTAGCTGTTTTTTTACCTCTGATTTTTATAAAGGGTATAACAGGAACGTTGTTTAAAGAAACTGCCATCGCATTGTCTTTTTCAATTATTATATCCTCTTTCGTAGCACTGACCTTATCACCGATGCTTGCAAGTAAATTTTTAAACAAGAAAAAATCTAAGAAAATTTTTGTTCAAAAATTTGATAAAATCTTTTCTAGTTTTTCTAATTTTTATGAGGATTCATTAGAAGTTGTTGTAAATAAAGCTAAATCAGTTGGTGTTTTTATAATATTCATAATGATCACATCAGCGTTATTATTTAATTTTTCAAAGAAAGAATTATTGCCTATGGAAGACCGTGGGGCTTACTTAATTATTGGAGCAACAGATGAGGGAAGTTCATTTGAGTATACTCAAGAGCAAGCTCAAAAGGTTGAGGCAAGGTTGCTTCCGCTCCTCCAAGCTGATAATAGTCCATATTCAAGATTTATAATGAGAGTTCCAGGTTTTGGAAATTCTGCGAATTCATATAATAGTTTTATAATTATTGCTCTCCTCGATGATTGGAAAAAAAGGGAAAAAAGTCAGCAAGTTGTCCTTAGAGAAGCAATTGGAAAAATTGTAACTTTACCACAGGCTTTAGCATTCCCTATATCGCCTCAATCAATACGAGTATCCAACTACAACAAACCTGTTCAGATGGTAATCTATGGAAATACTTATGATGAATTAGAGTTAATACAAAAAAAAGTAATTAGAGCACTCAGATCTAATAAAAATTTATCAAGAATTGAGTCAGATTACAATCGAAATAAACCTGAAGTAAAATTAATTGTAAACAAAAATAAAGCTAAAGATCTAGGAGTTTCAACTAAAACAATAGGTGAAACGCTTGAGACTTTATACGGTGGCAAAAAGATCACAACCTTTAATAAATTAGGCAAAGAATATCCAATAATTGTTCAGCAATACATATCTGATAGGAGAAACAAAGATGGAATTTCTAAAATATTTGTGCGTTCCGAAACAAACACAAAACTGATTTCCATGGCAAATCTTATAAGTTTTAAGAATGAAGGAACTGCTAAACAACTGGCTCGATATAACCGACAAAGAGCAGTGACTATCTCGGCAAACATAAATGAAGGCTATACTTTAACTGAAGCAATAAAGTTCTTTGAAAATGTAATGTCCGATATAGCCCCAAAAAATCAAATTACTTGGAAGGGAAAATCTGAGGAAATTAAGGAAACGAGTAATGAATTATTTATGATATTTGCTTTAGCCTTACTGACTGCTTATTTAGTAATGGCTGCAACATTCAACTCTTTTATACATCCATTTATAATAATACTGACTGTCCCATTGGCTATTTTTGGAGGATTAGTATTTATTCTTTTTTTAAATAGTTCAGTGAATATTTTTTCTCAAATCGCTTTGATCATATTAATAGGCATTTCAACAAAAAATAGTATTTTAATTGTCGATTATGCTAATCAAATAAGAGCAACAGGAAAAAATATTATTTCAGCAGTTAAAGAAGCGTGTTTAATAAGATTTAGACCTATAATAATGACATCATTAAGTACAATGATCGCGATGTTACCTTTAGTTATAGGAAATATTGGCCCAGGTGCTGGGGAAGGTTCGAGATTAGCAGTAGGTTCAACAATCTTAGGAGGAATGATAATTTCAACATTTTTTACTTTATATGTTACACCAACAATGTATATAGCATTAGCTAAAAATACCAAAAGAATTGACTCGGTTGATTTAGAGTTAAGGAGAGAATTGTTTAAAAAATAATATATTTATTCTTATTAAGATTATTTTTACATCCAGACAGTTGTTTTTTATAAATATTAGACTGTTTCTCTACTTTTTTGGCTAATTTAATCACTTTTTTATTTTTTTTATAATATTTATAATTTCCCCATCCCTCATGATAAGCAAGATACTGTCTAAATGCATCTTTTTTTGAAATTTTGAGAATATTTTCAGTTTTACTTGTATACCATCCAATAAAATCAACACTGTCCTTAAATCTCGCTCTTGTTGCAAATTTATTTCCTGTTTCTTTTTTATACTGTTCCCATGTCCCTCTAACTGCCTGTGAATATCCAAATGAGCTTGAGGGTCTTTTAAAAGGTATTACTTTAAAAATTTTTTGTCTTGGAGGCTTAGCTAACCAGTCAAAATCGGACTCCATTTTAATTATTGCTAATTGAATATATATTGGTGTACCCCATTCTCTTTCTACCTTTTTGGTATGTTTGTACCAGAGATATCTTTCATTAAAAATAGAACAGCTATTAGCTGTATTATTAGGTATTGATGAGCATCCAGTTAGTAAAAATATAATTAAGATTAATAATTTATTTTTTAAAATAACCATATTTCTTTATAAGAATATTACTTATAATTACAATAAAGACACCTAATAAATTTCCTAATAAATCTGACCACTCAAAGCTTCTCTCTGGAATAATTAAATGAAATGTTTCTAAGATAATCGAAAGAAGAATTAGATAAATTGCTAACAATCTAATATGTTTTTTTTTTATAAAGCTTAAAAAACCTATTATTGAAATTAGAGTAAAGACATAAAAGTGATTCGAGGATACAAAAAAATCTGGTGTTAGTTGTGGTTGAATATTTTTATTATCATATATAATTATCCCCAATAAACTTCCAGGAAAAAGATACAAAAATATCAAAATAACGTTTAAAAAATAAAAAATTATTTTAAATTTGGAAAAAAAATTAGTCATTTAATTATATAGTTTTATTTATAAATATATTTTAAAAATAACAACATGAGTTTTTTAATATTAGTAAGACATGGTCAAAGTGTTTGGAATCTTGAAAATAGATTTACTGGCTGGGTAGATGTTGACCTTACTAAAAATGGAATGTTAGAGGCTGAAAAAGCAGGTTTTTTAATTAAAAATAAAAATATTAAAATTGATAAATATTTTTCATCTCTACAGTTAAGAGCAAATAATACTTTAAAGATAATACAAAAAATTTTAAATGATGAGCATGATTTCCCTAAAGCGTGGCAACTAAATGAAAGACATTATGGAGCCCTAACTGGTCTTAATAAAATAGAAATGGCTCAAAAAATTGGTGAAGATAAAATATTTGAGTTTCGAAGATCCTGGGACACAAAACCTGAACCACTAGATAAAAAAAGCCCTTACCATCCATTTAATATTGAAACTTACAAAAATATACCAAAAGAAATAATTCCAGACACCGAGTCACTGAAAGATACATATGAAAGGGTTCTCAAATACTTTCATGACGAAATTGAAAAAATACTTTTAAATAAGAATGTATTAGTTTCAGCTCATGGCAATTCAATAAGAGCATTATGTAAGTATTTATTTAAACTAGATAGTTCTCAAATCTCTAAGTTAGAAATACCAACAGGGAATCCTCTCATAATAGAGTTCGATGATAAATTCAAAATAAAAAATTGTGAGTACTTAGATAAAGAAAGATCTAAAGATCTTCTAATTTTCTAAAAGTTTCTAAATTTGTTAGATGATAAAATTGATGAACACTTTCAAAACCATTTAATTCATTATTTTTCATCAATTCATTCCAAATTTCAGTTACAGAGAAATTTTTAACTTCATATTTATTAAATAAATTTTTATTTAAAATTTGGCAACCAATATAAATAAAGTTTGTTGTATCTTCTCTGTATATTAAATTATCTTTAAGATTAAAATCACCTGAGAGATTTTTATCAAAACTCAGTGTCTTATTGGTAAGTAGAAGAGCGTTGTTAAGTTTATTTGAAAAATAAAAATTCTGCATTTTAATAATTTCTTCATGATAGGTCTTATTCCATAGAGTGTCAGGATTAAAAATAATGAAATCCTCATCAGAAGATTTTTTCATCATATTTAATATCCCACCACCTGTATCCAAAATTTCTTTACCATCTTCAACTATCTGAATTTCGATTTGAAAATTTTTTTTTTTAATAAAGCTAATTATTTGATCACTTAAATGAAATGTATTTAAAAAAATTTTTTTAATACCAAGTTTAATAACTAAGTTAATACAGTTTTCCAATAATGTAACATTATTAAGTTCAAGGAGTGGTTTTGGAATTTTTTCTGTCAATGGATTTAACCTCTCACCAAAACCTGCACACAGTATTAGAGCTGTTCTAATTTGCATTTAATTCTTTTTTAAAATTTTGATTTAAAAGTTTTTTTAATTCTGAAAAAATTTGATTATCAATTCTAATACGAATTAACTCCCAAGCTCTAGGAATTAATTTTGAATAACCCTTTTTGCCATCTCTTATTCTAAGACGAGTAAATATTCCAATAATTTTGAGATTTCTCATAACTGATAAAATATCAAAATCGTTTTTAAATTTTGATTTATTTAAATTATGTTGTCTATCAATATAATATTTGTAAATTTTATTTTTGAATGTAACTGGAGTTTTCAATCTTACATCATCTATTAAAGAAGCTAAATCATATGCTTTATTTCCAATCAGAGCGTCCTGGCTATCTATTACTCCAATTCGATTATTTACTAACATTAAATTGGATATATGAAAATCTCTATGAACAAAAACGTTATTTTTTAATTGGAGGTTGGAGATTAATTTTTTAGTTATTCTTTTAAAATTCTTATTAAATTCATCTCTGTTTTTTTTTATTAGTTTTTTTTTAGTATACCAGTCACAAAATAACTGAGCTTCTTTTAAAAGAATTAATTTATCATATTTTGGTATTATATATTTTTTCTTTTTAAAATCTTTAATACCTTTATTTTTTATAGATTGTATTTGCATCAAAGTTTTTAATATTTTCTTAAAATATCTAATTTTATTATTTTTTTTTTTTAATAAAATTTTAAAAATTGTATTATCACCGAAATCTTGAATTTCTATATAACCCTTTTTATAGTTTTCCTTGTATAAATTTGGAGCCAGTATTTTATTTTTATTTAAAATTTTATTAATTGCGTCATACACAATCAAATTTTTAAATTTTTCTTTCTTTGCAAAAACTACGATAGAACTTTTATTTTTGATTTTATTTCGAAAAAACTTTCTAAAAGATGCATCTCCTTCGATTGGTTTTAAATTTTGAAACTTATACATTCGATTTATATCTAATTAAGACCCTTAACTTGAACTGTTCTTATTTGATAATCATTCTCATATGTAAAAGTCAATTCTATCAGATTTTTTGGTTTTTCTTGAATTAATTGTGGCCATTCGATTAAAGTGATTGATCTAGAACTATCATCAAATAAACCTAAATTTTTTACTTCATTTACAGATTTAAGTCTAAATAGATCATAATGATTTATTTTTATCTGCTTAATTTGATACTCGTTCAATATATTAAAAGTAGGACTGGTTACCTCAGATGGTTCTAATTTGTTTTTCTTTTCAATAATGTTAATCAAATATTTTACAAATGTGGTCTTACCTACACCTATCTCACCGTATAAGAAAATTATATCTCCAACTTTAATTTTTGATGAAAGAGTATCAGCAAATTCTTTTGTTATATTTTCTGAGTTTAACTTTATTTTTGTGCTCTTAGTAGCGGTAAGCATCTGGTTTATAAGGGCCTTCAACCTTAACACTAATATAATCTGCCTGATCCTTTGATAATTTAGTCAACTTTGCACCTACCTTTTTAAGATGTAATGTGGCAACTTTCTCATCCAAGTGTTTTGGCAATACATAAACTTTTTTTTCGTAATTTTTAGAATTATTCCATAATTCGATTTGTGCAATAACTTGATTTGTAAATGAGGCGCTCATAACAAAGCTAGGGTGTCCTGTTGCACAACCTAAATTTACTAACCTGCCCTCTGCAAGTAAAATTATTCTTTTTTTGCTTGGTAAAGTTATTTCGTGTACTTGAGGTTTAATTTCATCCCATTTATAGTTTTTAAGTGCATCAACCTGTATCTCATTATCAAAATGTCCAATATTACATAAAATAGCCCGATCTTTCATTTCTCTCATGTGATCAGCTGTAACGATATCTTTATTGCCAGTTGCAGTTACAACAATATCTGCTTCACTTATCATATCGTCCATCGTCACTACTTCATATCCTTCCATAGCTGCTTGTAATGCACATATTGGATCTGTTTCTGTAATCATTACTCTTGCACCTGATTGTCTTAAAGATGCTGCACTGCCTTTTCCAACATCTCCAAAGCCTGCTACAATTGCTACTTTTCCTGACATCATTACATCTGTAGCTCGTTTAATTCCATCAACTAAACTCTCTCTACATCCGTATAAATTATCAAATTTTGATTTTGTAACAGAGTCATTAACATTAATTGCAGGCACTAACAAAGTTTTCTCCTTTTCCATTTTTTTTAGCGCTAATACACCGGTGGTGGTCTCTTCAGATAAACCTTTCACATCTTTCATTAAGTCTTTATATTCTTTATGCATTAAAGCTGTTAAATCTCCTCCATCATCCAGAATCATGTTTGGTTTCCAATCCTTTTTACCTTCGATAGTTTGTTTAACGCACCACCAATATTCGTCCTCTGTTTCGCCTTTCCATGCATATACTGGTATTCCAGCTTTTGCTATTGCTGCTGCTGCGTGGTCTTGGGTTGAGAAAATATTACAAGATGACCATCTCACCTCAGCTCCAAGATGAACTAATGTTTCGATTAATACTGCTGTTTGTATTGTCATATGAAGACAGCCAACAATTTTTGCTCCTTTAAGAGGATGCTTTCCAACATACTCTTCCCTCAAAGCCATCAATCCAGGCATTTCACTTTCAGCTATTGAAATTTCTTTACGTCCAAATTCTGCTTGAGATAAATCTTTTACTTTGAAATCTTCCATGAAAGATCTTCTAGCAATAAAGAATTAATTAATCAATAGAACTCTTTAAACTTTAGGGAACTCTATTTCAATTTTTGCTCCTTTTTGATCAGTTCTATTGGAAGCTTTAATTGTAGCATTATGCAAATCCACTAAATTTTTTACTATATTCAAACCTAATCCAGAATGTTGTCCAAATTTATCAGGCCTATTACTATAAAATCTATTGAAAATCTTTTTTGTATCTTTTTCTATAAAACCTTTACCTTCGTCAAGTATATTCACAACCACATTGTCTTTGTCTGATTTAAATATTTTTACTAAAACTTCTTTATTATCCTCACTAAAAGATACTGCGTTATCCAAAAGATTTGCTATCATCTGCTCAATTCTATTCTCAATTCCATTAATCAGATAATTTTTTTTTTGATCATTTTTATAAGAAATTTTTATTCCTCTCTTTAATTTATAAAGATTATTAAAATCATCTACAACAGATTTTATAATCGGTTCAATATCTATTTTTTTAATATTCTCCTTACTAAGTGCAACTTCATCCTTTAATATTTGAGAGTAATCAGTGATTAATCTCTCAATTCTTTGAACATCATGACTTAGTATGTCGATCAATTTAATCCTTTGAGCAATGTCATTTGTGTCATGTAGAATTTCTGAAGCACTTTTTAAAGATGCAAGTGGATTTCTTATTTCATGGACCAGATCTGTAGAAAAATTTTCAGCATGTCTTATTCTTTTTTGTAGTTCAAGTGTCATGTCATCTAAAGAACTAGACAATAAACCGAGCTCATCATTTCTCAGTTTTAAATTGTCTATATTTGTTGTTTTTTGTTTTTTATCTTTAATTGTTTTTGTATAACTAACTAGATTTTTAATTGGTTTTAAAAAATATCTATTCAAAACAAAAGAAAAAATTAATATTACTATACCTACAGCAATAGCAGTTCTAATGATAAAAGTTTTTCTCTCATCAATTGCTGCTTTTATATCATTAGCATTTTCGCTTATAGCTAAATAACCGATATTTTTGCCATTTTGCATTACATTTTTGATAGTAGTTAATTTGAATTTATTAAATTCTTCTTGAGTGAATGTAAATGGTATCCCAAAGTCCTTTGAGGTAGAATAATTTAACAATATATCATTTAAAGAAACTGTCTTTTTTTTTCCAATATCTATATTTTTCTTTTCCGCTATTTCTTTTGATTTCTTCTCATTTAAGGTTTCTAATTCTATAATATCAAGTCTTGTAGAAAATGATCTAGGATCCAGATCTAAAGTATCTGTATCACCGACTAAATCTAAATTATTGTCAAAAAATATTACTCTATCAAGATTCTGAAATAAAAATCTTGTAGACAATAAAAATCGTCTGATATCTTCCTCAACAAAATCAACATTTAGTCTCGTTAAATTACTTATTGTATTATTAATCACTTCAATATGATTAGAAGATTTTTTTTTTATCAGGTTGGGTTGTACATTTTTTATATAAATAAATGTAAATAATCCAATAATCGTAAAAAAAATTAGATTAATAAATAGAAATTTTTTTAGTATAGATAAATCTTTAAGTATTTTGTTGAACATCAGCTAACATTCCACCTATAACCACTCCCATATCTTGTTTCAATAGCTGAAAATTCAGGATCAACCTTTTTAAATTTTTTTCTAATTCTTTTTACGTGACTATCGATTGTTCTATCTTCAATATCTGTGTCTTCCCTATATGCTATATCCATTAATTGTCCCCTCTCCTTGATAATTCCAGGTCTTTTAGCCAATTCTTTAACTAACAAAAATTCAGTGGTTGTTAATTTATCTGGTAACTGTTTACCATCCCATTCACATTCAAGTTGGGATGGGTCCAACTTTAGTTTTCCATGGGATATAATACTTTTATTTTCTTCAATAGAGTCCTTGGTATCTTTCTTTCTAAGTTGAACTCTTATTCTCTCAATAAGCACTTTAATAGAAAAACCTCCTGATTTTTTTACAAAATCATCAGCGCCCAATTTTAATCCGAGTAACTCATCAATTTCGTCATCCTTGGATGTTAAAAAAATTACTGGTAAGGAGGTTTTTTTTCTTAATTTTTTTAGTAACTCTTCGCCATCCATTTTGGGCATTTTAATATCAACTATTGCAAGATCAGGCGGTGTTCTTGTTAGACCTATTAGCGCGCTTTCACCATCAATATATGTCTGAACTTTGAATCCTTCTTTCTCCAACGCAATACTTAAACTAGTCAAAATATTACGATCATCATCTATTAATGCGATTACTTGTTTATGCATAGGACAATATAAAAATACTAAATTGTTCTAATTTGGGCAATCAAATTTAATTAATGAAGTTCACCCCAATTATCACCTATATTCAAATCTACAGTTAATGGTATTGAAAATGAGTGGTGTTCGCTTTTAACTACGCTAGACATTTCTTCGATTATAATTTTACTGATTCTTTTCACTTCTTCTTTAGAAGTTTCAAAAATAAGCTCATCATGAATTTGAAGTAACATTTTCGTTTTTTTATTTTTTTGCTCTTTAAGTCTTTTGTCAAGCCTGATCATCGCCAATCTCATAATTTCAGACGCAGATCCTTGAATTGGAGCATTTATGGCGGCACGTTCTTGGAAGTTTCTAACATTATAGTTTTTGTCATTGATATTTATGAAATGAGATTTTCTTCCAAAGATATTATTCACATAACCACTTTTTCTACAAAATTTGATTGTTTTATCCATATATGATTTTATTTCTGGAAACTTAGCAAAATATGCATTCAAAAATTCCTCAGCGTCTTGGTTAGATACGTTTATTTGTTTGGCTAACCCATATTGAGAGATACCGTAAATAATACCAAAGTTTATTGCTTTTGCTTTTCTTCTTTGATCTTCATTAACTTTATTGATACCAATATTAAATATCTGGCTAGCTGTTAAAGAATGAATATCCTCGTTATTTCTAAAAGCTTTTTTTAATTCTTTAACATCAGCTAAATCAGCTAAAATTCTCATTTCAATTTGATTATAATCTGCTGAAATTAATGAGAGACCCTTTTCTGCAATGAATGCTTTCCTAATATCCTTGCCGTCCTCAGACTTTATGGGAATATTCTGTAAATTTGGATCACTTGAAGCTAGTCTTCCTGTTGTAGTCGCTGCCAGTAAAAAGGAGGTATGTATTCTTTTAGTTTTTGGATTAATGTGCTCTGGAAGAGTGTCCGAATAAGTATTCTTTAATTTTGAGATTTGCCTCCAATCTAAAACTAATTGTGGAAACTTATGGCCTTTAAAAGCTAAATCTTCTAATACTGATGCACTAGTTGCAAAGCTTCCTTTTTTGGTTTTTTTTAAGTCTGAAATCTTAAGATCATTATACAAAATCTCACCAAGCTGTTTTGGAGATGCAATATTAAATTCTTTTTTTGATATTTTATAAACTTCACGTTGAATTTTTTCAATTTTTTTCCCAAATTTTAAAGACAGAGTCTTTAGAAAATCATTGTCAATTTTAATACCTTCTATTTCCATATCAGCTAAAATTTTTATCATTGGTTTTTCAAATGTTTCGTAAATATTGATCATTTTCTCTTCTTTCAAACTTTTATTAAATTTTTTATATAATCTAAAAGTAACATCAGCGTCTTCTGCTGCATAGTCTTTGGCCTTTTCTAAATCAACAAAACTAAAATTAATTTCTTTTTTTCCAGTACCAACTAAGTCTTTAAATGCTATCGGTTTATGATTTAAATGAATTTCGGATAAAGTATCCATATTGTGTCTATTTTTACCAGAGTCTAACACGTACGACATAAGCATGGTATCCTCCATAGATGTAATCTTAATACCGTGTTTAAATAGAACAATGAAATCAAACTTAATATTTTGCCCTATTTTTTTTATACTCGGGTCTTCGAGCAAAGGTTTAAGTTTTTTTAATGTTTGATCTTTATCAATATTTTTTTTTGATTTATGCCCTAGAGGAATATAGCAAGCTTTACCAATTTTAGAACTAAGTGAAATTCCAATAAGATCTGCTTGATGAGGATCTAGGGAACTTGTTTCTGTATCTACCGCCACTTCTCCTGCTTCCTCAGCCTCTTTAATCCAGCTGTCGATTTCTTCAAGATTTGTTATTAAATAATATTTTTTTCTATCAATAGCTTTTTGTTTTTCGTCAGTTTTAACAATATCTTTTTCTGAGGTAAGTTTCGGTTCACCATAAGCTGAAATTGCTGAGCTTAACAATCTATTAAACTCCATTTCTCTTAAAAATTTATAAAGTTTATCTTTATCGATTTCCTTTAATTGAAAATCTGTTAAAGACCTGTCTACAGGAGCATCATTTTTTAAAGTAACTAATTTCTTACTAATTAATGCTTTGTCTTTATTCTCAATAATTGTTTCTCTTCTTTTATTCTGCTTAATTTCATTAGCAGATTTTAAAAGTGTTTCTAAATTTCCATATTTATTTATCAATTCTGCTGCTGTTTTTACTCCTATACCAGGCACACCGGGAACATTATCACTGCTGTCTCCAGCTAAAGCCTGAACATCAATTACTTTTGAAGAGTCTACTCCAAACTTTTTTTGTACATCTTCATCAGAAATAAATCTATTTTTCATCGGATCATAAATTCGGACATTTTTTTTGAATAATTGCATTAAATCCTTATCTGAAGATACAATTGTAACATTTGCACCTTTTTTTAAAATTTGGTCTACATAGGTTGCAATAAGGTCATCTGCTTCATAGTTGGCGAGCTCGACTGAAGGTAGATTAAATGCCAAAACAGATTTTCTAATGTATTCAAATTGTGGAGCTAAATCGTCTGGTGCTTCAGATCGGTTCGCTTTATAGTCACGGTAAATTTCATTTCTAAAAGTTTTTCTTGCTGAGTCAAAAATAACTGCAAAGTGTGTGGGCTTTTGTTTATTTTGATTTGATTTAGAATCTTCTAATAATTTAAATAACATGCTGCAAAATCCACTTACAGCACCGGTTGGTAGTCCGTCACTTTTACGTGTTAAAGGTGGTAGAGCATAATAAGCCCTAAAAATATAACCTGAGCCGTCAATCAGATAAAAGTGATCAGATTTTTGAATTTTACTCATTATAAATAAATATAGATTATGTATTGAAATAAGAGTATTATTTTTTATGGACCTAATAAAGCAAAATACTCACACACAAATAATTAAATCAGTAATTGTAATTTTTTTTGGTTCGGTAATGCTCGCAATCTCTGCAAAAATTAAAATACCTTTTTATCCAGTGCCTATGACAATGCAAACCTTTATGGTTTTATTCTTAGGTGTCTGCTTTGGATACAAAATCGCAATTTCCACAGTTGGATTATATTTAATTGAGGGTGTTCTAGGATTGCCAGTTTTTTCTAATTCTCCTGAAAGAGGTGTGGGTTTAGTTTATTTCACTGGCCCTACTATGGGCTACCTTATAGGATTCGTCTTTGCTAGTTTTTTAGCTTCGTTTGTTAAAATCAAAGATAATTATTTTATTATTTTTATTAAATTAGTAGTATCAGTTTCAATAATTTATATCTTAGGGGTGTTATGGCTAGGAACTCTAATAGGTTGGGATAAACCTATTTTTCAATTAGGAGTAACACCATTCTTGTTAGCAGAATTATTTAAGATTGTTTTGCTTACAGTCATTTCCAAGTATGTTTTAAAATTTAGAAAATTTATTTAGGGGATCTTTTTGAAAGAATTCTTTGAAGAGTTCTCCTATGCATTTTTAATCTTCTAGCTGTTTCGGATACGTTCCTATTGCACAATTCAAACACTCTGTGAATATGCTCCCATTTTACCCTGTCTGCTGACATTGGATTTTCTGGTGGAGCCGCTTTTTTTGATGGATCAGCTAACAAAGCTTTTTCAACATCGTCTGCATCTGCTGGTTTTGCTAAATAGTCAATCGCCCCTTCTTTAATAGCAGCTACTGCTGTTGGAATATTTCCATAGCCAGTTAACATTATAATTCTGCTAGATGAATTGGTATTTTGGATTTCTTTAACTACCTCTAATCCATTTCCATCTCCCAACCTAAGATCTACTACCGCGAAACCTGGTTTTTTAGATTTGACTGTATCTATGCCTTTTTTTACACCTTCAGCTTGAATAACCTCAAAACCCTTCTTTTCCATAGCTCGTGCCAACCTTTCTCTGAAAGGATTATCGTCATCAACAATAAGTAAGGATTTATTGTCGAAATCAGCTAAGTTTTGTAATGGTGCTTCATTTTTCATGAATTATATATGGATATTTTTTTCCACAATTCAATAGGCCATTATTTGCTTTACATTAATTAACTAATGAATTAACTGCTGAAATTATTAAAGTTTTTTAAATAAAAAGACTTTTTTTATTAAATTTTTTTTAGGGGGCATTTTAGATGCAAAAATTTAAGTCGGTTGAAGAATTAGTAGCTCAACTGAAACCTGACAAACCAGTCTACTGTATAAGAAAGAATTCTATTCTTTCCGCTTCTAAGTACTTTCAAAAAAATTTCCCAGGTGAGATATTATACGCTGTAAAAACAAACCCTCATAAAGAAGTAATTAAAACTCTTATTGAAAGTGGAATAAAACAATTTGATGTAGCTTCAATAGAGGAAATAAAAGCTGTAAGAAAATTTAGCCACTCAGCTAAATGTTCTTATATGCACACAATAAAAAGTAAAAACAGTATATTCGAAGCATACTTTAAATATGGGATAAAGACATTTGCTTTAGATACTAAAGACGAACTTATTAAGATTATGAAAAACACAAATAACGCTAGAGATCTTGAATTATTTGTAAGAGTCGCTGTATCGAATGAACACGCAGAAATAGATTTATCTAAAAAATTTGGTGCCTTAAATTCTGAAGCAGTAGGATTATTAAGATTAGTAAAACAATACGCGAAAAAAATCGGGTTAAGTTTCCATGTTGGATCTCAGTGCATGCATCCTATTTCTTATCACAAAGGTATCACTGAAATTGGAAATATCATTAAAAAAACTAAAATTATTCCTGATTATATTAATGTTGGCGGTGGTTTTCCCACGATATACCCTGACTTAATTCCACAATCTTTAAATAATTATCTAAATGAAATTAAAAAAAGTTTAGAAAATTTAAGATTAAATGATAAGACAGAAATTATTTGTGAGCCTGGAAGAGCCCTGGTAGCAGAAAGTGGATCTACCATAGTGAGAGTTAATCTAAAAAAGAAACAAAAACTTTATATAAATGATGGAACCTATGGAACACTTTTTGATGCTGGAACTCCAAACATAGTTTTTCCATCTAAAATGATTAAAGATAGCTCGAGCAAAATTATTTCCAAAAAATTGACGGCGTTCGATTTTTATGGTCCTACTTGCGACAGTATGGATTATATGAAGGGTCCTTTTTTACTTCCAAACAATATTAAAGAAAATGATTATATTGAGCTTGGGCAACTAGGGGCTTACGGATTAACTTTTAGAACACAGTTTAATGGATTCTTTTCAGACGAAATTTATGAAGTAGAGGACCAACCAATTATGACGCTTTATGATAAAGATGTTAATAAAGCTACATTGGTTGCATAATGTCAGAAGATAAAAAATTTGGTCATAACAGTAAAAAAGATTTTTTAAAAAATCCGGTCCAACACATTGATATAACTTCCTTTGATTCACAAAAAATTATAGCCTCAATGGAAAAAATGTCTTTTGTTTCAAGAGAGACCGCTAATGCCGCTAAAATATATAATCAAATGATAAAAGATAAAGATTGTACTATTTTTTTAACATTAGCAGGCTCTACCTCTGCAGCGGGATGCATGCATATCTACAGAGATATGGTGAAATACAATATGGTAGATGCAATTGTTGCAACTGGAGCATCAATAATTGATATGGATTTTTTTGAAGCCTTAGGATTTAAACATTATCAGGGTTCCCAATTTCAAGACGACACTGAACTGAGAAAAAATTATATTGATAGAATTTATGACACATACATTGATGAAGATGAATTACAAATTTGTGATAAAAAGATTTGTGAAATTGCTGATGGATTAGATCCTAGAAATTATACATCAAGAGAGTTTATTCATGAAATGGGTAAATATCTTAAAAAAAATTCTATCAAAAAAGACTCTTTGATTGAAACTGCTTTTGATCACAACGTACCAATATTTTGTCCAGCCTTTACTGATTCTAGTGCTGGTTTTGGTTTAGTAATCCATCAAGAAAAAAACCCTAAGAAACACATTACAATAGACTCGATAAGGGAATTTAGAGAATTGACTGAAATAAAGATTAAATCAAAAAGTTCGGGTTTATTTATGATTGGTGGCGGTGTGCCAAAAAACTTTATTCAGGATACAGTTATATGTGCAGAACTTTTAGGTAAAGAAGTTGAAATGCACAAATATGCAGTTCAAATTACTGTTGCAGACTCAAGAGATGGTGCTTGTAGTAGTTCAACTTTGAAAGAAGCTAGTTCCTGGGGTAAAGTCGATGTTACAAAAGAGCAAATGGTCTTTGCAGAGGCAACCAGTGTATTACCTTTAATTGCAAGTGATGCTTATCACAAAGGTGCATGGAAAAATAGAGACAGAAAAAACTTTACGAAAATTTTTGGATAAAACCTTGCAGTATCTTTCAAATAAAAAAGGATTTCTAGGGATAGATAATAAATTTAACTTTAAGGAAAAAGTTGTAGTAGTTCCTTTCGGTTTAGAAAAAACTGTAAGTTATGGTAGTGGAACTAAAAATGGTCCAAAAGAAATAATCAAAGCCTCACATCAAGTTGAATTATACGATGAAGAATTAAATTGTGAACCTTTTAGAAAGATTGGAATAAAAACTTTAAAATTTTTTAAAATTGATAAAAACATTAAAAAAGCCTTAAAAAAAATAGCAGATATAAATAATAGATTGTTAACAAAAAAACTTTTTCCCATGACACTTGGTGGAGAACACTCAATTACTGCAGGATGCATTGTTCCATTTGTAAAAAAATATAAAAAAATATGTATTTTACATTTTGATGCTCATGCTGATTTAAGAGAAAATTATAATGGGGAGAAATTTTCACATGCATCAGCTATGAGAAGATGTTTAGATTATAAAAATGTATCGATAATTTCATTTGGAATTAGAAATATATCTCAGGAAGAGATACCATTTTTAAAAAAGAACAAGTCTAGAATTAATATTTTTTGGGCAAAAGATAAGGCAAAGTGGAATTTTAAAAAATTTAAAAGGCTTATAAAAAATAAAACTGTTTATCTAACTTTCGATGTTGATGGTTTAGATTCAAGTATTATGCCTGCAACTGGTACTCCTGAGCCCGGTGGCTTATTATGGGACGAAGCATTAAGCATTATAAAAATTGCCACAAAAAATTCAAATATTGTTGGAGCTGATGTTAATGAACTTGCACCGATAAAAGGATTCAATTCCTACAATTTTTTAGTTGCTAAATTAGTTTATAAAATTCTATCCTTGAAATTCCTGTCAAAAAATTAAACTGGCTTAAGTGTTTTTAATAACAATCTGAATGGAATTAACATTAGCAATGCTACAAAAATTTTTACACTTAAATCTCCCAAAGACAAGGTGACCCAGGGAACACCTGTTCCATAAAAAGAAATTGAAAAAAATATAAATGTATCAACTGTTGAGCCTATCAATGACGAAGTTAGAGGTGCAACAAACCATTTCTTTTGCCTTAATTTATCAAAAATTTGAACATCTAACAATTGTGCAAATAAAAATGCCGTACCCGATCCAATGGCAATCCTTATTGATATTAAATCTGTGAAATTTGTTGAAAATAAAAGGGTAAAACTAATACCAATTGCAAAACCAATATAAACTATTTTTCTAGCGACTACCTTGCCAAATGATCTATTGGCTAAATCTGTTATCAAAAAAGCAATAGGGTAGCTAAATGCTCCATAAGTTAAAATTTCATTTAAACCATAATAATTAATGGGAAACTGTACCAGATAATTGGAGGCTAATACAACAACTCCCATTAAAAATGAGAGTATTAAAAATATCTTTTTCATTAATTTGTTTTAGATTGAACTTGTTTTTTTTGAAATGGAGATTTAATAAGCAGATTTTTTTTCAATTTTTTTAATCTTGGTGATAAGTTTTTATTTTTAACAGTTTTAAGAAACTCATCAAAACTCCCTTTTTTGTCAACAGATCTTACACCTGCATTACTAACTGTGAGTTTCATACTCCTTTTTAATAGTTCACTAGTAAACTTAACTTTTTTTAAGTTAGGTAAAAACCTTCTTTTTGTCTTATTATTTGCGTGACTTACGTTGTGACCTTTAAGAGGTATTTTACCAGTGAGTTCGCATTTTTTTGACATAAATACAACGAGTATATAAAGAGAGATTTCTAAAGCGTCAAGTTTATATATTTTAAGAATTTGTTTTTTTTCCTATTATTTCACTAAAGTGCTTAACACCATCTTTTAACATCAATTCCTTTAGCTCTTTTTTAATTAGGTTCACAATATTAGGTCCTCTGTAAACCATCCCTGTATAAAGTTGGATGTAACTCGCTCCAGCCAAAAACTTCTTATAAGCACTAATTCCTGAGTCTACGCCCCCAACACCAATGATTTTAATTTTATCACCTATAATTTCATAAAATTTTCCTATCAATTTTGTTGATTTTTCCTCAATTGGTTTACCTGAAAGGCCACCTTTTTGATGTTTTTGAATATCATTAAGTTCGTCTCTAGTTGAGTCTGATGTATTAGATAAAATTACTCCTTCTATATTGTTTCTTAAAAGAACATCGGATATTTTTGGTATTTCTTGGTCTTTTATATCAGGCGAAACCTTAACAACAATTGGAATATTTGATTTGAGATTTGCTTTTTCATCATTAATTATTTTTAGTAATTCATTCAACTTATTCTTATCATGAAAATTTCTAAGCTCTTCTGTATTGGGAGATGAAATGTTAATTGTAATATAATCAGCGATTCTATGAAAGGCTTTTAAACATTCAACATAGTCGTTGTGTCTATTATTTGTATCTTTATTAGGACCTATATTAATACCAAGTAAGCCAATCTGTTTGTTTAATGAAATTCTATCAGCAATATTTTTTGCACCAAAATTATTAAAACCCAATCTATTTATTAAAGCTTCATCTTTCACTAGCCTAAATACTCTAGGTTTAGGATTACCATATTGTCTTAAGGGGGTCACAGTTCCTGCTTCTACGAAACCAAATCCAAGTTTAAACAATGAATTGTAAACCTCTCCATTTTTATCGAATCCAGCTGCTACTCCAATAGGATTAGGTATATCTTTGTTGAATAATTTAGTTTTAAATAAATCGTAATCTTTGCTTGTATCAAAAATATTTGGAACAAAATTTAATTTTAATGATTTTATTGCTAAACTATGTGCTATTTCAGGATCGAGTTTAAAGATTAAAGATCTTAAATTTGAGAACATTATTTGATTCTACTTATTATAAGATCTTTAGTTTCTTTAACACCAAAAAAACTTATAAAAAAACCCATCCGAGGACCGTTTTCGTCCCCAAAAACAACCTCGTAAATCAGTTTAAACCAATCTCTTAAATTTTCTGAGTATCCGTTATCTTTTCCGGTTGAATAAATTAATGTTTGGATATCTTCTGGAGACATTTTATCGTTACATTCATCGAGTGTTTTAGATAAAGCTAATAATGCCTTTTTTTCGCGTTCATTAGGCGTTTTATAGATCTTTTTGCTTTTAATCACATCGTTAAAATATTTTATTGCATACCCGACTAAATTATTAAATATAGGTTGTTCTTTTTCAGAGATATTTACTTTATACTTTTTTACAAACTTCCATAAAAGTTCCTTATTTTCAGCATTGCTTGTTTCAACTAAATTTAATAACATCGAAAATGACATAATCATTTTTTCCTTAGGAACTTTTCCGTTATGAACATGCCAAACCGGATTCATCAATAATTGTAGTTCATCTTGAGTTTTAGCTTTTTCTATGAACTCAAGATATTCATCAACAGCTTTTGGAACTATCTTATTGTAAAGTTTTTTTGCTCTTTTTGGATTTTGATACATATAAAGTGATAAACTCTCTGGAGAAGCGTAATCTAACCATTGTTCTATTGTTATTCCATTACCTTTTGATTTAGAAATCTTCTCGCCTTTTTCATCCAAAAAAAGCTCATAAGCAAAACCTGATGGGTTCTTTTTTCCAATCAATTTAATTATCTTGGTTGATAATATTGCACTTTCTATTAAATCTTTTCCATACATTTCAAAGTCTACATCGAGAGCAAACCACCTCATTGCCCAATCGACCTTCCATTGTAATTTACAACGACCATCTAAAATACTAGATGCTAAATCTTTTCCATTATTATCAAATATTATCTCTGACTTTTTTTTATTAATTTCTTTCATGGGAATTTCTAAAACTTGATTCGTATCTGGGCAAATTGGTAAAAACGGACAATAAGTTTTTTGTCGTTCCTTACCAAGAGTAGGTAAAATAATATTCATAATCCCTTCATAATTTTCTAAAATAATTTCTAAAGTTGGATTAAAAAAACCTGATTTATAGAGTTTAGTAGAGCTCTTAAAATCGTATTTAAAATTGAAATTATCTAAAAAGCTTTTTAGTTTTTCATTATTATGTTCACCAAAACTATCATATTTGTTAAAAGGGTCTGGAACTTGTGTTAAAGATTTATGAAGATTTTTTTCTAAAATTTCTTTATTTGGCACATTATCTGGCACTTTTCTAAGACCATCCATATCATCTGAAAATGTAATTATCTCTGTTGGAAAATCGGTTAAATGTTTTAAAGCATTAACTAACATTGATGTTCTGGCAACTTCACCGAAAGTTCCAATGTGTGGAAGCCCACTAGGTCCATAACCTGTTTGCAGAGTAATTTTTCCTTTTTTTTCAATAATAGACTTCCTCTCTCTAAGTATTTTTTTTGCTTCAACAAACGGCCAAGCACTCGTTTTATCTAAATTTTCTTTTTTAATCATGAATAATTCAAATATAATCTAAAATTAATGGTCAAGTTTATTCTTATAGAGTTGAAATTTATTTACCATAAAATAATCTCTTTTCAAAATGTCTAATTATAAAACAGTTTTTTTTACTTTAGGAATATTACAGATAATTCTTGGAATTTTTATGTTCATTCCAATAATAGCTCAATTTTTTTATCAAGAGATTGACTCATCTTTTTTTGGCGCCTCTATAGTAACAATTATTTTTGGTACATTATTTTTCTTATCAAACCTTGATCACGAAAATAAATTAAATTTACAGCAAGCCTTCTTATTAACTGCTTTATCTTGGTTAAGTGTAGCGATTTTTGGATCTTTACCTTTTTTTTTCTCTAATTTAGATTTTTCATTCACTAATGCTTTTTTTGAGAGTATGTCTGGTATAACTACTACTGGCTCAACAGTCATTGCAAATCTAGAAAATATGCCTAAAAGTATTCTTTTATGGAGAGCGATACTGCAATGGTTGGGTGGGATAGGAATTATTATTATGGCAATAACACTTATGCCTATCATGAATGTAGGCGGTATGCAATTGTTCAAAATTTCAAGTAATGACTCATCAGAAAAAGTACTTCCTAAGTCAAAAGAAATTGCCCTTAGATTAATATATATTTATTCAGGTCTAACAGTGATGTGTGCGTTTACTTATTACGGATTTGGTATGAACATTTTTGATAGTCTAACTCATTCAATGACCACCTTGGCTACTGGAGGTTTCTCAAATTACAATGAGTCGATTGGTTTTTTTGATAGCTTGGCTATTGAAACCTCAGCTATGATCTTTATAATTCTTGGTAGCTTACCATTTATTACATATATTAAATTCATTAATGGAAATAGAAATATCTTTTTTTCAGATACTCAAATAAGAACTTTTTTTAAAATAATATTCATTAGTATTATAATTTTGTCAGTGTATTTAATCTTTGATAATTCAAACTCTTATAATACGCGTTCAATATTTTTTAATGTTATTTCAATTCTTACAGGCACAGGTTATGTTAATGCGCAATTTGATAACTGGGGTAGTTTCTCCTTATTGATATTTTTGTCTTTAATGTTTATCGGCGGATGTGCAGGCTCAACAACATGTGGTATTAAAATTTTTAGACTACAAATATTATATTTGTTTATAATAAATCAAATTAAAAAAATAATTTATTCTAAAGGAGTATTCATTATAAAATATAATCAAAGTTCACTTAATGAAAAATTTATATCGTCTATAATTTCTTTTATATTTTTTTACTTTGTAATTTTTTTTGTTTTGACAGCTTTACTTTCTTTAACCGGTCTAGATTTTATTACAGCTATTTCTGGTGCTGCAACCTCAATCTCTAATGTTGGGCCAGGACTTGGTCCAGAGATAGGTCCTAATGGTAATTTTGCATCCTTGCCTGATGTGTCTAAGTGGATCTTATCATTAGGTATGATACTAGGAAGGTTAGAATTGTTTGCAATATTAGTTTTATTTTTACCATCTTTTTGGAGAAATTAATAATGATAGAATTTAAAAAACAATCCTTTTCAGAAACTTTTTCTATTTATTTTGATATGAGAATGTTAAAGATTTTGTTATTAGGCGCAATTTCTGGTCTACCTTGGGTATTAATTGGAAGTAGTCTTAGCTTGTGGTTAAAAGAAGATGGGTTAAGTAGATCGACAATAGGATGGGCAGGCTTAATTTTTGGTGTTTATGCGTTTAATTATTTATGGGCACCTTTAATAGATAGAATACAAATACCCTTTTTAACAAAAAAAATCGGTCATAGAAGAGGATGGATAGTTTTAATGCAAATTTTTATTTTACTGTCACTTATTTTGTGGAGTATATCTGATCCAACACTAAATCTAGCTTTTGTAATTTTTGTAGGATTAATTATTGCAGTTGCCTCCGCCACTCAAGACATAACTGTAGATGCTTTAAGAATCGAACAAATAGGAGAAAACGAGGGAAAATCAATGGCAGCTGGTGCAGCAATGGCTGTTGTTGGGTGGTGGAGTGGTTATAAACTTGGAGGTGTCCTGTCTTTATTTTCTGCTGAATTTTTACAAAATAGGGGCTTTGAAAATTATTGGCAATTAACATTTCTAATTATGTGTATATTAATTATTTTAATGAATGTTGGTTTGATGTTCATAAATGAAACAATTGTAAATGAGAGACAAAGTAAACAAAAAGAAAATGATAAATCAATTTCAAATCGAATTGGAGAAAAAAATCTTTTTACACAATTTTTGACTTGGATTGGAGGAACAATAAGTGGTCCTATAATCAGTTTTTTTAAAAAAAACAGTTTTTCTATTGCAATAGGAATTCTTAGTTTTGTTTTTCTTTTCAAAGTAGGTGAGGCTTTTTTAGGAAGAATGTCGATAATTTTTTACAAAGAAATTGGTTTTAGTAAATCTGATATTGCTATTTATTCAAAAACCTTAGGATGGATTACAACTGTAGTGTTCACGCTTTTAGGAGGTTTGTTTGTTATAAGATCTGGTGTTTTAAAGGCTATGTTTATGGCGGGGATTTTTATGGCAGGCACAAATCTTTTATTTAGTGTTCTTGCATGGTCTGAAAAATCAGAAATTTTATTTGCTATTGCTGTAATTTTTGATGACATAGCTGCGGCTTTCGCAACAGTTGCTTTTGTTGCTTTTATTTCTCTTTTAGTAGACAGAACATATACAGCAACTCAATATGCTCTCTTAGCATCAATAGGTACAGCGGGCAGGACAACTCTGGCTTCATCCTCGGGAGCACTTGTAGATTGGCTAAATGGTGATTGGGGTATATTTTTTATATTAACAGCATTGATGGTAATTCCATCTCTTATTATATTGTGGATAATGAGGAACAAACTCAAACTTAGTGAAAAATAATTTTTTTAATAAACCTATTGGAAATATTAATTTGAGGCCATCTTTAAATTCAGAGGTAACATCTCAAATTTTATATGGCGAAAAATTTGAAATTTTATCAAGAAATAAAGGGTGGATAAAGATTAAAACTAAATATGATAACTACACTGGCTTTATAAAAGACCATAAATTTTTAAAAAAGTTTAAACCAACAAATAAAGTTAATAAACTTAAGTCAAGAATATTTAAAAAAAAGGGTAACAAGTTTTTACAAACAAAAAAGTTTCTATATTTTGGTTCAGGTATCTCAGTCCTTAACAAAAGAAAAATGTTTTTTGAATTTGAAAAAAACAAGTGGATTAGAATTTGTGACACTAAAAAGATTAATCATTTTGAAAAAAACTTTATAGAAATTTTAAAATCATTTTTGAATATTAGATATTTGTGGGGTGGAAAATCTTCTGAGGGCATTGACTGTTCTGCGTTGATACAGATCTTCTTTTATTATAATAGAATATTTTTTCCAAGAGATTCTATGGATCAACTGAAATACTGTAAAAAAAACATAAATAAAAAGAATTTCAAAAAAAATATTATTTTTTGGAAAGGTCACGTGGCATACCGTTTAAGTAAAAGAAGCTTAATTCATGCTTATGGTCCAAAGAAAAAGGTTGTGATAATGGATATAAAGGAAACTATTAATAAAATTTTTAAAGATACAAAATTGAGACCAATACATATTTAATGCTTACTGATATAGAATTAAAAAAAAAAGTTGAAATTTTAACTAACAAACTAAAAGTGGGTCTATTTAAAGATGTTATAAATGAATCAAAACTTTTACTGAAAAAAAGAAAACATCAAGTTCTATTCAATTTATTAAGCATTTCTTATCAAAGTTTAGGTCAACATGATAAATCTATAGAAATAATGGAAACAGCTTTAAAAGCCAATTCTAGAAATCCTCATTTTTTAAATAATATTGGCCTTTCACATTTTAGATTAAATAATTTTAAAGAGGCAGAAAATTTTTTTAAAAGAGGTTTAGCTGAAGCACCAAAATATATAAACATTTTGAATAATTTAGGAAATCTTAAAAGTTATCTCAACTTTAATGAGTCAGCTATTGAGTATTTTAATAAAATTTTAAAAATTAATGATAAATTAATTGAACCATATTACAATTTAGCAATTAATTATGAGGCTTTAGGTGAATTTGAAAAATCTTCAGAATGTCTAAGAAAAATTTTAAATTTAAATCCAAAATTTACAGATGCGGATCGAATGCTATCAAATATGACAAAATATTCAAATAACCATACACATTATTCCAATATCAAGAATAAATTAGAAAATATTGAATTAAATGAAATACAAAAATCTCATTTATATTTTGCTTTGGGAAAATATTTCGAAGATATTAATAATTATGAGGAGTCTTTTAAAAATTACTCACATGCAAATAAAATAATTAAAAAAAAAACAAATTATAAAATTCAAAAGCAAAAAAACGAATTTATTAAAATCAAAAATTTTAATTACGATAATTTAAATATTCCAAACATAGACGACTGTAGAAAATTAATTTTTATCGTGGGAATGCCCAGGTCCGGGACATCATTGGTTGAGCAAATTTTGTCTTCTCATCCTGAAGTATTTGGTGGAGGTGAATTGCCGTTTTTGAACATTGAGATAGATCAGATTTTTTTAAAATTTGAAAAAAATAATCATTTAAATAAGGATGAAATACATGATTTAATTATAGAATGTAGAAAAAAATATTTAGAAAGAATCTCAAATTATAATGTTTCGTCTAAGGTTTTTACTGACAAAGCCCCTCTTAATTTTAGATTTGTTGGTTTTATTAAATATATTTTTCCTAATGCAAAAATAATAAATTGTCGAAGAGATCCTATGGATATAATTTGGTCAAACTTTAAAAATTATTTTCCAAATTCGATGCCATTTACAAATGACCTAGAAGACATCGCAAATTTTTATAGGTTATACCAGGATTTGGTAACTTTTTTAAGGGAAAAATTCCCTGAAATTATTTATGATATTGAATATTCAAATCTTGTTGAAAATCCCGAAATCGAAATTAAAAAATTATTAAATTTTTGTGAATTAAAATGGGATAATAATTGTCTGAGTCACGACAAAAATAAAAGAGCAATTAAAACAGCAAGTTCGACCCAAGCAAGAAAACCTATTTATAAAACAGCTGTAAAATCTTCTGATCGGTACAAAACTTATCTTAAAAATGTTAAATCAATAATTGAAGCTAATTAGATCTACCAAAATCAGGTTTGTTAATATCTTGTTTTAATTTTATTATTTGAGATCTAACTTTTTTCGCTTTAGTGAGTTTATTAATAATTGATTTATTTTTTTTTAATTGAATATCTTTTTTGAAATCTTTTAGATTCTTTATAAAAATATCGATAGTTTTCGATATATTATGACCATTATCAAAAAAAATATCTCTCCACATAATTTCATTAGATGCTGCGATTCTTGAAAAATCTCTTAAACCCCCAGCGCTATATTTGATGAGGTCCATTTTTATTTTTTTTTCATAATCTTTTGCAGATTTAACTAAATTATAAGCTATCAAATGAGGTAAATGACTTGTAATTGAGAAGATCTGATCATGTTTTTCAGGACTCATTAAAACAGTTTTTGAGCCAATTTTTTTCCAAAAGGAGTTTAAAAATCTTAGATGTTTAGGATTTGTTTTTTTATCTTTGATCAAAACACACCATTTATCAACAAACATATTTTCTTTTCCATGTTCTGGTCCACTCACCTCAGATCCTGCGATAGGATGACTTTGAATCCAATTAATTCCTTTCTTTAAAAATTTCTTAATAATTTTTGATGACTTAATTTTTGCAGAACCAATATCAGTTATAATTGTATTTGGTGATATGAGGTTATTCATTTTTAATATAAGTTTTTTATATTCGCTCATAGGTGTACAAAAAATAATCATATCTGAATTCATTACACCATCTTTGAGCGATCTAGAAATTATGACTGGTAATTTTAATTTTCTAATTTTAACAATATTTGATTTAGATTTTTCATAAATAAAAATTTTTTTTGCTAATTTTTTTTTTTCAATTCTTCTGACTAAAGAAGATCCTAGCAAACCACAACCTATAATAAATACCTTTTTCATTTCTTAAAAATATTTTCAGTTGCTTTCATAAATTTTAAATTTTCTTTTTTTGATCCAACAGTCAATCTCAACATATTTTTTATCTTATAGCTATTTTCTGTGGATCTTAATATTATTCCAGTATTCTTCAATTTTTCATAAAAATATTTAGCACTAATTTTGCATTTTTTAAAATTCAATAACAAAAAATTAGCAGAAACTTTATTAGAACTAATTTTGTATTTATTTAAAAAATATTTTAGTTTTGTTGCATAAAAAAAATTGTGATTAATTGATCGAGATATGAATTTATTATCTTTAAGTGACTCTACAGCAGCTTTTTGTGCAACCTCATTGACATTAAATGGGGGCTTTATCACATTTAAAGCTCTAATAATTTTTTTTGATCCATAACCCCACCCTATTCTTAAAGATGATAACCCATAAATTTTTGAGAAAGTCCTTAGTATAAAAACATTTTGTTTATTTTTAAATAAATCTAAACCGGATTTATAATCTCTATTTTTCATATACTCAGCATACGCATCATCAATAACTAATAAAATATTTTTCTTTAGTTTTTTTCTTAATTCAATTAATTCTAGCTTTGATAAATAAGTGCCAGTTGGATTATTTGGATTAGCCAAAAAAACGATTTTTGTTTTTTTGGTAACTTTTTTAATTATTTCTGGAACAGAAACTTTGAAGTTTTTTTCTTTTGAAAAAATAACATTCGCACCAACTATTTTTGCGTAAATTCTGTACATCAAAAAACTAAATTTTGGAACAATTACCTCATCTTTCGGTTTTAAAATAAGCTGACATAGCATTTGAATTACTTCATCAGAACCTGCTCCACAAATAATTTTTTCTGTATCGCAATTAAATTTTTTAGAAATTTGGTTTCTTAATATGCTAGACTTACCATCTGGATACCTAAAAAGTTTTAGGTTTTTTGATGATAGAATCTTTTTTACTCTAGTGCTAACACCAAGTGCAGACTCATTAGCAGAAAGTTTTATAATTTCTTTAAAATTTCTGATACTTGATTTACCAGGCTCATAAGCTTCAATATTGAATTTTTTAAATTTTATAGTTGTCATGTTTTTAAATTTAAGCCCCTTTATAAATAAAATAACAATTTTTTATATAGTATTAGTTAAAATATTTTTTTAAAATTGACATACTAATTAAGTTCTTGTACAAAAGCTTCGCGCTGATTTACCTGAATTGCGAGCGCTTTAAAAAAACCGCTAAAAAAGTTTTTTTCTCACAATTCAATTTTCAGCTTTTATTATGGATATTAAACAAAATATAAAAACGTTGATTGTTGAAAAACCACTCAAATTAGATTGTGGTCAGATTATCAATAATTTCCCGTTAGCATATGAAACTTATGGTTCGCTAAATCATGAAAAAGATAATGCGATTTTGGTATTTCATGCTTTAACTGGTGATCAATTTGTAACAGGTATAAATCCAGTGACCAAAAAGGATGGTTGGTGGTCTTACGCAGTAGGTTCGGGTAAGTCGATAGATACAGATAAATATTTTGTAATCTGTGCAAATGTAATAGGTGGATGTATGGGGTCTTTTGGGCCTAGCCATGAAAATCCCAAGACAAAAAAAAATTATGGGACAGATTTCCCAGTTATCACAATTAATGACATGGTAAATGCACAAATTAACTTGTTAGATTTTTTTGGAATAAAAAAACTTTTTTCAATTGTAGGTGGTTCAATGGGTGGAATGCAAGTCCTACAATTTATTAGTAATTATCCTGATAAAACGAAAACAGCAATACCAATTGCTTGTACTTCAAGTCATTCAGCTCAAAATATTGCTTTTAATGAACTTGGCAGACAAGCCATTGCAGCAGATCATAATTGGTCAGATGGAAATTATAATTCAAGAAACCTTGTGCCTGATAAAGGATTAGCTGTTGCTAGAATGGCTGCACATATCACTTATCTCTCAAAAAAAGGGCTTCAGGAAAAATTTGGAAGAAAACTTCAAGAAAGAGATGATTTGAAATTTGGTTTTGATGCTGACTTTCAAATTGAAAGTTATCTTAGATACCAAGGTTCAGTATTTGTAGATCGGTTCGATGCGAACAGCTATTTATATATTACCAGAGCCATGGATTATTTTGATTTAGTAAAACAATTTAATGGCAATCTATCTGACGCTTTTAAAGATACTAAAGCGAAATTTTTCATAATATCTTTTACCTCAGATTGGCTTTATCCAACACAAGAAAATAAAGACATTGTAATTGCCTTAAACGCTGTTGGTGCAAATGTAGGTTTTGTTGAAATTGAGTCTGATAAAGGTCACGATTCTTTTTTGCTTAATATTCCAGATTTCCTAAAAGCTCTAAAAAACTTTTTAGATAAATCTTATGCAGAAAAACTTTCATGAAACCAGAATATAAAATTATTTCAGATTTAATCGAAAAAAATGCAAAAGTTCTTGACGTAGGATGTGATGATGGAACTTTGATGGAGTTTTTAAAAACAAATAAAAATGTCAATATCAGGGGAATTGAAATTTCAAAAAAAAAAGTGCAAACTTGTATTGCTAAGGGTCTTACAGTTATCGAGGGGAATGCAGAATTTGATTTAAAGCAATTTCCAAATGACTCTTTTGAGTATGTTGTTCTTGGACAAACTTTACAAGCTTTTATAAATCCTGAGATAGTAATTAAAGAACTTTTACGAGTTGGCAACAGAGCTATAGTAACTATTCCAAATTTCGGACATTGGAAAGTAAGATTAAATTTATTATTTAAAGGAACAATGCCAATTACAAACTCTTTGCCTAATGATTGGTATAACACACCGAACATTCACATGTGTACTATAAAAGATTTTGTTAAATTTTCTGAGATTATTGACTTTAAAATTTTTAAATCTTTAGCGTTAATCAATGAAAACGTTTCTGATATTAATAACTCAAATCTTATTTTTAAAAATTTATTTGGAGAACTTGGGATATTTTTAATAGAAAAATAAATGAAAATTGAAATTATTAAATGTCTGCAGGATAATTATAGTTACTTAATTATTGATGATGAAAATCAAACTGCTTGTGTTGTTGACCCTGGCGAATCTACACCAATTATCAATTATCTTGATAAGTCAAAAATAAATTTAAAATTTATTCTTAATACACACCATCATTATGATCATGTAGGGGGAAATCTTGAATTAAAAAAAAAGTATAATTGTAAAGTGGTCGGATTTATTGGAGATAAAAATCGTATACCCGAGATCGATATATCTCTTGAGGACAAACAAATTTGGAAACAAGATAATTTTGAGGCAAAAATTTATCATGTTCCAGGTCATACATCCGGACATATCGCTTTTCATTTTTTTAAAGAAAAAAAAATTTTCACAGGTGATACTCTATTTTCTTTAGGATGTGGAAGAATTTTTGAAGGAACACATGAACAAATGTTTAATTCACTTAAAAAAATTAAATCATTGCCAAATGATACAGAAATATATTGTGGCCATGAATATACTTTACAAAACTCAAATTTTTGTATTGCCAATGACTCTAGTAATTTAAAATTAAAAAATAAAATCCTAGAGATTAATAGAAAACTTAAAAATGCATTGCCAACTATACCAAGTACTTTAGCTGATGAGTTAGAATGTAATATATTTCTTAAAGCAAAAGATTTAGAGAGTTTTTCAAAATTAAGAGATTTAAAGGATAATTTCTAGTTAATAAGCTTGACTAAAGAAATGCCCCGACTATATTGCCTCATAAAAAATCAAATTTATGTCATACGCAGTTATAAAAACGGGTGGAAAACAATATAAAGTGAAGTCCGGTGAAATTTTAAAAATTGAAAGACTACCAGACTCAAAATCTGACACTAAAATTGAATTTAATGATATATTGGCATACGGCGATAATAAAGTTATAGAAATAGGTTCACCAACAATTCAAGGTGCCAAAGTAGAGGCAAACCTAATAAAAAATAGTAAAAATAGAACAGTACTTATTTTCAAAAAAAGGAGAAGACAAAATTCAAGACGAAAAAATGGTCATAGACAAGAATATTCTATGATTAGAATAAATAAAATTTTTTCAAAAGATGGTAAAATTTTATCTGAAGCTGAAAAAATTTCTAAACCAACAAAAAAAGATCCTGCGAAAAAGGAATTGAAGAAATAAAAGGAATAAAATATGGCTACAAAAAAAGCTGGTGGATCATCAAGGAATGGTAGAGATAGTGCCGGCAGAAGACTTGGTGTAAAAAAATATGGTGGTCAAAACGTCATTCCCGGCAACATAATTGTAAGACAAAGAGGTACTAAAATATTTCCAGGAAAAAATGTGGGTATGGGAAAAGATCACTCAATTTTTTCAGTAATAAAAGGTAAAGTTGTTTTTAAAAAAACAAAATCCGATAGAACTTTTGTTTCAGTAAAACCCAATTAATATTACAACTCAAAATAGTGTTGTATTATGAAATTCTTAGATCAAGTAAAAATTTATATTAAAGCTGGCAACGGTGGTGATGGCTCCCCAAGTTTTAGAAGAGAAAAATTTATTGAGTATGGCGGACCAGACGGCGGTGATGGTGGTAAAGGTGGTTCAGTAATTTTAAAAGCTGAAAGAAATTTAAATACTTTAATCGATTTTAGATATCAACAACACCATAAAGCTAAAAGAGGTAACAATGGTGCTGGACAAAAACGGACTGGAAAAAGTGGAGACGATCTCATTCTCAAAGTTCCATTAGGAACTCAAGTTTTTGAAGAAGATAATAAAACCTTAATTTTTGACTTTATAAAAATTGGAGAGGAATTCGTAGCTGCCGCAGGTGGTAAAGGTGGTTTAGGTAATACTAGATTCAAAAGTTCAACAAACAGAGCTCCAAGAAAATTTACTAAAGGTACTCGAGGTGAAGAATTCACTATATGGCTTCAACTAAAAACAATTGCTGATGTTGGAATAATAGGATTACCTAACGCAGGTAAATCAAGCTTACTGGCAGCTATTACAAACGCTAATCCTAAAATTGCAAATTATGAATTTACAACATTAAATCCTAATCTTGGTGTGGCAAGCTATGATGATAAAGAAGTTACAATTGCTGACATTCCTGGATTAGTAGAGGGGGCACATAAAGGAACTGGTTTGGGTACACAATTTTTAAAACATATAGAGAGGTGTAAATCTCTTTTACACATGATCGATATAACAAACGATGATATAAAAAAAAGTTACAATCAAGTGAAAAAAGAATTAAAGAGTTATAGTTCTAAACTTGCAAAAAAAAAAGAGCTTATTGTTTTAAATAAAACCGATTTAATTGATGATAAAGAAATGAAGAAAATTGAAAAAAATTTAAAAAAAATCACCAAATCAGAAATTATTGCAATTTCTACAATAGAGAAAAAATATATTTCCAAAATTAAATCAAAATTAGTTAGTTATGCATCTTAAAAATTCGAAAATTATAGTAATTAAAATTGGCTCATCACTGATTGTAGATAGTAAAAAAAAGATAAGAAAAAAATGGCTAACTACTTTTGCTAAAGATGTACAAAAACTAAAATCTAAAAATAAAAAGATTATAATTGTTAGCTCAGGAGCAATTGCACTTGGATGTAAAAAAATGAATTATAATAAGTCAAATTTAAAGCTTGATAAAAGTCAAGCGATAGCCTCTGTGGGCCAAATCGAACTTATGAATTTATTTTCTCAAACTTTTTCAAAATTAAAGATTAATATTTCTCAAATTTTGCTAACTTTGGATGATACAGAGGAGAGAAGAAGATCAATAAATGCTAAAAGGACATTCGATAATTTATTTAAACTAGATTACATACCTATCGTTAATGAAAATGATACAATTGCAACTTCAGAAATAAAATATGGTGATAATGACAGACTTGCTTCACGTGTTGCACAGATAACTAATGCCGACACTTTGATATTATTATCTGATGTGGATGGTCTTTTCACAAAAAATCCAAAATTATTTAAAGACGCAAAATTAGTAAAAAAAGTAAATAATCTAGATAAAGATATAAAAAAAATTTACATAAAAGGGGTAACACAGTTTGGTAAAGGTGGAATGAATACTAAAATTGAAGCGGCTAAGATTTGTAATTTGGCAGGATGTAATATGATTATTGCGAATGGATTATATCTAAATCCAATAGAACAAATTGAAAAAAAGAATATTTGTACTTTATTTGAGTCAAAAATATCTAAATTACATGCACGAAAAAAATGGATAATAAGTTCTGTTTCGCCAAAAGGAACTCTTGTCATAGATGACGGTGCCAAAAAAGCCCTCGTTGGTGGTAAAAGTTTATTAGCAGCAGGAATTGTTAATCTATCAGGGAAATTTGATAAAGGTGATCATATAAAAATTCTTGATACCAAAAATAAAGAATTTGCAAGAGGTTTGAGCTCTTTTTCATCAGAAGAAATAAATAAAATAATGGGTTGTCAATCAAATGAAATTGAAAAAAAACTTGGATACACAACAAGATCCGAAGTGGTTCATAAAGATGATATGGTCGAGGTTTAATGAAAAAGCTACTAACTAATATCGGAAAAAAATCAAAAAAAGCATTTAATAAAAGGTTAAGTACAAAAAAAAAAGACAAAGTTTTGAAAGATTATCGTCTTCTAATCATAAAAAATAAAAAATTGATAATTAATGAAAATAAAAAAGATGTTAAGAATGCCTATAAAAAAGGTATTAAAGATAATTTAATCCAAAGATTGATATTAAATGATAAAAAAATAATTGCGATAACCAATTCTATAAGAAAAATTATTAGTTTAAAGGATCCTACAAATGTTGTTTTAGAAAAATGGAAAAGACCTAATGGTTTGGTAATATCAAAAATATCTATACCTATTGGTGTAATTGGTGTCATATACGAAAGTAGACCTAATGTTACAGCAGATGTTGCATCATTATGTTTTAAGTCTGGGAATGCTGTAATTTTAAAAGGTGGATCTGAAGCATATTATTCTAATCTTATTCTGACAAAATTCTTTAGAAAATCACTAAGGAAAAATAACGTCGATGAAAATTTTATTCAGTTTTTAACACTAAAAAAAAGAAGTGTTGTTGATTTTCTTCTACAAAAAATGAGTAAATTTATTGATGTAATAATTCCAAGAGGTGGGAAAGGTTTAGTTAAAAAAGTACAGGATTTATCATCTGTTCCAACAATTGGTCATTTAGAAGGTATTTGTCATTCTTATGTAGATAAAAATGCAAATCCAAAAATTGCAAATAAAATAGTTCAAAATGCTAAAATGAGGAATACCGCAATATGTGGAGCAACCGAAACAATTCTTTTACATGAAAAAATAATTAAGAAATTTGGAAATAAAATTTTAAAAAATTTAGAAGAAAATGGATGTAAAATTATTGGCGATAATAAGATTAGAAAACTTTATGATAAAAAGATTCAGAAAGCTTCAATAAAAGATTGGTCAAAAGAATATTTATCACCTGCTGTCTCTGTGAAATCAGTAAAAAATATAGATGAAGCTATAGTTCACATTAACAAATATGGAACCATGCATACAGATTGTATTATTACTCAAAACAAAAAAGCAGCAAAAAAATTTTTAAATGAGGTAAAAAGCTCAATAGCTATGCACAATACTTCAACACAATTTGCAGATGGAGGTGAGTTTGGATTTGGTGGTGAGGTGGGAATCTCAACTAACACGCTTCCGCCTAGAGGACCAGTTGGACTTAATCAACTTATTTCCTACAAATATCAAGTCACTAGTAAAGGTCAAATAAGGAAATAATTTGAATTTAAAAAAAAAAAAAATTGGAATTTTGGGTGGTTCATTTGATCCTGCACACAAAGGTCATCTAGCTATATCTAAAGAAGCAGTAAAAAGGTTTAAACTTAAAAAAATTATATGGGCAATTACAAAAAAAAACCCTTTTAAGAAACAAAGTAGAATTAAAGTTTTAGATAGAATTAAATTTTGTAAAAAATTGATAGGAAAAAATAAATCTATTAAAGTACAGTTTTACGAAGACAGAATTAAATCAAATAAAACTTTTGACTTAATCAATTACCTAACTAAGAAACAAAAATATGATATCTACTTTATAATGGGTGCAGATAATCTAATTAATTTTCATAAATGGTACAAATGGAAATCAATTTTGCAAAAATGTGATATTTTGGTTTTTGACCGCCATGGCTATAAAAAAAAATCTTTAAATTCTATGACATTTAAAAGGTTAAAGAGTAATCTTAAATTTATCGAGTTTAATAAAGTCAATATTTCATCTTCTCAATTAAGAAAAATTTGATAAAGTTTAAATTTTTAATGGATAAAATATCAGAGCTCAAAAAAATCATTATACAAACCTTAGATATCAATAAAGCATTGGATATAGTCAGTATTGATTTAAAACATAAAAGTTCTATGGCTGATTATATGATAATAGCCAGTGGCACCTCATCTAGACATATTCAATCTTTGTCCGAGCAAGTTTTAGATAAATTAAAGGATAATGGTATTAAAGATTCAAAAATTGAAGGTAAAGATAGTAATGAATGGAAATTAGTAGATGGTATTGATCTAGTAATTCATATTTTTCATCCTGAAAAAAGAAAATTTTATGAGTTAGAAAAAATGTGGGCAGAATTAATCCCAAAAGAAAAATTAATAATATAATGAAAAAAAAAATTTTTATAATAATCACTCTATTGGATTTATTTTTTTTCCAACTTGTAAATTCATCTGAACAAAACATTTATAAAAAAATTGATTTGTTTGGTGAAGTTCTTGAAAAAATTAATAAAGAATATGTTGATGAGATTAATCAGTCAGAAAGTATGGACTCTGCTATAAACGGTCTCCTCCAGTCTTTAGATCCATATTCTGCTTATATGTCACCTGAAGTTTTTAATGAAATGCAAACTGAAACAAGTGGAAAATTTGGTGGACTTGGTATTGAAGTAAGTATGGAGTCTGGTGTTGTAAAAGTTATATCACCTATTGACGACACACCAACCTCTAAAGCTGGTATTAAAGCAGGAGACTATATTGTCAAAATAAATGAAATTCAAGTTCAAGGAAAATCTTTGAGCGAGGCAGTAGATTTAATGAGGGGCCCAGTTGGTTCTGCAATTGAACTAACAATTAGAAGAAGGGGTGAGAGAAAAGCTCTAACATTTAAAATTGTAAGAGAAATAATACAAATCCAATCTGTAAAAGCAGACTTATTAGAAAAAAATATTGGATATATAAGATTAACTTCTTTTAATGAAAATAGTGATACCCAAGTAGAAAAACAAATTAAAGAATTAGAAAAAAATAAAAATGTAAAAGGATACATTTTAGATTTAAGAAACAACCCAGGTGGTCTGCTGTCCCAAGCGATTAAAATTTCTGACTTTTTTTTAAATAATGGGGAAATAGTATCCACAAAAAGTAGAAAAGCCTCTGAAAATAGAAAATGGTTTGCTAAAAAAGGTGATTTAACAAATGGAAAATTGTTAATTGTATTAATAAATTATGGTTCGGCCTCAGCGTCTGAAATTGTAGCAGGTGCTTTAAAGGATCATAAAAGAGCAATTCTTTTAGGTGAAAATAGTTTTGGAAAAGGATCAGTGCAATCAATAATACCTTTAAAAAATGATGGGGCTATTAGGTTAACAATAGCTAAATATTACCTTCCCTCAGGAAAATCTATCTCAGAAGTAGGTGTTTCTCCAGATATTGAAATTGCAGAGGAAACTGATGAATTCAGAATTAAAACAGAAACAGATAATCAATTAAACTACGCTATAAAACTACTCAACGGTTAAGGTGAAAGAAAAATTTAAAAATTTACCTTTAAGAAATGGAGTAGGTATTGTTGTTTTAAATAATAAGAACGAAGTTTTTGTAGCAAAAAGAATAGATAATCCTAAAAATTATTGGCAAATGCCTCAAGGTGGAGTTGATGATGGTGAGGATTTTTTAACCGCTGCTTATAGAGAACTTGAGGAAGAAACAAGTATAAAAAATGTAAAACTCATTAAAGAAATTGATGGCACAATGACATATGAACTCCCTGATCATTTACTGGGTATAATTTGGAAAGGAAGATATAAAGGTCAAAAACAAAAATGGTTTTTGATGAGATATTTAGGTGATGACAAAGATATAAATATTAAAACAAAAAAACCTGAATTTTTAGAATGGAAATGGATTGATCTTGATATGATAACAGATGTTGCAGTAGATTTTAAAAGTCACGTATATGAGGAAATTAAAGATAAAGTTAAGAAAATAATTAATTAAGCGATTTTAAAACTTCAATTTTTTGATCAATTAAAAATCTCGATTGATCATCAATTTCTTGTTTACTAGCCTCTTCCTCTGCTACTTTAATTAGATTCAATAACCTACTTTTTTCTATTTTTTTTAAGTCAAAAATTGAGCTTGTTAATACGGATAAATTGTTGTTCTTAAATTCAAATATTCCATCTTCTACATAGAATTTATGCTCTCCGGACTTGGCATGAATAGTTAATATACCTGGTTTTAAAAAAGAAATTATAGAAATATGATCTTTAAGTATTCCCATTTCACCCTCAAATGCAGGGACTATTACTTCCGTAACATCTTCTTTCGACAAGAAAGACGTCTCAGGATTGACTATTTCTACTTTAAATTCCTCACTCATTAAGCAGCAGCATCTTTTTTCATTTTTTCAGCTTTTTCTATTGCTTCCTCAATGGTTCCTACCATATAAAATGCTGCCTCTGGTAAATGATCATATTCTCCCTTACAAATAGCATCAAAACCTTTTATAGTAGACTCTAATTCCACAAGTTTTCCCGGTGATCCTGTAAATACTTCAGCAACAAAAAAGGGTTGCGATAAAAATCTTTGAATTTTTCTTGCTCTTGCAACTATTAACTTGTCTTCCTCAGATAATTCATCCATACCTAAGATTGCAATAATATCCTGCAAAGACTTATATGTTTGGAGAATTTTTTGTACCTCACGAGCCACTCTGTAATGTTCTTCACCAACTATTCTTGGATCGAGAATTCTTGACGTAGAGTCTAGCGGGTCAACTGCTGGATAAATTCCAATTTCAGCAATTTGTCTAGAAAGCACAGTAGTTGCGTCCAAATGAGCGAAAGAGGTTGCAGGTGCTGGATCAGTTAAGTCATCTGCTGGTACATAGATTGCTTGGACAGAGGTAATTGATCCTTTATTTGTCGTTGTAATTCTTTCCTGCAAATTACCCATGTCAGTAGCCAGTGTAGGTTGGTAACCTACGGCAGAAGGTATTCTACCCAAAAGAGCTGAAACCTCTGAACCTGCTTGAGTAAATCTGAATATGTTATCTACAAAGAACAGAACATCTTGTCCCTCTTGATCTCTAAAATATTCTGCTACTGTCAACCCTGTAAGAGCAACTCTTGCTCTAGCTCCAGGAGGTTCATTCATTTGACCATAGACCAAAGCAGCCTTTGATCCAGGACCGTCAGATTTAATTACGCCTGACTCCATCATTTCATGATAAAGATCATTACCTTCTCTGGTTCTTTCACCAACTCCTGCAAAGACAGAAAACCCTCCATGAGCCTTAGCTACATTGTTTATAAGTTCCATAATTAAAACTGTCTTTCCAACTCCAGCTCCACCAAATAAACCAATTTTTCCACCCTTGGCATAAGGTGCCAGCAAGTCAATGACTTTAATACCCGTTACTAAAATTTCTGTTTCAGTTGATTGGTCGTTAAATTCAGGCGCTGCTCTATGAATCGGCCAACTTTCTTTTGTTTTAACTTCTCCTCTTTCATCTATTGGCTCTCCAACTACATTTATAATTCTACCTAAAGTTTCTGGTCCTACTGGAACTTTAATCGGTGCTTTTGTATTTATTACCTCATCGCCTCTTTTAAGTCCCTCTGTTGCATCCATTGCAATAGTTCTTGCGGTAGATTCTCCTAAATGCTGTGCAACTTCTAAAACAAGTCTATTATCACCATTTTTACACTCTAAAGCTGTTAAGATTTCTGGTAGTTCTCCCTCAAATTTTACATCTACTACTGCTCCAATAACTTGTGTGATTATTCCTTTGCTCATAATTATAAACTTTCTGCTCCTGATATGATTTCTATTAATTCTTTTGTAATTGCTGCCTGACGACTTCTATTATACTGAATAGTTAGTTTGTCAACCATCTCACCTGCGTTTCTAGTTGCATTATCCATCGCACTCATTCTTGCACCTTGTTCACTCGCTGAGTTCTCTAACATAGCCTTGAATATCTGTGTAGAAATATTTTTTGGTAATAAGTTATTTAATATTTCGTCTTCATCTGGTTCAAATTCGTAGCTATCTTCTAATTCGTTTTCATCTGCACTTTCTGTATTTAAAGGAATAATTTTTTGAGCCTGAGGAATTTGAGTTATTACATTTTTAAATTGATTATAAAATATTGTGCATATATCAAATTCTTCCTTTTCAAACTTTTCAATAATTATCCTACCAACTTTTTCTGCATCAAAATAATTAGCATTTTTTGAATTTTTAAATGAAATATTCTCAATTATTTTATTTCCATATTGTCTTTTTAGTTGATCGTTTCCTTTTGATCCTACTGTTATAATTTTTAATACTTTCCCTTCTTTCAATATCTCTCCAAAATAATTTTTGGCTTTTTTAATTATATTAGAATTAAAACCACCGCACAGACCTCTATCAGATGTCATCACAACACAAAGATGGATTTTATCTTTTCCAGTGCCAGAGAGTAATTTAGGTGCAGTTTCTTTATCTGAAATACCGTTAGATAAATTTAAAATTACATTATTCATTTTTTCTGAATAAGGTCTTCCTTTTTCTGCACTTTCTTGAGCTCTTTTTAATTTAGCTGCTGCAACCATTTTCATCGCCTTGGTAATTTTTTGTGTAGATTTTACACTTGTAATTCTTTTTTTTAAATCGTCTAAACTCGCCATAAATTATTAAGACTTAAAATTTTTCTTTAATTTAATTATTATATCGATTAATTTTTTTTCAGTTTCATCATCTAATTTTCCAGAACTTAAAATTGCTTCTATGATTTCAGGTTGATCAGCTTTACAGCTTTCAATTATTTTATTCTCAAAGTCTACAATTTCTTTTAAATCTAGATCATCTAAATAACCTTTTACACCACAAAATATTGAAATTACCTGTTCTGCAACTGTCATAGGAGAAAATTGATTTTGTTTTAAAAGCTCTGTTAACTTAGAACCTCTATTCAAAAGTTGCTGTGTTGAAGCATCTAAATCAGAACCAAATTGTGCAAATGCTGCCATTTCTCTGTATTGGGCTAATTCTAGTTTCATAGATCCAGAAACTTTTTTCATTGCTTTAGTTTGGGCAGCAGATCCAACCCTTGAAACTGATAAACCAACATTGATTGCAGGCCTAATACCTTGATTAAATAATTCTGTTTCCAAAAATATTTGCCCGTCTGTAATCGATATTACATTAGTAGGTATATATGCAGAGACATCACCCCCTTGCGTTTCAATAATAGGTAACGCTGTTAGAGACCCGCCGCCATGTTCATCACTTAACTTAGCAGCCCTTTCAAGTAGTCTACTATGTAAATAGAATACATCACCTGGGTAAGCCTCTCTTCCCGGAGGTCTTCTTAAAATTAATGACATTTGTCTATAAGCGACAGCTTGTTTTGATAGATCATCATAAATTATTAAGGCATGCATTCCATTATCTCTAAAGTATTCACCCATTGCACAACCTGTATATGGGGCTAAAAATTGTAGTGGCGCTGAATCTGAAGCTGTTGCAGCAACAATTGTTGTATATTCCATTGCGCCTGCTTCTTCTAAAGTTTTCTGTATTTGTCTAACGGTTGATCTTTTTTGTCCTATAGCGACATAAATACAATAAAGTTTTTGTTTCTCATCACCAGACTCGTTTATTTTTTTTTGGTTTATAATTGTATCAACAGCAACAGCCGTTTTTCCTGTTTGTCTATCTCCGATGATTAGTTCACGTTGTCCTCTTCCAATTGGTACTAGACTATCTATTGATTTTAAGCCTGTTTGCATTGGCTCACTTACCGATTGTCTTGGTATAATTCCTGGCGCTTTAACTTCTACTCTGCTTTTTTTTACAGATTTATCAAGAGCTCCTTTTCCATCAATAGGATTTCCAAGGCCATCGACTACTCTACCCAGTAGCTCTTTTCCAACTGGAGTGTCCACAATACTTCCTGTCCTTTTAACAACATCTCCCTCTTTAATATTTCGATCGTCACCAAATATCACAACACCTACATTTTCGCTCTCTAAATTCAAAGCCATTCCTTTAGAGCTATCAGAAAATTCAACCATTTCTCCTGCCTGAACATTATCCAAACCATAAATTCTTGCTATTCCATCACCAACAGACAAAACTTGACCTACTTCAGATATTTCTGCTTTTTCACCAAAGTTTTTAATTTGCTCTTTTAATATTTTTGTTACTTCTGAAGGATTAATTTCCATATTATACCTCTATCATCTTATTTTCTATTTGTTGTAATTTATTTTTTATAGAAGTGTCGATCATTGTACTTCCTACTTGCACAATCAAGCCACCAATCAAACTTTGGTCGTACTTATAGTTTAATTTTATTTTTGATTTAAAATTATTTGAAAGTTCTTCAGTAATTTTGTTAATCTCAGTTTCAGATAGTTGTTTTGCGGAATTAATTTCTGCTTTAATCTCGCCTCTTTTTTCAGAACATATTTCTTCAAAACTTTTAAGAATTTGTTCTATATAAAAAAATCTTCGCTTTTTAACCAAAAAACATAAAAAATTTTTAAATAAATTTTCTAATTTAAAATTTTCGGATATTTTATTTATAATGTTAGTCAAATTATCTTGGCTTACTGTTGGGTCTTTAATAAGTTTATTGAACTCATCATTAATATTAATCAAATTTATTAGTTCAGATGAGTTTTTCTCAATGTTCTCGAGTAAATCGGACTCACTAGCTAGTTCATATAAAGCTAAAGAATATCTATTAGCTGATGTGTCAGAAAATCCTTTATTACTACTCAATTTGTTGCCTAAGATTTGATTATTAATTATATAAACACGATTTAATTAGCATATGACCAAATACTGTTCAAGCAACACATTCGTCCAAAATGACTTTTTTTTAGTTTAATTGAAGCTAATTGGATCAACATCAACTGAAAGTTTTATTCCTGAGGGAAATTTATAATTATAGATTACTGAAGCTAGAGAATTTTGCAATTTTAAAGATTTTTGGCCACGTATTAATAATCTAATTCTATATTTCCGTTTAATTTTAAATATAGGAGCACTGACTGGTCCTAAAACTTTACCTTTAATTTTATTCACGATGAAACTCTTAAAATTTAGAGCTTCTTTTTCTAATTTAATATTATTTTCACCAGTTAAGATTAAAGAAATAAATCTTTGAAAAGGAGGTAGATTATTTTTTCTTCTAATTTCTATTTCCTTGTTTAAAAAAACATGAGGGTTATTGCTTGTTATGTCTAAAATCATATTATTATTTGTATTGTAAGTTTGAAAATAAACAGTTGAAGAATTACCTGCTCGCCCAGCTCTTCCAGATAATTGATGATATAACTGTAAATTTTTCTCTGCTACTCTTAGATCGTGTCCTTGTGATGATAAATCAATATCAACCACAACAATACAATTTAAATTTGGAAAATGGAAACCTTTTGAAATCAATTGGGTGCCAACCAAAATTTCAATTTCATTATTTACGATTTTTTCAAGTATATTTCCCGAACTTTTTTTATTCATTGTGTCGCTCGAAAAAATTTCAATTTTTTTTGATGGAAAGTATTTTTTAACTTCTTCAGAAATTCTTTCAACACCAGGTCCTGTAAATTTGAAATCACATTTTTTACCTTTTGAACAATCTTTTATCAAAGAAGACTTGAAACCACAGTAGTGACATAAGAGATTATTCTTATTTTTGTGGTATACAAGATTAATAGAACAATTTGGGCATGAATAACTGCTTAAACATTTGATACAAAAAACATTAGGTGAAAAGCCTCTTCGATTTAAAAAAAATAAAACTTGATCTTTTTTTTTTAAATGATGATTAACTTTTTCAATTATATTTTTAGAAAGCCAAGATTGTTTACCTAACTTTACGTTATTTAAATTAATTATTTCATAGTTAGGCAAAGAAGCGTTTTGATATCGGCGATTCAATTGTGAACAAGTGTATTTCTTTTTTTTTATATTTTCATATGTTTCAATTGATGGCACTGCTGTAACTAAATTTATTGGTATATTCTCAAACAATGCCCTAGAAATAGCCATATCTCGAGCATTATATATTATTCCCTCATCTTGTTTATAAGACTGGTCGTGTTCCTCATCAACTATAATTAGTCCTAGCTTCTTAAATGGTAAGAATAATGATGATCTTGCTCCTATAACAACTTTTATTTTATTATTAATAATCCCATTCCAAATTATTTCTCTATTTTTTTTTGTGATTCCCGAATGCCAAATCGCTGGTGAAAAGCCAAAAAATTCTTGAAATTTTTTTTCAAATTGGTTCGTTAAACCAATCTCTGGTAGCATTATCAAACCTTGGTATCCCCGTTTTAAAATTTTTTTCAATGCTTCGAAGTACACGATCGTTTTTCCTGAGCCTGTCACACCCTGTAACACGTGGACATTAAATTTTTGATTATATTTATTTATTTGATTTAATGAGTCCTCTTGTTCTTTTGTTAAATTTAAAGGGTAATCTTTTATCTTTGAGTCGAAATTTTTATAAAACTTTATATCGAACTTGTGTGCAGTTTGGCCACTCAATAGAGCAAGTTTTAGCGCCATACCTTTTGGCACAATATTATACTCTGAAAACCAATTTAAAAATTTTACAATATTTTCATTCAGTCTTGGAACATCAAGTTTTTTTATTACTCTTTTAATTTTAAAATCTTTATTTTTCTTTTCTTCGAAATTATCCCAAACCACACCTGTTTTTTTTGATTTCCCAAAAGGTACTTCTACAAAGTCTCCAATATTTAATTTTAAATCACTTTCATAAGTAAATGGATAATTAAAAATATTTGGTAAAAGAATCGGAAACTTCATATACGAATAATATGAAAAAATTTTAAGAGTGTATTGCCCTTTTATCTACAGATAATGCTGCTTCTTTTACCGCTTCAGAGAAAGTAGGATGTGCATGGCAAGTTCTAGCAATATCCTCTGAGCTAGCACCAAATTCCATTGCAACACCAATTTCAGCGATCAATTCTCCTGCATGTGGACCAATTAAGTGTGCACCCAATACTTTATCAGTTTTTTCATCTGCTAGAATTTTTACAAATCCCTCTGCATCATCAATCGCTTTTGCTCTAGAATTAGCCATAAATGAAAATTTACCAATTTTATATTTTATATTTAATTCTTTAAGTTGTTCTTCTGTTTTTCCAATAGAAGCAACTTCTGGGGTGGTGTAGATTACTCCTGGAATAGTATCGTAATTTACGTGTCCTGATTGACCTGCTATATTTTCTGCAACAGCAATACCTTCATCTTCTGCTTTATGCGCTAGCATAGGTCCAGCTATTACATCTCCTATCGCATAAATGTTATCTTGATTTGTTTTAAAGTTTTTATCTGTTTTAATTCTATTTTTTTTATCTAAATCAATATTTACTTTATCTAAATTTAATCCAATTGTATTTGGTTTCCTGCCAACTGAAACTAAAACAACGTCACAGTCAAAATCCTTTTTTTTACCCTCTTTATCTGATGTGGAAACTATTGCATTTATGCTATTATTTTTAATTTGTTCTACTTTGTGCTGCAAATGAAAATTTATTTTTTGTTTTTTAAGAATTTTCATAAACTCCGTTGAAATTTCTTTATCCATACCAGGTGTAATATGATCTAAATACTCAACCACATGAACCTCAGTTCCAAGTCTGGACCAGACTGATCCCATCTCAAGACCAATATATCCTCCTCCAACTACAACCATTTTTTTTGGAACTTGCTCTAATTTTAATGCACCAGTTGAGGATACAATAACTTTTTCATCAAATTTTACGCCTGGCAAAGATACAGGTAAGGAACCTGTTGCAATTATAATTTTATCTGCTTCTACATGTGTTTCTTTATTCTCACTATCTTTAATCAGAATTTCATTTTTTGATTTGAAACTTCCAGTACCTTTAAAGTAAGTAACTTTATTTTTTTTAAGTAAAAATTCCACACCTTTGGTCAAAACTGTAACCGCTTTATCTTTGCTCTTCATCATTTTTGGTAAATTTAATTTTACCTGTCCAACCTCAATCCCTTTATTTGATAAATCTTTAACTTTATGAAATTCTTCAGATAAATTAAGCAAACTCTTAGATGGTATACAGCCTATATTCAAACATGTTCCACCTAATGAACCTCTAGACTCTATACATGCGGTTTTCAGACCTAACTGTGCAAGTCTAATTGCACAAACATAACCTCCAGGGCCACCTCCTATAACAACTGCTTGAAATTTTTCTGCCATTTAAATATCTAAAAATAATCTCCTTGGATCCTCTAAATTTTCTTTTATCATTTTTAAAAAAGAGACTGACTCTTTTCCATCTATAATTCTGTGATCATATGACAAAGCTAAATACATAATTGGTCTAATTTTTATCTCTCCATCAATTGCTGTTGGTCTGTCGACTATATTGTGCATACCTAATACCCCGGACTGAGGTAAGTTTAATATTGGGGTAGACAACATCGAGCCATAAACACCTCCATTGCTTATGGTAAAAGTCCCCCCTTGGAGGTCTTCTATAGTCAGTTTTCCCTCTCTTGCTTTTTCTGAAATATCTTTAATATTTTTTTCAATATCTGCAAAAGATAGTTCATCAGCATTTTTCAAAACTGGGACGACTAATCCTTTATCAGTTCCTACTGCAAAACTTATATTGTAATAATTTTTGTAAATAATTTCATCACCCTCTATCTCAGCATTTACCGCTGGAAAATTCTTCAGCGCAACGACACACGCTTTAACAAAAAAGGACATAAACCCAAGTTTAATCCCATAACGACTTTGAAAATCTTCCTGATTTTCTTTTCTTATATCCATTATATTAGTCATATCGACTTCATTAAAAGTAGTTAATAAAGCTGCATTTTCTTGTGCCTGTTTTAATCTCTTTGCTATGGTTTGTCTCAGCCTGGTCATTTTGATTCTCTCTTCTTGGCCATATTTAATTTTTCTCTCTGACGGAGGTGGATTGACTCCCATTAAATCAATCAAATCACCTTTCAAAACTCTGCCATCTTTTCCTGAGCCTTTTATATTTTTAATATCAATTTTATTCTCACTTACAATTTTTCTAACTGCTGGAGATAAATTTAAATTTTTTTTAGGTTCTTCAATTTGTTTCGTTAATATTAGGGGCTCATCTAAATTTTGATTATCTTGTTCTTTTTTATCTTCTATGACTGGGGAGATAAATAACTCCTCTTTTTTTTCTTCAACATTAGGTTCTATAGATTTTGTCTCTTTAACATCGTCCTTTTTTATTATTTCACCATTTGTAGATATTGAACCTAAAGTAGCACCAACTTCAACAACAGAACCATCTTTAGAAATTATCTTATCTAAAACACCTGAGGCGGGAGAGGGGACTTCTAAATTTACTTTATCTGTTTCCAATTCTACAATAGGCTCATCTGCTTCAACTGCATCGCCTTCGCTTTTTAACCATTTAGAGACTGTTGCCTCTACAATGCTTTCGCCAAGTACTGGAACCAAAATTTTTTCACTCATTTTACTCAAAAACTTTCTTCAGAATTTCTTGCTGTTGTGACATATGTCTCTTTAAATATCCTGTTGCAGGTGATGCATCAGGACTTCTTCCAATATAAGAAATCATATTATTACTAGCCTTAATATTATCTAATGTCCATTGTATATAATCTCTAACAGAAAACCATGCACCCATATTTTTAGGCTCTTCTTGACACCAATAAAAATTAGCATTTTTTGAGTAGGGTTTAAGCTCTTCAGCTAACGTTTTTGCAGGAAATGGGTAGAGTTGTTCAATTCTAAAAAACACCACATCATTTCTTTTTAATTTTTCTCGTTCCTCTAATAGATCGAAATAAATCTTTCCTGAGCAAAGAATTACCTTATTTATTTTTTTTGTTTTTTTCAGCTTTATGAAACCCTTTAGTTTTGGATCCATAGCATGATCCCATAAAATTCTATGAAATGAATTTTTTTTACTAAAATCCTCTAAGTTTGATGTACAGTGTTTGTGTCGTAATAGTGATTTTGGTGTCATTATAATTAATGGTTTTCTAAAATCTCTGTGCATTTGTCTTCGTAATGCATGAAAATAATTTGCAGGAGTTGTACAGTTCATAACCTGCATGTTATCATTTGAACACAGTTGTAAAAATCTTTCTAGTCTTGCAGAAGAATGTTCAGGTCCTTGACCTTCATATCCATGAGGCAGTAGCATAACTAAGCCAGATGCTCTTGACCACTTTCTTTCTCCAGAGGCGATAAATTGATCAATTACTACTTGTGCACCATTTGCAAAGTCACCAAATTGTGCCTCCCAAATTGTAAGTGTATTTGGCTCTACTAAACTGTAACCATACTCGAAACCTAAAACTGCTAGTTCAGATAAAAAACTGTCAACAACCTCAAATTTTTTTTGTCTTTCTGAAATATTATTTAAAGGTATATATCTTGAATTATCCAATTGATTTCTTAAAACAGAATGTCTTTGACTAAATGTTCCTCTACCAGTGTCTTGGCCAACTAATCTAACAGGATAGCCTTCCTCTAAAAGTGAACCAAAGGCTAAGGACTCTGCTGTGGACCAGTCGATTTCTGCTCCTTTTAAAACGTTATTTTTTCTAATATCTAGAATTTTTGATATAGTTTTGTGTATATTAATCTCTTTTGGAATTGAATTAATTTTTTCTGAAATCTCTATCAGCTTTTTTAAATCTGACCCTGTAACCCCCCTTTTATCTTTTCCTTCATCAGGTTTATATCTAGACCAGGTTCCCTCAAACCACTCAATTTTTGGTTTATAATTTTTTGCATTTTTAAATTGCTCATCCAACAAATCTTTGAATTTTTTAATTGAAGCGTCTAAAAATTCTTTAGAAATTGAATTTTCATTAACCAATTTTTCACCGTAAACTCTTATTGCGGATGGATGAGAGCGTATTTTTTTATACATTAATGGTTGAGTAAATGATGGTTCGTCACCCTCATTGTGTCCAAATCTCCTATAACAAATCAAATCAATAACAACATCTCGGTTAAATTTTAACCTAAAGTCAGTAGCGATTCTTGCTGCATAAACCACAGCCTCTGGGTCATCACCATTAACATGAATAATTGGAGCTTCAACCATTTTAGCAATATCTGAGGGATACGGGGATGATCTAGCAAATCTTGGGCTTGTGGTAAAACCAATTTGATTATTAATTATAATATGAATGGTTCCACCTGTATTGTGTCCTGGTAGTCCTGACATTGCAAAACACTCTGCTACAACTCCTTGTCCAGCAAAAGCAGCGTCTCCATGAATTAAAATTGGAATTACTTTTTTTCTCTCTTTGTCTTTATGAAAAAATTGCTTAGCCCTTGTCTGGCCTAAAACAACTGGATTTACTGCCTCTAAATGTGAAGGGTTATCAGTTAAACTTACATGAACTGAATTTCCATCAAACTCTCTATTTGAAGAAGCTCCTAAGTGATATTTTACATCTCCAGTATCATCCTCTGATTTTGAGCTTATTTCACCTGCAAATTCATTAAATATTCTTTTATAAGATTTTTGTAAAACATTAGCTAATACATTCAATCTACCTCTGTGTGACATTCCAATTTTAACTTCTTTGATATTTGATTGTCCCCCAATCTTAATTATTTGTTCAAGTGCGGGTATCAAGCTTTCGCCTCCATCAAGACCAAATCTTTTTGTTCCCACATATTTAGTATGTAAAAACTTTTCAAAACCCTCTGCTTGTATTAATTTATTTAGAATTGCTTCCTTCCCATTTTGAGTAAATTTAAAGTCATCATTTTTTTCAACTCTATCTCTAAACCATTTTCTTTCTGTAGGATTAGAGATATGCATGTATTCATAACCAAGCGAACCACAATATTTTTCTCTTAAAAAAGCCAATATTTCATTTATATTTGAATGCTCTTTATTTATTACACCGTCTAAAAAAATTTTTTTGTTATAGTCCTCTTTTTTAAATCCATAAGACTCTGGGTGAAGTTCATCTAAATACTCAGACTTTAACATGCCCAAAGGATCTAATTTAGCAATTAAATGCCCTCGTTGCCTATACGATCTAATCATGGCAACAGCTTTTATTGAGTTTGCATTTGACTTAACTAAGTCTTGGTTATCTTTAAAATTATTTTCATTATTTTGAACTTGAGATTGACTTACAGAAAATTTTTTAGCTGGACTCCAAGATGGACCATTAATCTCATCAACAATGGTTTCAAATTCATCTCCAATTTCATTAAAATAGCTTCTCCAGCTGTTAGGTAATGACGGGTCATTATTTACAAATTTCATGTACATCTCATCTATAAATGTACTATTTGATTTACTTAAGAAATCTGTTTTCTTTAATTCGAAATTTTTAGAAGAAGACATTTGTAGTTAATATAAACCTAGCGAAAAATATTTCAATTAGACAATTTATTGAACAATGTTTTTCCAATTTTTGAGGGTGAGTTTGCCATAGTTATTCCACATTCCTCCATCTTTTTCATTTTTTCCTCTGCACCTCCCTTACCTCCAGAAATTATTGCACCAGCGTGACCCATCCTTCTTCCTGGTGGAGCTGTGATACCAGCAATAAATCCAACAATTGGTTTTTTTATTTTATGATTCTTTATAAAGTCTGCAGCCTCTTCCTCTGCAGTTCCTCCAATTTCTCCAATCATTAGTATAGACTGTGTTTCCTCATCATTTAAAAATAAATCTAAACAATCTATAAAATTTGTACCGTTAATAGGATCACCACCAATTCCAATACAAGTCGATTGGCCTAAGCCATTTTCAGTAGTTTGAGCAACCGCTTCGTAAGTTAAAGTACCAGATCTTGATACTATTCCCACGCTTCCTTTTTTATGAATATTACCTGGCATTATTCCAATCTTACATTCCTCTGGTGTAATAATTCCTGGGCAATTTGGACCTATTAATCTACTTTTTGATTTTGATAATCTTTGTTTCACTTTTAACATATCTTGGATGGGAATACCCTCGGTAATACAAACAATCAGCTCAATTGATGCATCAATTGATTCAATAATTGCTTCAGCTGCAAATTTAGCTGGTACATAAATCATAGAAGCATTAGCATTCTCAGCATCTTTCGCCTCTTTCACCGTATTAAAAACAGGTAATCCTAAATGTTTTTGACCACCTTTTTTTGGAGTAACACCACCAACTAATTTTGTTCCGTATTTGATAGCTTGTTCAGAATGAAAAGTGCCGTGTGAACCAGTAAAACCTTGGCAAATTAGTCTAGTGTTCTTATTTACTAAAACTGACATTTATTTTATAGCCTCAACAATCTTTTTTGCTGCATCGTCAAGGTTTTCAGCAGAAATTAATTTTAAACCTGAATTATCTAAAATTTCTTTACCCTCTTTAAAATTTGTACCAGCTAATCTTACAACTAGTGGAACTTCAATATTAATTTCTTTTGCTGCATCCACTACACCTTGAGCGAGGACATCACATCTCATAATGCCGCCAAAAATATTAATCAAAATTCCTTTTACATTTTTATCAGACAAAATAATCTTAAATGCAGCAGAAACTTTTTCTTTAGAGGCTCCTCCTCCAACATCTAAAAAATTTGCTGGCTCTTCTCCATATTGTTTAATTATGTCCATTGTGGCCATAGCTAAACCGGCACCATTAACCATACATCCAATATTTCCATCTAATTTTATATATGCTAGATCATATTTGCTAGCTTCAATTTCTGCAGGTTCTTCTTCATTCAAATCTCTTAATTCTAAGATTTCTGGTTGCCTAAATAGAGCATTGCTGTCAAAATTTACTTTAGCATCTAAACAAATAATTTTTTCTTCTTTCGTAAGAATTAAAGGGTTTACTTCAACCATATTTGCATCTGTTTTAACAAACATTTTATAAATAGATTTAATCAAAAAAATTGCCTCATTTTTTGAATTTCCTTTTAATTGAAAAATCTTAATAATAGTTTCACACTCCTCATCAGAAATTTCCTCTTTTAATTCAACTTTAGTTGTTAAAATTTTATCAGGCGATTTACTTGCCACTTCCTCAATATCCACTCCACCTTGATCACTAGAAATAAAGGCAATTTTTGAAGACGCTCTGTCTACTAAACAAGATAAATAAAATTCTTTGTCGATATTTGATGACTCCTCAACATAAAGTCTTTTTACTTCCCTTCCCTCTGGTCCTGTTTGATGTGTTATTAATTTCTTGCCAAAAAGATCTTTTGCTGATTTTTCAAGTTCACTTAAATTATCTAAAATTTTAACGCCCCCAGCTTTTCCTCGACCACCTGCATGAATTTGGGCTTTTAAAACGTACTTGTTTGTTTTTAATGACTTGCATTTCTCTAAAAGTTCCTCGACTGTTAATCCAAACACTCCCTCCGGAACTGGTACACCAAATTTTTTTAAAATCTGTTTAGCTTGATGTTCATGTATATTCATTATTTTTAGGCTAAATCTGGATCTATTTTAGAAGCTGCTTCCCAAAGCTTTTTTACTGCATCAATTGAATGAAGAAATTCAGATTTTTCTTTTTCATCTAACTTTATTTCCTCAATTTTTTCAACTCCATTTTTACCAATGATTATTGGTACACCAGCATAAATGTCTTTTATTCCATATTCTCCATTAAGATAAGCTGCGCAAGGAAGTAATTTTTTTTCATCATTTAAATATGCTTTTGCCATCTCAACACCTGACGCTGCAGGAGCATAAAAAGCAGAGCCTTTTTCTAAAAATTTGACTATTTCTGCTCCACCGTCCCTAGTTCTTTGATTTATCTCCTCTAATCTTTCTTTAGAGATTTTCCCTTCCTTAACTAGATCTAATAAAGGTTTTTGTGAAACTTTAGTAAATCTTGGTAAGGGAACCATTGTATCTCCATGGCCACCCATTACCATTGCTTCTATTTCTCTTACTGGGATATTAAATTCTTCAGACAAAAATAATTTAAACCTTGAACTATCTAATATACCAGCCATCCCAACCACTTTACTAGGTAATAACCCTGAGAATTTTTGAAATGCCATTACCATTACATCTAAGGGATTAGTAATACATATTACAAATGCATCTGGAGCGTTTTGTTTTACTCCTTCAGCAACTTGTTTGATTATTTTTAAATTAATACCAAGTAAATCATCTCTACTCATTCCAGGTTTTCTTGGCACACCCGCTGTTATAATAATTACATCTGATCCTTTAATATCATTATATTTGTCTGTGCCTGAAAATTTTACATTAAAACCATCTACTGAGGATGATTGAGCAATATCTAGTGCCTTTCCCTTTGCAATACCACTTGCAACATCAAACAAAACTACCTCACTAACTAATTCTTTGACTCCAATCAGGTGAGCTAAAGTTCCACCTATTTGCCCAGCACCTATTAAAGATATCTTGCTCATTTTTTTTATTTCATTGTAGGCATCACAAATTCAGCATTTGATCGAATTCCTGAAGGCCATCTTGAAGTTATAGTTTTTAATTTTGTATAAAATTTTATTCCCTCCATACCATGCATTGCACTGTCACCAAATAAAGATCTTTTCCACCCCCCAAAGCTATGAAATGCCATTGGCACAGGTATTGGTACGTTTATCCCAACCATACCAACTTGGATTTTGCTAGCAAATGTTCTACCAGCATCCCCATCTCTAGTATAAATACTAACTCCATTTCCATATTCATGTTCATTAATTAATTTTGAGGCTTCCTCAAAAGTCTTCACTCTCACAACGGAGAGAACTGGTCCGAATATTTCTTCTTTATAAATTCTCATATCTTTTGTGACATGATCAAATAAACAACCTCCAATATAAAAACCATTCTCATATCCTTGTAACTTTAAATTTCTTCCATCAACCACTAACTTAGCTCCTTCTTTTACTCCTAAGTCAACATAGCCTCTCACTTTTTCTAAGTGTTCCTTAGTCACAAGTGGTCCCATTTCTGAATTTTTATCCATTCCAGGACCGACTTTTAAAGCCTCTGCTTTTTTTGATAATCTAGATACCAACTCATCTCCAATATCACCAACTGCAACTGCAACTGACTGGGCCATACATCTTTCTCCAGCAGAACCATAAGCTGCACCCATTAGACCGTTAACAGCACCATCTAAATCGCAATCAGGCATTACCACTAAATGATTTTTTGCACCTCCCAAAGCTTGAACTCTTTTTTCATTTTTAGCTGAGTTTTCGTAAATATATTTAGCAATTTGAGTTGACCCAACAAAACTTACAGCCTTAATATCTTTATTATCTAAGATTGCATCTACTGCAACTTTATCTCCATTTATAACATTGAATACACCATCTGGCAGTCCAGCTTCTTTTAACAGCTCAGCTAATCTTATAGAACACGATGGATCTTTTTCTGATGGTTTTAATATAAAAGTATTTCCACAAGCAATAGCGATTGGAAACATCCACATAGGTACCATCGCTGGAAAGTTAAATGGAGTTATTCCAGCTACTACTCCCAAAGGTTGTCGCATTGACCAACTATCAACATTTGTTCCAACATTTTCTGAAAATTCCCCTTTAAGTAAATGAGGAATTCCACATGCAAATTCAACAACTTCTAATCCTCGTGTCAAAGATCCTTTTGCATCTTCATAAACTTTTCCATGTTCTTCGACAATTAATTGTGTGAGTTCATCTGAATTTTTCTCAATTAGTTCTTTGAATTTAAAAATTACTCGAGCTCTTTGAAGAGGAGGTTTTAATGACCATTCTTCAAATGCTTTTTTTGCAATTATAACCGATTGATCTAAATCAGATTTAGATGCTAACCTAACTTCTTTTACTTGTTCACCAGTTGCAGGATTAAATATTTTTCCTTTTTTGTCAGAAGTTCCAGAAATTATTTTTCCATCAACAAAATGCTCTATTAATTTCATGAACGATCTTTTAGAGTAAAAATAGTTGTTAGTCTATTGTTTAAATATTAGCTGTTGCTAACATTTTTTTTATTTCAGCTATAGCTTTTGCAGGGTTTAATCCTTTGGGACAAGCACTTGTACAGTTAAGAATTGTATGACAACGATAAAGTTTAAGCTCATCAGCAACCTTTTTTAACCTAGCTTGTCTTTCATCATCTCTACTATCTATAATCCATCTATAAGCTTGTAGTAAAACAGCTGGTCCTAAATATTTATCACCATTCCACCAATAGCTAGGGCATGACGTTGAACAACATGCACACATTATACACTCATAAGCACCATCTAACTTTGCTCTATCTTCTTTTGATTGATAAATTTCTTCTGTTTCTGATTTAGAGTTTGATTTTAACCAAGGTTCGATTGATTTATATTGTTTGTACAAACCATCTAAGTCACCAATTAAATCTTTTTTCACTTTTAAGTGAGGCAGAGGATAAATATCAATATCACCCTCAATTTCTGCATGCGGTGTTGTACATGCAAGGCCATTTTTACCACTCATATTCATTGCACATGAACCACAAACTCCGTGTGCACAGGATCTTCTATATGCTAGAGTTGGATCTATCTCATTTTTTATCTTATTTAAAATATCAAGCACTTTTGAGGGACAATTATCCATATCAACTTCATAAGTATCAATTCTTGGGTTTTCTCCTGAAGATGGGTCCCATCTATAAATGTTTACTTTTTTAAGATTTTTTGAACCTGTTCTGTCTTTAAAATATTTACCTTTTTTAACTTTTGAATTTTCAGGTAAATTTAATTGTACCATTAATAAACTCGCTCTTGTGGAGGAAAATATTGTACATCATTAGTCAATGTTGATTTATGAACTTCACGGTAGCTTATTTTTGTCTCTTTGCCATTACACCAGGCAAGAGTATGTTGCATAAATTTTTCATCATCTCTTTTAGGGAAATCCTCTCTTGCATGAGCGCCTCTACTTTCTTTTCTATGATAGGCTGAGTCTACGGTTGCAACTGCCTGTCTAATTAAATTATCAAACTCTAAAGTTTCAACTAAATCAGTGTTAAATATTAATGATTTATCTTTTACGGATAAAGATTCTAATCCATCATAAGTTTTTCTTATTTCGTCAACTCCTTCTTTGAGTGTTTTTTCAGTTCTAAAAACTGCACATTTTGATTGCATTGTTTTTTGCATTGATAGTCTTAGTTCTGCAGTCCCTATTTCTCCATCCGCATTCCTTATTTTGTCAAACCTATCAAGACATTTTTGCGTTTCAGACTCTCCAATTTCTTCGTGAGGTGTTCCTGGCTTAATTAATTCTGCAGCTCTTTTTGCGGCTGCTCTTCCGAAAACTACAAGATCGATTAACGAGTTAGAACCTAGTCTATTCGCGCCATGAACTGAAACACATGCTGCTTCACCTATTGCCATTAAACCTGGAACTACTTTTTCAGAGCCATTTACTGTTAGAACTTCACCTTTATAATTAGTTGGAATTCCACCCATATTATAATGTACAGTTGGTACTACTGGAATTGGATCTTTAGTTACATCTACATTAGCAAATAACCTTGCAGCGTCTGTTATCCCTGGCAATCTACTTTCTATAACCTCTTTATCTAAGTGACTTAAATTTAGATGAACGTGGTCTTTATCTTTTCCAACTCCTCTACCTTCATTTATTTCTATTGACATAGATCTACTTACTACATCTCTAGATGCCAAATCTTTAGCTTTAGGTGCGTATCTTTCCATAAACCTCTCACCTTTAGAGTTCGTAAGATATCCTCCTTCACCTCTTGCTCCTTCTGTTATAAGTGTTCCATGACCATATATTCCAGTTGGATGAAACTGTACAAATTCCATATCTTGCAATGGTAATCCTGCTCTTAAAACCATAGCATTTCCATCACCAGTACAAGTATGTGCAGAAGTTGCAGAATAATAAACTTTGCCATAACCGCCTGTAGCAATGATTACTGAGTGAGCTCTAAATCTGTGAATAGTTCCATCATTTAAGTTCCATGCAATTAAACCTTTGCACTCACCATCTTTCATCAATAAATCTAATGCAAAATACTCTATGAAAAACTCTGTTTTATGTTTCAGGGCTTGTCCATACAAAGTATGTAAAATTGCATGGCCAGTCCTATCTGCAGCTGCACAAGTTCTTTGAACAATTCCATTACCATAATTTTTAGTCATTCCACCAAATGGTCTTTGGTAGATTTTTCCGTCCTCTGTTCTACTAAAAGGAACTCCATATTTTTCTAACTCTATAACTGCTTTAGGTGCTTCTTTACACAAATACTCAATACTGTCTTGATCTCCTAACCAATCAGCTCCTTTCACAGTATCATACATGTGCCAACGCCAATCATCTTCACCCATATTTCCAAGGGCAGCTGAAATACCACCTTGAGCAGCAGACGTATGGCTTCTAGTAGGAAAAACTTTTGAAATACATGCAGTTTTTAAGCCAGCTTCACTCAAACCAACAGCAGCTCTCAAACCGGAGCCTCCAGCTCCCAATACTACTACATCATATTCATGATCTATTATTTTATATGAACTCATAACTTATTTATTAATATAATTGTAATTAAAGGAATTACCACTGCTGATGTATATAAAAGCCTGTTTGCGACATTTTTGATTTTTTCATTTTTAATATAATCCTCAAAAACCTCACTAATACTTAAAGCAGAAAAGAAATACACATTAATAATAAATAAGCTAAATAAAAAATTAGACAACGGGTTTGTAAAAAAATTGACTATATCTAAATAACCTTGGTCATAAATTTTTATAAAATTTATAATAAACCATAGCATTGATGGAACTAATATTGCTCCACTAATTTTTAAAAAAATCCATTTTTTTGTTGCGTCAATCATTTTATAAAAAATTTTTTCCAATTAAAAAAAAAATCACAGTCAACAATACTGATCCAAATATAACAATTAAACCAGTTATTTTTGTTGTCTTTAGTTCAAAACCGTAACCCAAATCCATAATTAAATGTCTAATCTCACTTAAAACTTGAAAACAAAAAGACCATGTAATTCCAAGTATAAAAAATTTTCCTATTGTTGAAATTAAAAATAAATTAATCATTTCATAACTATTCTGACCAAAAACAAGGAGAGAAGCTAACAAACAAATAAAGGTAATTGCAATTATATTAATTATTCCTGTTATTCTATGTGAGATGGATACCAATGATGAAATATGCCACTTATAAATCTGAATATGAGGTGATAAAGGTTCTTTATTTTCCATAGAAATTATTTTTAATTAATTTTTCTGCTATTTCTACTGCATTCAAAGCCGCGCCTCTTAGAAGATTATCAGAAACAATCCAAAGATTTAATCCATTTTTGATTGTATGATCCTCTCTTATTCTTGAGATAAACGTCTCGTCTCTTCCTTCCGCCTCCAAAGGTGTTATATATCCACCATCTTCTCTTTGATCTATCACTTTGCAACCCTCAAAGTCATTTAGTGCCTCTTTTACTTTTTCTAAAGAAAATGGCTTTTCAAACTGTAAATTAACTGACTCAGAATGAGATATAGATATTGGTAATCTCACACATGTTGCTGTCAAATTAATCTTATCATCCAAAATTTTTTTTGTCTCGTTACTCATTTTCAATTCTTCCTTTGTATAACCATCATCTGAGAAGACATCAATATGTGGGATAGCATTAAAAGCTATTTGTTTAGTGAAATTTTTCGAATCAATTTTTTTTCCATCTAATGCTAGTTTAGTTTGTTCAATCAGCTCGTCCATAGGCTCTTTGCCACCTCCTGATACTGATTGATAGGTAGAGACAACTACCCTTTTGATTATAAACAAATCATGTAAAGGTTTGAGGGCAATCACTAATTGTGCAGTTGAACAATTAGGATTTGCAATAATGTTTTTTTTCATATTTCTTAAATCTTTAGAATTCACCTGTGGGACTATTAAAGGAACCTCAGGATCCATTCTAAAAAAACTTGAATTATCTATAACTAATGATTTCTTTGAGGCTTTTTCTGCAAATTCTTTAGAAATTTTTTTGCCAGCTGCAAAGAAAGTAATTTTAACTTTTGAGAAATCAAAATTATCTAGATCAACCACATCATATTCTTTGTCTCTAAATTTAATTTTTTTTCCTAAACTTTTTGAAGAAGCAACTAAATATAGATTATCAATTTTGAGTTCTTTTTTTTCAAGAACCTCTAAAATTTTTCTTCCAACATTTCCTGTTGCACCAACAATTGCTAAATTCATATTAACGTTTATTTTTATACTAAATGAAAGGCAAATCGCAAATTGTTCCTACAAATATTTTCTCGTTAATATCTATTTTAAATTGAGTTTTGCCATCCCAATAAGGTTTGTTAATCATGGCTATACCAATAACTTTTTTAAATGTTGGAGAATATGCTGCTGATCTGACATAGCCCATAACTTTATTATTATCGTCTAATAATGTCTTTTCACAATACATGTCAATTTTATTATGATCAATTTTTACTCCCATCAGTTTTCTTGAAATGCCCTCTTGTCTTATTTTTTTTAACTTTTCTTTACCTAGAAAATCAATTCCATTGTCTAAATGTATGAACTTATCAAAATTTGCTTCAAAAGGATTATCTCTATTATCAAAATCATTTCCATAAGAAAATAAAGCTGACTCTATTCTCTCGATCAAGTTTGGACACCCTGCTTTCACGTTGTATTTAGAGCCATATTCAAAAAGATAATCATATAAATCCTGACCTGCTAAATTGTCTTCTACATAAATCTCAAAACCACTTTGTTTTGACCAGCCTGACCTAGCAATAAAATATTTATACTTTTTAAATTCATAATATTTGAAATTAAAAAACTTTAATTGTCTTATTTCATCACCAAATAATTTTGCCATTAAATCATCTGAGAGGGGTCCTTGAACAGCTAATATATTTACATTTGGCTCTTTAATTTCTACTTCAAATTTATTTCCTGCAGCAAGACCTTTGGCAAAAAAAATTACATCAGAATCAGCAATCGATAACCACCATCTATCATCTGCCAATTTATTTATTATTGGATCGTTAACTAAAAGACCTTGATCATCAACAAGTGGGGCATAATAACATCTCCCAACTTTTGATTTGGATAAATCTCTACAAGTCATTAATTGCACTAATTTTGCAGAATCTTTTCCAGAAATTTCTACTTGTCTTTCTGCAGCGACGTCCCAAACTTGAACAAATTTTTTCAAATGATGATAGTCGGACTCTAGGGACTTGAATGATGCAGGTAGCAACATATGATTGTAAACTGTATAGCTACTTACACCGTGAGACTCGATCCTATCAGTGTAGGGTGTGCTTCTCAATCTTCTTGATTTTACAATTGGAAAATTTTTCATTTTTTTTAATTTTTAGATCTTTTCTCTCATTTCAAATGCTTTTTCAATCATAATTATACGTCAGATATTGATAATTTAATTTATAATGGAAACTTTCGATAAGATTGTTAAAATTTTTTTCTTAACTCAAATTTTTGAATTTTTCCTGTTGAGGTTTTAGGTAATTCACAAAAAACTACTTGTTTTGGAACTTTAAATCCGGCAAGAGTTTCTTTACAAAAACTGATTAATTCTTTCTCAGTAGCTGGCTTATCTTTTACTAATTCAATAAACGCACATGGAACCTCGCCCCATTTTTGGTCAGGCTTAGCAACAACCGCAGCAATTGAAACCGAAGGGTGCTTTGCCAAAGTATTTTCTATTTCTATTGACGATATATTTTCTCCTCCTGAAATAATTATGTCTTTAGATCTATCTTGAATTTTGACATAACCGTCAGAATGCATGACTGCTAAATCACCAGAGTGGAACCATCCACCATCCATAGCTTTATTGGTGGCATCTTTGTCCTTAAAATACCCTTTCATAACAACATTTCCCTTAATCATAATCTCACCAATTGTTTTTCCATCTTTAGGTACTTCTTTCATTGTTTCTGGATCCATCACCGATATTCCTTCAGTATTAGGATATCTTACTCCTTGTCTTGCTTTAATTTCGTTTTGTTTTTCTTCATCAAATTCATTCCATTCATCATTCCATGCGCATTGGGTAACATGTCCATAAGTTTCTGTTAATCCATAAACATGCATTACCTCAAATCCAAGTTCCCTCATTTTTTTGAATATAATACTTGGTGGAGGAGCTCCAGCAGTTAGCACATAAACTTTTTCTTTTAATTTTTTTCTGTCAGTTTCAGGAGCCCCTGTAATCATATTTAATACAATTGGAGCACCACCAAAATGAGTAACTTTGTATTTATCAATTAATTCAAATATTTTTTTTATATCAATATTTCTTAAACAAATTGTTCTTCCATTTAACATTGGGACAGTCCACGGATAACCCCAGCCATTACAATGAAACATTGGCACAATAGTCAAAAAGTTTAATCTATTAGGCATATTCCAAGCAACAGCGCTTCCAGTAGACATCAAGTATGATCCTCTGTGATGATAAACAACTCCCTTAGGATTACCTGTAGTTCCTGATGTATAGCTCAATGATATTGCTTGCCACTCGTCCTCTGGCATTTTCCAGCCATAATCTTCATCACCAGTATTTAAAAAACTTTCATACTCTAAATCGCCAATTTTTTCACACTTAGATTGATCAGCAAATTTATCAACAATATCAATGATGGTAATTTTTCTTTTTAAAACACTTAACGCTTTCTTAACTTCTATATGTAGCTGTCTATCTACAACTAATACTTTCGCTTCACTATGATCTAAAATATAAGCAATCGTTTTAGCGTCTAATCTTATATTAATTGTATTCAAAACTGCCCCTGTCATTGGCACAGAATAATGACCCTCAAAAATTTCAGGAGTGTTGAAAGCTAAAAATGAAACAGTGTCACCTTTTTTAATGCCAATTTTGCTAAGCGCGCTCGCAAACTTAACAGTCCGTTTATAAACCTCACTCCATGAATATTTCCGATCTTCATATATTACAGCTTCATAATTTGGATAAATTTCTTTAGCCCTTTTGATAAAAGTTAAAGGAGTTAAAGGAACATAATTTGCATTATTTTTTTCTAGATTAGTATCGTAATGACTCATTTAACTAAATTTGAAGTTCATTATATTTAAACTCCCAGTAATTGCAGATTTATAATGTTGTTCAGCTCTTGGTAGCACTTTGTCAAAATAAAATTTAGCAGTATTTATTTTGTCATCATAAAATTTTTTATTCTCCTCATAGTCTTTGAAACTTATATTAAGAACTTTTATCCATGAAAATGCTAATGATATATAGCCAAGAGTTTTTAAATAATCATTTGCAGCTGCGCTTACATCATCTTTATTGTTTTCTAATCTCTGAATAGTCCAATCACTAAAGTTCTTAAGCACATCTAAATAATAATTAAATTCTTTTATAAAAGGCTTGACTTTTTCGTTATTTGTATCTGTTTCAGTTTTAACTAAGTCTAAAAATTTATCTATTATATTTCCATTCTTATTTAATAATTTTCTAAAAACTAAATCAGCAGCTTGAACAGAATTTGTTCCCTCGTAAATTGGTGTAATTCTGTTATCTCTGTATAATTGCTCTATACCTTGGTCTTTAGTATAGCCATACCCACCAAAAATTTGCATTGCATCGCTTGTAATCTCCATTCCTAAATCTGAGAACAAAGATTTTACAACGGGTGTCATTAATGAGACCATGTCTGAAGCATCTTGTTTTATTTTCTGATCATCATGATTTAAACTTACTTCAGTTTGTTGCGATAACCAGAAACATAATGCTCTCTCTCCCTCAATTATAGATTTCATGTTCAACAACGTTTTACGTATATCTGCATGTTCAATAATTGCATCAGCATTTCCATTTTGCGATTTATTATTGTTGCTTTTTCCTTGCTTTCTTTCTTTGGCATAACTCAATGAATTTTGATAGGCAATTTCTGAAATCCCTAAACCCTGAATTCCAACGACAATTCTTTCTAAATTCATCATTGTAAACATTTGACTTAGTCCTTTATTTTTAGGACCAATCATAATTCCAGTTGCATCGTCAAAATTTAAAACGCAAGTAGCTGAACCTTTAATACCCATTTTCGTCTCTATCGATCCAGTAGATATTCCATTTCTAGCACCAATAGTTCCATCTTCTTTTACAATAAATTTTGGAACTAAAAATAAACTTATTCCCTTAGTACCTTTTGGTGAATCTGATGCTCTTGCTATTACAAGATGAATTATATTTTCTGTTAAATCATGATCACCAGATGTAATAAATATTTTTTGTCCAGTGATCTTATATGTTCCATCGGGTTGCTCTACAGCTTTTGTTTTAAGTAAACCTAAATCTGTTCCACAAACTGGCTCTGTTAAACACATAGTGCCACTCCATTTTCCCTCAACCATTTTTGGAAGATATTTATCTTTAATTTCATCTGGGGCATGGTGGTGAATACAATTGTAGGCACCAAGTGATAATTCACTATAAAGTTTAAATGCTAGACTAGATGAAGATAACATTTCATCGAAAAATGCACTCACTGTCCTAGGCATACCTTGTCCTCCATATTTTGGATCACAAGATAAAGAAGTCCAGCCATCCTCGATGTATTTCTGATAAGCTTCTTTATAACCTGGGGGTGTTCTTACAACTCCATTTTCTAATATAGCTGGATTTTCATCTCCAGCTTTTGCAAGAGGTAAAATTAAATTTTGATTTATTTTTGCAGCTTCCTCTAAGATGTCTTTTACTAACTCTGGGTTAACTTCTTTATATTTCTCTAGCTCATTATAATTTTTATTATCCCTTAGTTTCTCATAGAGAAACATCATATCTTTTACTGGTGCATTATAGCTAGGCATGTTTTAATTTTAGAATAAATAATTAGTTATTGCAATTTTGAAATAATCGCATCACCCATTTGTGATGTCGATATCTCTTTCATTCCTTTAGATAAAATATCCTTTGTTCTTAATCCATCATTTAGTACACTTTGAACAGCTTTTTCTAGCGATTCTGCTTCTTTATCCAGGTCTAAGGAGTATCTCAAAGCCATAGCAAAACTTAGTATCGTTGCAATCGGATTAGCAATGCCTTTACCTGCTATATCAGGTGCAGATCCATGGATTGGCTCATACATTGCTCTCATCTCTCCCTCATTATTTCTGGCTCCTAGAGATGCAGATGGTAAAAGACCTAATGATCCAGTCAACATAGATGCTTGATCGGACAACATATCACCGAATAAATTATCCGTCACAATAACATCAAATTGTTTAGGATTTCTAAGCAATTGCATTGCACAATTATCTGCTAGCATATGGCTTAACTCAACATCTTTATACTCTTTCTCATGAAGTGCTTGAACTTCCTCTTTCCAAAGCTGACCTGCTTCCATCACATTTGATTTTTCACAAGATGTGACTTTATTTGATCTTTTTTTTGCTAAATCGAATGCAATCCGAGCGACTCTGATTATTTCGCTACTAGTGTAAGAGTGCGTATTAATTCCTTTTCTCTCACCATTTTCTATTGGTTTGATACCTCTAGGTTCTCCAAAATAAATTCCACCGGTAAGCTCTCTAACAATCATAATGTCTAAACCTGAGACAACATCTGGCTTTAAGGTTGATGCATCAACTAACTGTTTAAAACATATTGCTGGTCTTAAATTAGCAAAAAGTTTCAACTCTTTCCTTAATTTTAGAAGAGCTCTTTCAGGTTTCTTAGAGAATTCAACTTGATCCCACTTTGGCCCTCCAACAGCACCTAACATTATAAAAGCGCTCTCTAAAGCTTTGTAAAATACCTCATCAGTAATTGGGGTTCCATGTTTGTCATAAGAACATCCTCCGGCCAAATCCTCATCAATTTCAAAATCTAAAGATTTTTTGTCATTAAACCAATTTATTATCTTTCTAACTTCACCAATGACTTCGGGGCCTATACCATCACCTGGTAATAATAATATTTTTCTTTTTTTTACCTTAATCATTAAAGATCCATGGCTTTTGACTTTTCAGATCTTTTTCGAAACTTTCAATTTTTTTGGATTTATTAAGTGATAACGCTATGTCATCTAAGCCCTCTAACAGGCATTGTTTTTTAAATGGGTCTACTTTAAATCTAACTTCATTATTTCCATAAATTACTTTTTCTTCATTAAGGTCTACAAAAATCTCCTCTTTTCTATTAGCATACTCTGATAATTCTTTAATTTTATCATCATTAAGAATGATTGGTAAAATTCCATTTTTAAAACAATTGTTGTGGAAAATATCAGCAAAACTTGAGCTAATCACACATGTAATACCAAAATCTAACAATGCCCAGGGTGCATGCTCCCTTGAAGAGCCACATCCAAAATTTTTCCCAGCTATCAAAATTTTTGATTTATTAAATGGAGTTTTATTTAAAACAAATTCATTAATTTCTTTACCTTTATCATCATATCTCATTTCAAAGAATAAATTTTTACCTAACCCAGTTCTTTTAATAGTTTTAAGAAATTGTTTAGGAATAATCATATCAGTATCAATATTGACAATCGGTAAATATGCTGGAATACTTTTAAGTGTGCTAAATTTTTGCATCTAATTTTGGTACTTTCTCACATCATCAAGACTACCAGATATTGCTGCAGCAGCGGCCATTCCTGGACTAACAAGGTGTGTTCTTCCACCTCTACCTTGTCTTCCCTCAAAATTTCTATTTGAAGTAGATGCACATCTTTCCTCAGGTTTTAATTTGTCAGCATTCATTGCTAAGCACATTGAACAACCTGGTTCCCTCCATTCAAAACCTGAGTTAACAAATATTTTATCCAATCCTTCCTGCTCCGCTTGCTCTTTTACTAAACCCGATCCAGGAACAACCATCGCATGAACGTGGGAGGCTATTTTTTTGTCTTTCAGAATTTTCGCAGCCTCTCTTAGGTCTTCAATTCTACCATTAGTGCAGCTTCCTATAAAAACTTTATCTATTTTAATATCTTTTGCAGCCATATTAGGTTTTAAGCCCATATAATTTAGCGCTCTTTCTAATGAATTTTTCTTATCTTCATTTTTTTCATTTTGAGGGTTGGGAATCTTGCCATCTATCGTGATTACATCTTGTGGAGAAGTCCCCCAAGTTATCATTGGTAAAATTTCTTCAGCTTTTAAATTAACTTCTTTATCGAATTTTGCTCCATCATCTGACTTTAAATTTCTCCAATATCCTAAAGCATTTTCCCAATTTTTTCCTTTTGGTGACATAGGTTTGCCCTCAAGATATTTAAATATTTTTTCATCAGGGGCAATCAGTCCTGCTCTAGCTCCACCTTCTATAGTCATGTTACAAATAGTCATTCTTTGCTCAACACTCAAAGATCTAATTAAATCTCCAGCATATTCTATAACACATCCAGTTCCACCAGCTGTTCCAATTTTTCCTATTATTTGAAGAATTACATCTTTTGATGTTACTCCTAATGGGAGTTTACCTTCTACATTAATTCTAAAATTTTTTGCTTTTTTTTGAACTAATGTTTGAGTAGCCAAAACATGTTCTACCTCTGATGTTCCAATTCCAAAAGCTAAAGACCCAAAGGCACCATGTGTCGCTGTATGGCTATCTCCACAAACAATTACTGTTCCCGGTTGCGTGAAACCTTGCTCAGGTCCGATTATATGAACTATACCCTGTCTCTTATCACCCATTCCAAATAATTTAATACCAAACTCTTTACAATTTGCTTCTAATGTATCTACCTGAATTTTAGACTCTTTATCAGATATTCCTTTTGATCTATCAGTTGTTGGTACATTGTGGTCTGCAACAGCTAGAGTAAGTTTTGGGTGTCTAACTTTCCTATTTGAATTTCTTAGACCTTCAAAAGCTTGAGGGCTAGTTACTTCATGAACCAAATGCCTATCAACAAACAATAAAGCTGTTCCATCAGCCTGTTGATCTACTAGGTGATCGTTCCAAATTTTATCGTAAAGAGTATTGGGCATTGAGAAAAAAATTATTTTTTTTCTGAGGGATTTTCAAGTTTTTTTTCTGCTTTAATATCAGCTTTAGATGCATCTATTTGAGGTTCTTTTTTAGTAGTTTCCTCTTTTTTTTCATCTGATGTTGACACAACCTTTGTATTTATCTCAGTTTCAATTTCTTTATTTATTGGGGCAAGATTTTCCTCATTTACCGTCTCAGGCTTGACATCAATATCTATGCCAATTTTTTTTCTTATTTTTTCAGCAATCCTTGCTGATTTTCCTGTTCTATCCCTTAGGTAATAAAGCTTTGCTCTTCTAACTTTGCCTGAACGGATTACTTTAATAGAGTCAATCACAGTACCATATAGCGGAAAAGTTCTTTCAACACCTTCTCCAAATGAAATTTTTCTGACTGTAAATGACGAATTTAAATCTCTATTTTTCTTTGCAATACAAACACCTTCGAAGTACTGAATTCTTTCTTTTTTACCTTCTGTAATTCTGACTCCAACTTTAACTACATCTCCAGCAAAAAATTCAGGAATTTTTTTCTCCGATAAAATTTTTTTAACGTTATGTTGGTTTATTTCTTCGATTGTTTTCATTCTATAATTGTTCAATTAGTTTTTCTTATATTTTTGCCACAAATCTGGTCTTCGGTCGCGAGTTATAGCCTCAGATTGAGATAAACGCCAGTCTTTAATTTTAGCATGATCTCCAGATAATAATACCTCGGGCACTGATTTTTCCTCCCAAATTTGAGGTTTTGTATATTGAGGGTACTCTAAAAGACCATTTTCAAAGGTTTCATTAATTGCGGATTTTTCATTTCCTAGTACACCAGGTAAAAGTCTTAAAATGCTATCGAGCACAACTAATGCAGCAGTTTCTCCACCAGACAAAACATAATCTCCTATACTTATTTCCTCTATATTTCTTGTATCTAAAATTCTCTCATCAACTCCTTCAAAATGACCACAAATTAGAGAAATAGATTTTTCTTTTGATAAATCTCTTGCAAATTTTTGGTCAAATTTTTTTCCCCTAGGTGATAAATAAAAGATTCTTTCATCTTTTTTTACTCTTTGGTCTATCGATTTCGCTAATATATCTGGTTTAAGTAACATTCCTGTTCCACCTCCATACGGAGTGTCATCAACAGTTTTATGTTTATCTGTTGCTGCGTCCCTTATATTTACAACATTTAAATTCCATAACTTATTAGATAGAGCTTTTCCATACAGGCCCTTAGCAAGAGGGCCAGGAAAAAATTCTGGGTACAAAGTAAATACTTGGGCTTGGAACATAATGATTTTTTAAATTACTTTTTTTCCCCTTTTGAAGCCTCTTCTTTTTTAGGAGCCTCTTTTTTTTTGGCTTCTGCTATTGGTGCTGCATCTGCTTTAGGAGCCTCTTCTTTTTTGGCTTCTGCTGTTGGTGCTTCTTTTTTTCTATCTTTTTTTGGAATAGCTTTTTGAGGATTATTTCCATTAACAGGCATAGGCATTAACTCATTTTCTCCTAGAATTCTTGCCACTCTTGTAGTTGGTTTTGCTCCCTGACCTAACCAATATTTAATTCTTTCAGCTTCAAGTCCTATTCTCTCTTTTTTTTCTTTCGGAAGTAACGGATTAAAAAAACCTACCTTTTCTATAAATCTTCCATCCCTTGAAAACCGACTGTCTGCAACAACTAACTTGTATACTGGTCTTTTTTTTGTGCCACCTCTTGATAACCTTAACTTTAACATTTGCTCTCCTTTTTATTTTAATTGATTAAATAGCTCTGGTGGTATTCCTTTATCAGACATACCTTTCAGATTTCCCTTTGACATTTTTTTCATCATTTCTGACATCATTTTAAATTGTTTAAGCAATTTATTGATAGTGGCTGGATCTGTACCAGAGCCATTAGCAATTCTTTTTTTTCTTGAACCATTAATTATTTTTGGATTCTCTCGTTCTTTTTTAGTCATCGACAAAATTATTGCCTCGTTTTTTGTTATAACACTTTCATCTATACCAGCAGCTTCCATTTGGGACTTAACCTTAGATACACCAGGCATAAATGACATCACACCTTCTATTCCTCCCATTTTTTTCATCTGTCTTAATTGTGTTAAATAATCCTGCATTGAAAATTGACCTTTTTTTAAATTCTCTTCAGCTTTCTTTATATTTTCCTCACCTAAATCTTCAGCTGCTTTTTCTACAAGAGATACGATGTCTCCCATACCAAGAATTCTATTTGCTATTCTATCTGGATGAAATAATTCGAGATTTTCAATTTTTTCACCAATACCTAAAAATTTAATTGGAACTTGTGACACAAATTTCATACTCACTGCTGCTCCACCCCTTGCATCTCCATCTGCTCTAGTTAAGATTATTCCTGAAAGGTTAACAGTGTTTTTAAATTCTTTTGCGACGGACGCTGCTACTTGTCCTGTTAATGAATCCGCAACAAGAAATATCTCTGCAGGTTTAATCGTATTTTCAATTTGCTTAATTTCAGTCATCATCTGCAAATCTATTTGTGTTCTACCAGCGGTATCAAATAGAATTATATCTGCACCATTTAAATTTGCAGCACTTAAAGCTCTTTGACAAATTTCAGTTGGTTGCTGACCTTCAATTATCGGTAAAGTTATAATATTATTTTGTTCACCTAATAATTTTAATTGTTCTTGTGCAGCAGGCCTATAGATATCTAAACTAACCATCATTACTTTCTTTTTTTTGGTATTCTCTAGATACCTTGCTAGTTTAGCAGTTGTAGTAGTTTTACCAGAACCCTGAAGTCCAACCAACATCATTGGTACAGGCGGGACTGCGTTGAGATTTACATCATTATTTTTTTCACCAAGCAAACTGACTAATTCGTCATAAACGATCTTCACAACCATATCCCCAGGAGATGTCGATCTGATGATTTCTTTACCTAGGGCTTTTGGTTTTACTTTTTCAATGAAATCTTTTGCAACTTCAAGAGATACATCTGCCTCTAACAAGGCCTGTCTAATACCTCTTAATCCCTCATCTACTTGATTTTCATCTAGTGATGGTGCTTTTTTTAAAGAGGAAAAAACTTCCTCAAATTTATTTGTCAAATTTTCAAACATATTTATTACACGCAATAGTAATTGCACTAGTGGGCGAACCCTCGCAGACTAGTGTCGATCTCTTTGTTTCCAAAGACACCGCAAATTTAACGTTTTTGCGGAAACTGCAACAAACTATAATAGAGGTTCAAAAAGTCAATAAATAAGTTAAATAACCATATATGAAAATTAAAGCATTTAAAATGGATGGTTTAGGTAATGACTTTGTAATTATTGATAATAGACAAAAAATTACCAATTTAAATAAAGAGCAGATAATTAAAATTTGCGATAGAAGTTTTATTGGTTGCGATCAATTGATTTTGATAGAAAACGACAATTCAGCTGATGCATACTTGAAATTTTTTAATTCTGACGGTGGAGAGTCAGGAGCATGTGGTAATGGAACAAGATGCATTGCTAATTTCATTTCAAAAGAAACAAATAAAAAAACTATAATTTTGAAAACATTTTCTGGACTTTTAAAGTCTGAAATTTTAGGAAATAAGATTGTTACAACAGAAGTCGGCAAAGCTAAAACAGAGTGGAATGAAATTCCCTTGTCAGAAAAATTGGATACAAAAAATTTAAATGTAAAAATACTTGATAAAAATGATAAAGAGCATATTGGTGGCACTGCAGTGAATGTCGGAAATCCTCATATCATTTTTTTTGTTAATGAACTTAACGATTTCAATATTAAAAAGATTGGTCCAGAAATTGAAAATCACTTTATTTTCCCTGAAAAATGTAATGTCACAATTGCTCAAGTAATAAATAAAGATTTGATTAAAGTTAAAGTCTGGGAAAGAGGAGCTGGATTGACTAAGGCATGTGGTACCGCTGCTTGCGCAACTGCATTTGCTGGTAAGATAAATAATTTAACAGAAAATAAAACAGATATAGAATTTTCGACAGGAAAATTATCGATATGGATTGATGCAAAAAATTCAATACATATGAAAGGTCCTGTATCAGATGTAGAGGAAATTGAAATCAAACTATAATGGGAATTTTTGATAAATTTAAAATAGGGTTTCAAAAAAGCGCTTCAGCACTTACATCCGGTCTAAAAGAAATAATAATAAAAAAAGAGATAGATGATAAAAATTTAGATAAAATAGAGGAATTTTTGATTCAATCAGATGTAGGGGTAGAAGCTGCATCAGAAATAAAAGAAATTATTTCGAATAAAAAAATCGATCCAAACAAAGATCTAACTAGTGAGATAAATTATATTTTAAAAGAGTACATAATTTCTTTAATGAAACCTTTAGAGAATAACTCATTTTTTGAGAGAAAAGAAAAACTTAATTCAACTTTAGTTTCAGGAGTAAATGGAGTTGGAAAAACGACAACTATCGGTAAAATTGGTAAAATTTTAAAAACTAATGGCAATAAAGTTATGTTTGCAGCCTCAGATACTTTTAGAGCAGCAGCAATTGAACAACTAGAAAATTGGGCAAATAAAATTAATGTTTCAATTACCAAATCTTCTCAAGGTGCTGATCCCGCATCGGTAGCATATAAGGCAGTTGAAAAAGCAATTAACAATAATTTTCATCAAGTATTAATAGATACAGCCGGCAGACTTCAAAATAAAAAAAATCTTATGGAAGAATACAAAAAAATAGCAAATGTTATAAAAAAAATTGATACTGAAGCGCCTCACAATGTTATTTTAGTTTTAGATGCTACATCTGGACAAAATATAATTAATCAGGTTGAAGAATTTAATAAAATAATTCCTATAACAGGTGTTGTAATGACTAAATTAGATGGAACAGCAAAAGGTGGTATACTTCTAGCATTAGCTAAAAAATATAAACTTCCCATTATTGCATTAGGCTTAGGTGAAAAAGAGGATGACCTTCAGTTATTTGATGCCGAAAAATTTGCTGAAGCATTTACCCAAGTTAATTAATCAAATTACTAGAAATTAATGGTTTGTAGATATTACATTTGTAATTATCTTTAAATTTATAATACCCACAATCTTTTGAAAATGATGAAATTATAAAGTCAAACTTTCCTGTAGTGGGATAGAGTTCTAATTTTTTCTTACTGATATCATACTTAAAATTTGCATTTAAACTTTTTACTGCACTAATCATCACCAATGTTTTGTCATCCTCTAATAAGTAATATGCAAAATCATCAGGAAATACTGGAAAGTCATATTCCTGTAGAAAATATTTTGCTTGAGATGGAAACCAATCATAAGAAATTAAAGGAGAAGATGACTTAGTTGAATAATTGTAAATATACAGATCTTTTGGATAATCGTTTATATAATTACTTTCCTCATCTCTTGCTAAAATAGATTTATCTCTGCCTTTAAAATATAAACTAAATTCTTTGTTATGAGAATCCATATTATCTATGTGAAATAAATCATCAGGCTGGAAAAATTTTTCTTGTGAATTAACAATATTTGTAAATGTTAAATAAGATAAAAGTATTAATAAAAATTTTCTCACATTATTAAGCTATAAAAAAATTTTGAAATATATTTGTTGAGATTATGGCTTAATTTAAACTTTTCAAAAAAGATTCAAGCGCAAATATCAAATCTTCATCATATTCCATCATATGGTTGTCATATTTTGTAAAATAGGAATATTTTGGTCTATTAGCTAATTCATAAATTTTTTTACCCATCTGAAATGGAACTATTTGATCTTTTTCTCCATGCATCACTAGTAATGGTATATTTATATTTTTTAATTTTTTAGAATTTTCATACTTATCTTTAAGTAATAACTTGACTGGAATATAAGGATAGAAAGTTTTGGCAGCATCTATCATAGAAGTAAATGGTGTTTCCAAAATTATTCCTGCAAAATCTTTGTTTTGTGCAAGATGTGTAGCTACCCCAGTGCCTAAGGACTCCCCATAAAGGATAATATTTTTTTTTCTTACACCTTTTTCAATAAGCCAATCGACGGCACTTTGACCATCTTCATACAGACCTAATTCTGAGGGATTACCTTTATTTCCACTAAAACCTCTCCAAGCTATAATTAAAAAATTTAAATCCATGTTTTTGAAATGATTAAGCTTATGAATTCTATTTTCTAAAGATCCTGCATTTCCATGGAAAAAAACTAGTGTTTTATAGTCTTTGAGATTTTTCTCATGATACCATCCAAGTAATTCAATATTATCCGAAGTTAATATCTTAACTTTTTTAATTTCTACAGAAATTTTATCTCCAGAATAATTATTTTCATTTGGGTGATACAATAAATTTCTTTGGTTAAAGTACAAAAAGACTAAAATTGAAAAATAAATAAAAAATAAGATTAAAATAACTTGAGTCAATTTTTTCCTAAATTTGTTTAACATTTTTCTTCTTCGCTAAATATACTCCAATAAATACTAAAACTGTTCCAATTAGATGGTAATTCTCAAGTTTTTCTCCAAATAAAAAGTAACCATAAATCGCACCGTAAATTGTGAAAACATATAATGTAAATCCAGTTAGAGAGGCACCAAGTTTTTTTTGAGCCACTGTATAAAGAGTGAAAGCTATAATTCCTGGAGAAATAGCAGCAAAAATAATCCACATAAAAAATTCATTACTAAATGTTGTTCTCTCAAAAAAAAGTTCTTCGCCAATATAAAAAGGAAATAAACTCAAAGCACCAAAAAATGCAATTAACGTAAATCTTTGAAAAATCTTGAGCTTTGATTTCCAGTGAAATAAATAAATTGAATATAAAGCCCAACCAATAGCAGCTGCCAGCATCCATAAATCACCAATTGTAAAATTAAGATTAATCAATAAATCAAGATCTCCCTTAATAATAATTGCAAAAACACCAATTAAACATGAGATTAGACCAATTATCTTAATAAAATTAATCTTTTCATGAAAAAAAAAACTAGATATTAAAATTATAAAAATTGGAGAAGAAGTATAAATTATTCCCATATTTGTAACTGTAGTAGTTTTTCCAGCTAAAAAAGGGAAGGCCCCACATACTCCACATCCCATGGCTCCTAAAAATAAAAGTTTTTTAAATTCATTTTTTATAATCTTAAAATCTTTTCTTAAAGACAAATAAGTAAAAGGTAAAAGGATAACAAAAACTAATGTCCATCTCCAAAAAGCTAGAGAAATTGGCGGAACATATTCAACTCCACCTCTCGCAACAACTAAGTTTGATGCCATAAATATTGGCTGAATAAATAAAAGTGAAAATGCTAAAAGATTTTTTACTTTAGTATTCAATCGTTTAAAATTTTGAATAATTATTTTTTATCAAAGAAAGCTTCATAGACCATCATAAAAATCGCAATACCCATTAATATGTAAACAGGTAACACATCAAAAAAACCTATCATTGATGATCTAGTTAATGTAAATGCAAGACCCACTAAAAAAGCTATGGCGAGCAAAGACCCTAAAAATGTTGTAAACTTTTGCATTTAGTTATTACATTCCTTTTCTAGCCAATTAGCAACACCTAAAAATCTGTGATCATCGTATCTATCACCTATGAGCTGTACTCCTAAAGGTAAGTTATTTTCACCTTCAAGTAGCGGAAGAGATATACAAGGCGTTCCCAGGTATGACCAAACTTTATTGAATTCTGCTGTGCCTGTACTTTTTAGACCTTTTGGAGCAACACCAGGACTAGCAGCAGTAAGAACACCATGATAATCTTCGAAAACTTCCTGATAAGACTCATAGCTTCTTTTTCTAAAGTCAATTGCTTCAGCATAATCTTTTGCAGAATGTTTATTACCTTTAGCTATAGCGGTTTGCATAAACTTTGATAATTTATTTTTGTATTTTTTGTAATATAAACTAAAATTATTAGCTAAATCAGTTTCATGAATAATTTGATGATATTTATGAATATCTTTAAAATAAGATGGTGTATCGAATACCTCAACATTTTTAAATGACTTTATAAAATATTCAAAGGACTCTCTTGATTTTTTATCCACTATTTTCCAATAATCTGATTTATAAAAGATAAATTTTGGTTCAAAAAGTGGTCCTTTTTTTGTTTCCTCTAAAATATTTTCAGCTGAATAATAAATAGTTGCAGGATCATACTGATCCTTTTTAATTAAAACTTTAGCTAATAATGCAACATCCTCTACATTTCTTCCAAATAAGCCAATATGATCTAATATATATGAAGTTCTTAAAACTCCATTTCTTGAAATAAGACCATATGTAGGTTTATATCCTACTACTCCACAATAAGATGCAGGTCTGATAACCGATCCTCCTGTTTGAGATCCTATTGATAATGGCGCCATCAGTGACGCTACCGCTGCTGCAGATCCACTAGAGGAACCTCCTGGTGTTCGAGAATAATCATGAGGATTAGTTGTTTTTGGAGGTCCGAGATAAGCTAGTTCTGACGTAGCAGTTTTACCCATAACGACAGCACCAGCAGAATTCAAAAGTTCAACTATTTCAGCGTTCTGAGAATAAGATTTTCCTTTTCTTATAGATGTACCACACTCTGTTGGCATATCTACCGTCCCAATTATATCTTTTAAAGCTATAGGAACACCATGTAATGGTCCTACAGGTTTTCCTGATTTTCTATGCTCATCTGACTCTGCAGCTTTCTCCAACAAAATTTTTTTATCAAAATGAGCCCAAGCTTTTACATCTTTCTCAAACTTATTAATTCTATCAATATACTTTTCACAAATTTCAACTGAAGTAATTTGACCTTCTTTAATATTTTGGGCCATTTCTTCCACACTTAACGAAAAAATATCAATCATATTTATTAGTCAGCAAACAATACGTCTGGCAGCCAAAGTGCAATTCCAGGAAACATATACATTAAGAACATTCCAAAAATTACAATACTTAAAAATGGCATGATACCTCTAAATATCTCCAACAATTCAACGTTAGTTTTCTGGACACCTTTAAGATAATATGCAGACATTGCCATCGGTGGTGTCAAAAAAGATGTTTGTAGGTTTAAAGCAATTAACATTGCAAAGAAATATGGATTAACGTCAAATATTTCAAGAAGTGGTAAAAATATCGGTACAAATATAATTAAGATCTCAGTCCACTCTAAAGGCCATCCTAATAGAAAAATTATTATTTGAGTTATAATCAAAAATTGCCAAGTAGTTATATTTATAGATGTGAAAAAATGTTCAAATACTTCATGACCTCCTAGATAAGAGAAGACTGAAGAGAAAGTCCAAGAACCAATAAAAAGCCACATTATCATAGCAGTGGTTTTTGCTGTTAAAAAAACTGACTCTTTAAAATTTTGCCATTTAAGTGTTTTATAAAACCAAGAAAGTATTAATGCCCCAAAAGCACCTGCAGCTGCAGCTTCGGCAGGGGTTGCAATTCCTGCTAAGATCGTACCTAGCACTAACATTATTAACCCAAATAAAGGAACAAAAGAGACCAATACCTCTTTTAAAATCTCTGCTCTTGGAGGAATATCTTCTTTTGGAGGTCTCGGCGCTAGTGAAGGATTCAACCATGCTCTTATCACTGCATAAGCGATATAAAGACCTGCCAACATTAATCCTGGAAAAATCGCAGCAGCAAATAATCTTAATGGAGATAATTGAGCAATAACAGAATAAACAATAAGCATAATGCTTGGTGGTATTAAAATACCCAAACATCCGCCACTACAAATTATTCCAGAAGCAAATTTTTTATCATATCCAGCTTTAACCATTGCTGGCCAAGCTAATAATCCCATCAAAGTTACAACTGCTCCAATAATACCTGTTGCAGTTGAAAATAATGTGCATGTTATTAATGCTGCTACAGCCATTGATGCTGGTAATCTATGCGCGGCTAATCTAATTGCAAAGAAAAGTTTAGCTACAATACCCGCTCTCTCAACTAAATATCCCATGAATAAAAAGAGAGGCACTGCAGTAAGAACGTTATTATCCATAACTGTGTATGTGTTTTTTACAAATAAAGAAAAAATTCTATTATCAAAGAGATGATCCATCAAAACTGGATCGTAATAAGCATAATAACCAAAACCAATTCCCATTGCCATTAGAGTAAAAGCAATCGGAAAGCCTAACAAAACAGAAAAAAGGAAAACACCCATCATCAAAATAGCAACTTCTGGATTAGTTAAGCCAAACATAAATTTATTTATTTTCCTCTTGAGAGCTTCTCATTAAAATTTTTTCTGTCTCTTCAGCGACTACCATTCTTGCTGGCCAATGACCTGTTTGAATGCAAATTATTGATCTAAACACCTCACCTATTCCTTGAATAATTAACATAATTCCTGCAGCAGGAATCATTGATTTAACCATATAAATTTGAATTTGAGCAGGACTACTCCAACTTGTCTCTTTTACTTTCCAAGCTTGAGCTGCGTACTCATAACCATAAAACGCTAATGCCAATACACCTGGAAAGAAAAATACAAAATAAAGTATTAAATCTATCCAAGCCTGAGTTTTTTGACTAAATAATCTATAAATTACGTCTCCTCTTACATGAGCTTCTGTAGCTAAGCAGTATGCACCAGACATCATTAGTATAGCTCCATACATTTGCATACTAAAATCAAAATTCCATAGTGTTGGCTTATTGAAAGCATATGCCATTATCACTTCATAAACAGTCCCTCCCATTAAAATAACAATACACCATGAGAAAGCTTTTCCCATTGATGTGCTAAGTGTGTCTGCAAATCTAATGTAAGATGACATCATGTTTTTAAAGTATAGTAAATTTAAGTAAAAAAAAAGGGGGTTTTTAAACCCCCTTTAATTTAATTTCTAAAAGCTAATTAAATTTTAACTTTTGCTATTGGACCAAACTCATTTTCATAAGCTAATTTGTAGTTCGGTTGATTCATCAACAGATACTTCATTGTTCTCTTAGCATATGCTTTCTGAGATGCTATAATTTTCTTAAAGAAAGGATCTTTTCCAGAAAATTCAGCTACTATTTTATCCCAACCTTTTAACTGTTCAGCTAAAATAGCGTCAGATGTTTGGTATACATTTACTTTATGCTGGTTCATTAACTTAGCTAAGTCAGCAGAATATCTAACTAAAGCTTTAAAGTAGTTATCTGAGTTAGCAGCATAAGCAGCATTTTTCAATATAGCTTGATGAGCTGGTGAAAGGCTGTTGTATCTTTTCTTGTTCACCGGTATCTCAAACATTTCTTGAGATTGGTGGAAACTACCTAAATGATAGTGTTTAGATACATCTTGCATTCCAAACTGTGAGTCTGATGTTGGATTGTTAAATTCAGCAGCATCAATCAATCCAGTTTTCATTGCTGGTTGAATTTCACCACCTGGTAATTGTCTTACAACCATTCCCATAGCAGTTAAAACGTTAGTCGCTAGACCAACTGTTCTATACTTCATGCCTTTAACATCAGATACTTTTGTTACATTCTTTTTGAACCAACCAAAAGGTTGTGCCGGCATAGGCATATGGAAAAAACCAATATAATCAAATCCTACTTTAGCAAGAGTTTCATCATACAATTTTCTTCCTCCACCGTACTCCATCCATCCCATTACTTCTTGAGATGACATTCCATACGAAGGACCAGTTCCAAAAAGTGAAGCAGCAGGGTTTTTACCATACCAATAAGCTGTTACCCAGTGACCCATATCTAAGTTACCGTCACTAACAGCAGCTCCAATTTCTGAAGTTTTTACAACTGCTCCAACTGGTTGAAGGTCTATCTTTAGTGAACCTCCAGACATTTCTTTAACCATGTTGCAGTAGTCTCCAGCCATTTCAAAAAAGATGTTTGCTCCTGAAGGCCAAGCTGCTTGCATCTTTAAAGTTACATGACCATCCGATCTTGCAATGTTTGGCATTGCAACAGTAGCAGCAGCAACAGCTCCTGCTTTTGCGGCAGTCTTAAAGAACTTACGTCTTGAAGATGTTTTAATCTTCAACGATTTATTTTCTTTTGTCATTATTTCTCCTCTAGTAGTTAATTAACTAAATAATTAAAACACAGAATTAGATTGGAGTCTTTCTAAAAAAAGGCGTAGATGTCGCAAAAGTTGAATTTTATACAATCCTGAGTAGAATTAATTGACTTTGTTTTTACAATTTCCCGTTTTAAAAAATTCATCAATATTATCTATTGCTAAGTTTGCCATCGCTATCCTGGTGTCTTTGGTTGCACTACCAAGGTGAGGTAAAATAAACGCCGATTTTATCTTCAAATAACCAGGATTTAAATTTGGCTCATTTTTATAAACATCCAAACCAACAGCGTAAATTTTTCTACGATTTAAAGCATCAATAAGGGCCTCATCGTCTACTATATCGCCTCTTGCTACATTGGTTATCACTGCTCCTTTTGGAAAATACTCGACAGTTTCTTTATTGATCATATTTTCAGTTTCTTTTGTTGCGGGACAACAAATAGACAAAACATCAGAGACAGAAAAAAGACTTTTTAAATTATCGTGATAAATAGCGCCATCTTCTTTATCAGTGCTTAACTTTGATCGGTTATGATAATGTATTATCATACCTAAAGATTTTGCTATCTTTGCAATTTTTTGACCAATCCTTCCCATACCTAAGATCCCTAACCTTGAACCTGTTAATTGTTTTCCAATCAAGTAATCAGCAGACCATTTCCATCCACCTTCTCTTGCTGACTCTATTCCTTCAGCAGCTCTTCTACATGCACCTAAAATTAACAAAACACCTATTTCTGCTGTGGCGTCTGATAATACTTCAGGAGTGTTTGTTACTGCAATGCCTCTTTTTTTTGCTGCCTCTAAATCAATATTTCCAAAACCAACAGCAAAATTTGAGATAATTTTGATTGTTTCTGGCAACTTATTTATTGTGTCTTTATCCATTTTATCTGTTAATGAAGTTAGAACTCCATCACAACCTTGGCTCATTTCTATCACTCTTGATTGAGAATATAATTCATCATTTGAATTAAGTTTAGCATCAAAAATTTTAAGTGCTTTGTCCTCGCTATCTTTAATTAATTTTCTTGTTACTAAAATTTTTTTCATCTACATCAATTAGTTTAAATCAAATATTTTACCAGGATTCATTATATTGTTTTGATCTATACTTCTTTTAATACACTTCATTAATGGAATACAATCACCGTGTTCTTGTAAAAGATAAGATTTTTTATGTAAACCTACTCCATGCTCTCCTGTAATGGTTCCATTTAAATCTAGAGTTTTTTTGATTAATAAATCACTAAAATCTCTAATCTTATTATATGTTCCTTCCTCTTTAGGATCATAGGGTAAAATGACATGAAAATTACCATCTCCTAAATGACCAACCATTGGGGCTCTCAAACCAAGTTTTTTTGTCTGTTCCTCTGCGAAATTTACACATTCTGTTATATTTGAAATTGGTAAACACACATCAGTAGAGTAAACACGACCATTATTTATCAAAGCTTTGACAGAATAATAAACGTCCCATCTTGCCTTCCAGAGTTTATTTCTCTCTTCTAAATCTTTAGCCCACTTAAATGAACTCCCGTTATTATCTTTAGAAATTTCCTCTACAATTTTTATATTTTCTTGATTTGATGCCTCTGAACCATGAAATTCAAAAAACAATGTTGGTACAGCCTCTATATCCTTTAATTTTGAATAATTTATGCTAATTTCCATCTGTTCTTTATTAAGCATTTCTATTCTAGCAATCGGCACACCATATTGAATAACTTGTTGAGCTGTCTGGACTGCCTTTTCTAAAGATGGGAAATGACATACAGCGCTCATAATGCTCTCTGGAATTGGTGATAATCTCAATTGAATTTCGGTAATAATACCTAAAGTACCTTCAGAACCAATAAAAAGATTTGTTAAGTTATACCCAGCTGAGGTTTTCTTAGTTCTACTTCCTGTCTTTATGATATCTCCATTTGGTAAAACAACAGTAAGACCAGTAATTACAGTTTTCATGGTGCCATATTTTACTGCCATAGTTCCTGAAGCAGAAGTTGATGCCATTCCACCTATCGCAGCATTAGCTCCAGGATCAATTGGAAAAAAAACTCCATCTTCTCTTAAATAATCGTTTAATTGTTCTTTAGTTACACAAGCTTGCACTCTACAATCAAAATCTTCTGCATTAACTGTTAGAATCTTATTCATTCTTTCTAAAGAAATAGTAATGCCTTTCTCATTGCCAACAACATTACCCTCTAAAGAGGTTCCTGTACCAAATGGAACAACTGGAACTTTATGCTTATTACACAGGCTTAATACTTTTGAAACTTCTTCATTTGTTTCTGGAAAAACTACAGCTTTTGAAAGAACTGGATCGTAAGTATCCTCGCCTCTTGCATAATTAGTTCTAGTAGATACTGAAGTGGAAAATCTTCCATTAAAAATCTTTTTTAACTCTGACTGAACAAGATCATTCATTGAATAGAATATTATTAGTAATTAAACAAAAAATACAGCTTATTTAGTCAGCATTTTCTTTATATTTTCTAGAGCTTGAGAAATATTATCTCTAGAAGCTGCAAAACTAAATCTCACATAGTCATTACAAGTTTTACCAAATGCTGTGCCTGGTACAATGGCGACACCAGCTTCATGCATGGCTTTTTTACAAAACTCTGAACCTGTCATGCCAGTTGCACTTACTTTCGGAAATGCATAAAAAGCCCCTCCTGGTAAACTGCATTCGACGCCCGGAAGTTCATTTAAACCTTTGTGAATTAAATCTCGTCTTTGTGTAAATCTAACCATCATCTCATCAATAGAGTCATCTGGTCCATCTAGAGCTGCTATTCCAGCAAACTGTGCTGCTGCGTTTACACATGAAACACTATTTATTAAAAGTTTATTAACATGTTCAACCAAGTTTTTAGGCCAAAAACTCCAACCTAGTCTCCATCCTGTCATAGAATATGCTTTGCTCCATCCTTCTAAAACAATTAATCTTTCTCGTAATTCTGGATAATTGAAAAAACTTGGCATTTCTTTGTTATCAAATATTTGTCTGCTATAAATTTCATCACTTAGTATTGTTACATGAGGGTGTTTTTTTAAACCTTCGGCTAAAACATCAATATCAGATTTATCTACGAAACTCCCTGTTGGATTGTTTGGATTTATTAATATCAAAAGTCTGGTCTTATCAGTGATTAGGGATAAAATTTTTTCTGGATTAAATTTAAGATCTTTGTCTTCAGTCAAATCGTATGGCACAGGAGTAGAGCCAGTATAATTAATCATTGACTCATAGATTGGAAAAGCTGGAGTAGGGTGAATTATTTCTGCTCCTGGTTCACCAAAACATTGAATAGCGTAAGTCATGGTGGGTTTTCCACCTGGCATTATTAAAATCCTCTCGAAATCTATGTCAACACTATAACGTTTTTTTATCCATCTGGTCACTGCTTGTCTACATTCTGGGATCCCATTTGACATGACATAACCATGATGTCCGTCATCCAATGCTTTCTTAGCAGCGTCGACCACATGTTTAGGTGTTTTGAAGTCTGGTTGGCCTAAACCTAAGTGAATCATAGGTTTTCCTTGTGCTTCTAATTTTTTTGCTTCAGCTAAAACTGAAAATGCTGTCTCTGTACCTAATCGATTTAAACTCTCTGCTAATTTCATCTAATATCCTTTTTTTTTAAACACTATTTCTATAAACTAATTTTGAACTATTCAACTCTTTTAAATTTTTACAACCCATAAGAACCATATTTCTATTAAGTTCATCGTGCATATTTTGTAACAAATGTTCCACCCCTTTCTGACCACCTGCGGCTAAAGAGAACAAAAACATTTTGCCAAAACTGCAGGCTTTTGCACCTGCAGAAATTGCCTTTAGCACATGTGTGCCCCTTCTTATGCCTCCATCCAAAATTATTTCTAATTTATCACCTACAGCGTCAGAAATTGCTTTGACTTGGTCGAAGGGTGATCTTGATCCATCAAGTTGACGGCCACCATGATTTGAAATCATGATAGCTGTGCAACCAATATCAATCGCCTTTTTTGCATCTTCAACAGACATAACACCTTTCAGTGCAAAAGGACCATTCCATTTTTTTGCACAATACTCTGCGTCTTTCCAGTTCATCAACGGATCATACTGCTCATTAATATACTCAATAACAGATTTGGCAATATTGGTGCCCTTGTCTGTCTTTTTTTTTACATTTGAAAGTTCAAATTTTTTACCAGTAATATAATTAAAAACCCAGTTAGGTTTTATTGCAAAACTCATTAAACTTTGTAGTGTAAGTTTCGGTGGCGTTGTAAAACCCGTTCTATGATCTTTTTCTCTGTTACCAGCAACTAAAGTGTCTACAGTTAAACACATTGCATCAAAACCAGATCTTCTCGATCTATCAATTAAATCATCTGTTATTGATTTATCTTTATGCACATAAAGTTGAAATAGTTTGGGGCCTCCAGAGATATTTGATATTTCCTCAATTGAATTGTTACTCATTGATGACATGCTATAAAAAGTACCATATTTTTCTGCAGCTCTTGCGGAAGCTTTGTCACCTTCTGGATGATAAAGTCTTTGCATTGCCGCTGGAGACAAAAAGATAGGCATATCTATTTTTCGTCCAAACAATGTTGTTGATAAATCTGGTTTTCCAACGCTCGCTAAAATATTAGGAACTAAGTCACAGTCGTTAAATGAATCTGTATTTCTTCTTAAAGTAGTTTCATCATCTGCACCTCCATCGATGTAATGGAATATAGGTGAAGGTAATTTTTTTTTTGCTAATCGTCTAAAATCTTCAAAGTTATAACAATGTTTTAAACTCACTATCTTCTGAATCTTAAATTACTTCTATTAAGATCACTTATCTTTGTGCAACCCATGAGCTTCATATCTCTTTGTAACTCGGCTTTATATTGTCCTAAGGCTCTCTCAACACCATCTTGGCCTGCAGCTGCTAGCGCGTAAAGATAAAGTCTTCCACCAGAACACGCTTTTGCACCTAACGATAATGCTTTTAACATATGTGTTCCTCTATGAATTCCTCCCTCACAAATGACATCTAGCTTATCACCAACAGCATCGACAATTTCTGCAAGTTGATCAAAAGGTGCTCTAGATCCATCTAATTGCCTTCCACCATGATTTGATACCATTATACCAGTGCATCCAATGTCAACTGCTTTTTTGGCATCTTCTACACTCATAATTCCTTTCAGTGCAAAATGACCTCCCCATTTAGAGCAAAGATTTTCAGCATCTTTCCAGTTCATAGATTGGTCCAACATAGTAGAAAAATAATTTCCAATTGATGAGTTAACATCGGTACCTTCTTTTACAAAATCTTGCAAATGAGGTAATTCAAACTTACCTTTAGTTAAATAATTAATTCCCCACATTGGCTTAGTCGCAAAACTAAATAAACTTGCTAAAGTTAACTTTGGTGGAGAAGTAAATCCTGTTCTTAAGTCCCTCTCACGATTCCCTCCAGTGATAGTATCAACTGTTAAAGCCATAACATCAAAATTTGCAGCTTTAGCCCTCTCTAAACAAGAGTCATTTAAACCTCTGTCTTTATGAAAGTAAAATTGAAACATTTTTGGAGTATCTATCAAAGAAGAAATTTCCTCTACACTGACTGTGGCTAATGCTGAAACACCAAACATTGTATTAAATTTTTTTGCTGCTTTTCCAACTGCTCTTTCACCATCATAATGAAAGAGTCTTTGAAGTGCTGTCGGTGAAAGGTAAAACGGTAAGTCCAATTTTTTTCCAAATATTGTAGTTGATAGATCTACATTCTCTACTCCTCTTAAAACATTTGGAACTAAGTCAACATCATCAAAAGAACTAGTATTTCTTGCATAAGTTATCTCATCATCAGCAGCCCCATCTATGTAATGAAAAATCGGGGATGGTAATTTTTTTTTAGCTAGTTTTCTAAAATCTTTAAAATTGTGACAGTCTTTTAAATTCATTTTTTTATTATGTTAAAATTGTTGAAGAAAGTTAAATGAATAACTATTAGCACCAGGATTTTTATCACCTAAACTTGCATTAGATATATGGTTATATGAAAAACCTAATTGACTATTATTTTTTGGCAATTCAAGAGATATTTGCACTTCACTTTTGAACTCAAGAGAATGACCAAGATCTTTACCATCTCCCTTATTATAATACCCTGGTGCAAAACTTGGAGTAAGGTTTAAAACACCAAGCGTGTATTCTGCTTGAACCCCAGTATAAAAGTAAGAAGCATTGTCTGCTGTTAACATTGCACCTGTTATTGGAGATAAGTTTCCTATGAAAGAGTTTCTTCTTAAATTTTCATTCTGATGTTGAATTCCAATTAAGGTTGATCTTTTTCCATTATCACTAAAATCAAACATTCCTGTATAAACGTTTAATTCCGTAGATTTATCTTTCATTTTAATTTCCTCAGACGTTGTTGTTAAAGGAAATGTAAATAATATTAATACAAATAAACTTTTTAAAATTTTCATCGTGTTAATATGCTTAATTTTTTTCAATTTTCAAATTTTTAAATATTATTGCACCTCCAATTAAAAATAACAATAAGGGTAAAAGCCATAAAATATAGGTTTTTTGGTTTAAAGCTGGGTCATATAATATCCATTCCCCATATTTTGTCTTAAGAAATTCGTAAATTTCATTCTCCGACATTCCCTCTGTAATCTTTTTTTCAACAACTAATTTTAGACTGTTGGCAAACTCAGTATCAGAATCATGAATTGATTGTCCTTGGCAAATTAAACAGCGTAAATTTTTTGTAATTTTGCTATTTAAATTTCTATCTTTTGCGTTGGACACATTAAAATTAAACAAAAAAATAATTATTACTAGAAGATTTAATATTTTCATTTCACTGCTCTCTCAATTTCTTTGAAAAGGTTGTTATTCATAGGTCCTATAATTTTTTTTATAATCTTTCCATTATATATTAAAAAAGTCTCAGGTACTCCGTATGCTCCCCATTCAATTGCAATAGTTCCATCTGTATCTGATAAAATTAATGTATACGGATTATTTAATTCGTTTAAAAAATTATTAGCATTCTTTACTTTGTCTTTATAGTTTAAACCAATAATTTCTAATTTTTTATTCTTTTTTAATTCCATTAAATAGGGATGTTCGTCTCTACAAGGAATACACCAAGAGGCCCATATATTTAGTAAATAGTAAATATCATTTTCAAAAATTTCTTTAGACGTTAGTTCTTTTTCTGAATTAAAAACTTTTACTTTAAATGTTGGAATTTTTTCATTAGTTACTGTCTCTGGTATATAAATATTTGAGCGATTTAAACCCACATAAAGAATAAAAAAAATAAATAGAAAAGAAACAATTGTAAATGGTAATAAGATTTTAGTTTTCATATTTTTTTTTGAAAAAGCTGAACAACCCACCAAAGCTAATTATTATTACAGAAAACCAAATCCAAATCATAAAAGGTTTGATCTGATACCTAATATTAAAATACTCCTGATTTTGAACTAAATTCATGGTCATAAATTTATCGGATAATAAATTTGTCTTAATATCAGCTTCACTTGTAACTATATTTGGTTGGTTATAAATTCTCAATTCAGGTTTTAATATATCTACTAATTCGTTATCACTTTTTACATTAAATTTACCTATAATTGCCTCAAAATTTTGTTTTTTAATTTTTTCTATCTTTTCAAAATTTATTGTTAATTCATCAGATTTATAAGTTTCCCCTACCTTTAAATTTGTTATTACTTCAGATGATAAAAAATTATTAAATAAGATACTCAGTATTAACAGGCTAAAACCAAAATGAGCTATATTTTGAGCCAGGTTTTTAAATCCCTTAATAAAAAAATCTCTCAAGGTAATAAAAAATAAATAAAAAGCTGAAGTAAATAAAATCGTATTCACTAAAAAACTAATCTCTAATATTCTAATTATTAAAAAAGATAGTATTAATGAGATTGCAAAAAGTAACAATAAATGAGATTTATTTTGAAGATTTGATTTAATCCAATTCAATTTTGGACCGATTGCCATCGCCAGAAGAAAAGGAATTAAAAATGGAATTATTAGTTTATGATAAAAAGGTGGACCAACTGATATCTTTTGTGAAGTTAAGACATCTAAAAATATTGGATATATAGTACCAATTAAAACAACTGCTAGAAAATACATCATAAACCAATTATTAATTAAGATTGAAGTTTCCTTACTTAACCAAAAAAAAGAAGTGTTGTTTTGTCCATCAGTTTTATGAAAAAAGAAAAAAACAAAAAGTGAGAGAAATATTAGCGTGAATAAAAAGATTAATATGTATAAACCTCTTTCCGGATCATTGGCAAAAGTATGAACAGAATTTAAAATTCCTGATCTAACTAAAAAAGTACCACTCATACTTAGAGTAAACGTTGCAATCGATAGGATGACAACCCATGAAGTTAAAAGTAATTTTTTTTCCAATACTAGTACACAATGAAAAAGAGTGGTCAATGCTAACCAGGGCATTAATGAAACATTTTCGACGGGATCCCAAAACCAAAAACCTCCCCAACCTAATTCATAATAAGCCCATATAGAACCTAATAAAATTCCTAAAGTAAGAAAAATCCAAGAAATTAAAATCCATTGTTTAATATGCTTCGCCCACTCTTTTGATATATAATTAGTTGATGAGGCTGCTAAAACAGAAGAAAAAATTATAGATGATCCAACATATCCCAAATATAAAATTGGAGGATGAATTGCTAAAGCAGGGTCCTGTAAAATCGGGTTTAGCCCAAGACCTTCTGATGGTACTGGATAAATTTGAGCAAAAGGATTAGACGTTTGTATCAAAAAAATTAAAAAACCAATTATTATTATTTGTTGGAACAATAAAGTTAATACTCTATATTTTTTTGGTTGTTTTTTAGAGCTTATTAAAAACAAAAAAATAAATAAAGTTAGCACTAGCAACCAAAGAAGCAAACTTCCCTCATGATTTCCCCAAGTTCCAGAAATTTTATAAAACAAAGGTTTAGTTGTATGTGAATGGTTAAACACTGTTGAGTTGCTAAAATCAGAATTTATAAATGCTATAATTAGTCCAAAAAAACTTAAAATAATAAATAACAATTGTAGAAAAGTTAAAGATAAAAGCTTGTTATCAAAATTAATTGTATTTTTTAAGTTTTTAAAAGAGAAAAATAAAATTAAAACTGAAAACCCAAGGCTAAAAAATAACGAATAAGAACCTATTAAACTTGCCAAAATCTACTTCCCCTCTATTGCAGCTTTTACCTCTGGTGGCATATAGTTTTCATCATGCTTAGCTAATATTTTAGTAGCTAGAAAAAAATTTTTATCTTTTAAATATCCCTCTGCTACAACCCCTTTGCCCTCCGCAAAAAGATTAGGAACAACACCTGAATAAGTAACTATTATTTCATTTTTAAAGTCAGTAATAATAAAATTCAGCTCCTCTGCTTGAACCGATATTGATTTATTCTTGACCATTCCACCCACTCTAATCTTTTTTTTATTTAGTTCTGGTAACCCTTTTATTTCTGATGGGGATTGAAAAAAAACTACATTTTCCTCGAGTGATTTTAAGATTAAAAAAATTGTCAAAGATAATGTGACGAATATTAATAAGATAAAAAAAAACCTTAATTTAACTTTACGACCATACATGGTTTAAAAGCTAAATGCTTGAAGTGTTTGATAAGATTTCTTTGTTCATCCCTTGAGATTTAGCTAATGATACTCTCTCAGAGTTTAGAGTTCCAAATTTAACAATAAATTTATTTCTCTCTTTCACATACTGATTTTTGATAACAAAGTATAGTGTAGCAAAACTTACCAGAGTAAATATAAAAGCAGACCAAACATAAAGTCCGTATCCGTTCATAATTAAAATTTCATTTATCATAATCTATCAAGGCCTTTATTTTTAATCTTTATCAGTTCTGTATTATATTTCATTAAAAAAATTAATAGAGAAAATAGAGCAAATGCCGCAGTCATAATCATTAACGGAAACAGCATCGAAATATCAATTGAAGATTTAGTAAAAATATTAATAGATGCTGGTTGATGTAAAGTATTCCACCAGTCTACTGAATATTTAATTATTGGTACATTTATTATACCAAGAATTGTAATTATTAATGTTGCTTTAAAAACACTATCTTTATCTTCAAAAACTCTCCAGGCAAAAAGATATAATAAATAAAATAAAGCTAAAATTAACATCGCTGTAATTCTTGCGTCCCATGCCCACCATGTCCCCCAAGTTGGTCTACCCCAAATAGATCCTGTAACAAGAGCGATTATATTAAATATAAAACCAGAGGGAGCTAAGCTTTTAGAAATTAAGAAAAAATTCTTAATCTTAAATATATATCCAATTATTGACAATAAGGTTATCAACGAAAATATCCCAAGAGAGATCCATGCAGACGGCACGTGTACATACATTATTCTTACCGCATCCCCTTGTTTATAATCCTCTGGAGAAAATATTAATGCCTCTAACAATCCTATCGAAAGAACAATAATAAATAGAAATAAAACGTACTTAGGTGCTTTTGATGTGATTGAAAAAATTTTATTTGGTTCAAAATATTTAAACATATACCAATGATATATTACGGAATTTTTATCTGATCAAGAATGTAGAGGGAGATAATGAAGGGTAATAGTTTAACACTCTTGATCAGAATTAATGTTAATTTAGTATCTGGCTGTGTCAAAGATTTGAGCTAAATGTGTTTAAAAAAAGATTTATCTAATTCGAGGGCTTAAAATAACTTGAGCCTTTTTTTCCTGAAAAAATTTCCTCAATTAAAGGATGTTTGATAGGCTCACCAGAGTCGTCTACCAACAGGTTTTGTTCAGATACATATGCTTCATAAGTTATTTCATCATTTTCAGCCAATAAATGGTAAAATGGTTGATCTTTCCTAGGCCTTACATTTTTTGGTATCGATTGATACCATTCTTCAGAGTTATTAAATTCAAAATCGACATCATAAATCACTCCTCTAAACTCGAAATGTTTATGTTTTACAATATCACCAATAGAAAATTTTGCTTTTTGTACTGACATTACCTTTAGTATGGGTATTTAAATTTAAAAATCAATAAGAAAAATTTTAAATTTTCGCAAAAATAAAAACTTATGTTAATATCTTAAAAGTGAATAAATCTTTTATAAAGTTTCTTACTGATTTTGGACCATTAGTAATTTTTTTTTACTATTATTATGATAGTAATAAAGATTTAAAAATTGCTATTCCTCCTTTCATAATTGCGACAATAATAGCATTGGGTGTAATGTGGTTTTTGGAGAAACAAATACCTAAAGTGCCCTTGCTAAGTGGAATATTAATTACTTTTTTTGGAGGATTAACAATTTATTTTGATAACCCCGTCTTTATCTACATCAAGCCTACAATTATAAACATTATGTTTGGGTTTGCCTTAATATTTGGAAAATATTTTACTAAAGAGCCAGTTCTCAAAAAATTGTTAGGTAAATCAATTTCTTTAACAAATGAAGGTTGGGAGATACTTAATAGAAGATGGATTTATTTCTTTTTTGCTTTAGCAATTTTAAATGAGCTAGTATGGCGAACACAATCGGAGGAATTTTGGGTTAATTTCAAAGTATGGGGTTTATTACCTATTACATTTATTTTCACAGGATTTCAAATAGGGCTTATTAATAAATATAAAACTAATGAATAATAATTTAAGACTTGTAATAAATAATATCAAAAACAAAAAATTAGAGGAAAAACATTTTTTTGAGAAAGAAGAATTAAAAATTATTTTAGATTTATATGCAAAAATGGTTTCTCAAGGTTCATGGAAAGATTATGGACTTTCTATATCAAGTAAACAGGTAAGCTTTAGTGTATTTAAAAATAGTACTGAAAATGCTTTGTATAGAATATGTAAAAATTTTAATCCTAAGAACAAAAACCTTAAATATTTAATAACTGATGTTAATGGAAAAATTCTAAAAAATTCTTTTGAGCTTGAAGTACTATTAAAACAAACTGACTGGAAAAAATTAACTTAATAAAACTATCTTCTTTGACCAAAAAGTCTTAATAGCATTATAAATAAATTAATGAAGTCCAAGTAAAGAGTTAAAGCTCCCATCACAGCTTTTTTACCCATTAATTCACCTGTGTCGCTAGCTGTATACATGTTCTTTATTTTTTGAGTGTCATATGCCGTTAGACCAACAAATATTAAAACACCTAAAATTGAGATCACAAAATACATCATTGATGATTTCATAAAGATATTTACTATTGAAGCTATTATAATTCCAATTAAGCCCATCATTAAAAAAGATCCTAATTTTGTGAGGTCTCTTTTAGTTGTGTAGCCATAAATACTCATCGCTCCAAATGTTGCGGAAGTTATGAAGAAAATTCTTGTAACACTCATGCCAGTGTAAACTAATAAAATTGATGATAAAGATAATCCCATTAACGCAGCAAAGATCCAAAATGTTGTTTGTGCTTTTGAGGCACTCATTTTATTAATTCCAAAACTCATGTAAAAAACAATTCCAAGTGGAGCTAACATCACCAACCATTTTAAACCTGACATATAAATTGAATTACCTATTTGTGTAAGACCAACAATTGCACCAGAAGCATCAGTGACCACCGACATTTTAAACGTTATGAGTGCGATTATTCCTGTAAGCAAAACCCCTGTTGCCATATAATTGTAAACTTTGAGCATGTAAGCTCTTAAACCTTCATCTGTTACAGCAGTTTCCTGTGATGCAGCTTTTGCTCTTGCGAGTATTCCTTTTTTATTAAATTCCATTATGGAAGAAATATATAATCTTTTACTAATTATTCAAGATGCCTTAAAAGATTAACAAAAATTAACACTAAAAAAACCTAAATGAATTATAAAAAATTAGGGAATACTGACCTTAATGTAAGTACAATTTGTCTCGGTACAATGACCTGGGGTGAGCAAAATACTCAAAAAGAGGGTTTTGAACAAATGGATTACGCCTTAAGTGAAGGGGTAAATTTTTGGGACACAGCTGAAATTTATTCCATACCGATGAGGAAGGAAACGTACGGTGAAACTGAAAGGATAATTGGAAATTGGTTTGAGAAAAATAAAAAAAGGAAAGAGGTTATTCTTGCAACTAAAGTATGTGGTAACACATCCAACAAATACATTCGTGGAGGTGGCAATAATTTTGGCAAAAAAAAAATTAGTTTAGCGTTAGAAGAGAGTCTAAAAAGATTAAAAACTGATTATATAGATTTGTATCAACTTCATTGGCCAGAGAGAAATACAAATTTTTTTGGTAAACATGGTTACGAACACGATGAAGATGACAATGATTGGACACCTTTTGAGGAAGTTTTAGAAAGTCTAAATCAATTTATCATTCAAGGTAAAATTAGATATATAGGCTTATCAAATGAAACTGCATGGGGTTTATCTAAATTTTTAGAATTGTCTAAATTAAAGAAATTACCCAAAATGATGTCAGTTCAAAACCCCTACAATCTTCTTAATAGAACCTACGAAGTTGGATTAGCTGAAATTTCTGTCAGAGAAAAGAGTGGATTATTAGCATACTCACCGTTAGCGTTTGGCTACCTAACAGGAAAATATAGAAATAATAATCTTCCTGAAAAATCTAGAATGAAATTATTTAAAGACTTTACCAGATATAAAAATGAAAATGGTCAAAAAGCTATTGAAGAATACTACAAGATCTCAAAAAAATTTGATATCGATTTTACGCAAATGTCATTGAAATTTTGTGAAATACAGCCTTTTACAACAAGTGTAATTATTGGTGCAACGACAATGCAACAGTTGAAAACAAACATAGAAAGTGTAAATGTAACTTTATCAAATGAGATAATTAATGAGATTAATAAAATTCAAAAAAAATATCCAAATCCATGCCCTTAATTAAAAAATTTTTATTTTTATCAGTCATAATTTCAGTACTATTTACTCAAAAAACATTCGCAGCAGATCTAAAAAAAGTTGGCAAATACAAGGATTGGGAAGTAATGGTAATCTCAGAACAATCAGGAAAAGTTTGCTTTGCACAATCAATACCTGTTTTGCAAGCTCCAAAAAAAAACAAAAGAGATGCAAGATTATTTGTAACTTTTAGGCCAAGTGAAAAAATTTCCAATGAAATTAGCACCACTGCAGGTTATGAATTTAATAAAAATAATTCTGTACTAGCAACCTCAGGAAATAATAAATTTAAATTTGATATAAAACAACAGGGCTTCGCATGGATGACAAGTAGTAAGAAAGAAAATATAATGGTTAAAGTGATGAAAAAAGGTTCTAGAATAATGATTGCTGGTTATAACGAAAAGGGTTCGCAAACCATTGACCATTATTCACTGTTGGGTTTCACTAAAGCATATAATACTGCCAAAAAAGCTTGCAGTTAGTTAATGAAATTAAAAAAAAGAATCGTTCTTGCTTACTCTGGAGGTTTAGACACATCAATAATTTTAAAATGGCTACAAGAAAACTATAAAGCTGAAGTTATTTGTTATACAGCTGACATTGGACAGAAAATTAATAAAAAAAAAATTATTTCTAATGCAAAAAAACTTGGCGTAAGAAAAATAGTCATTAAGGATTTGAAAAACGTATTTATAAAAGATTATGTCTTTCCGATGTTAAGAGGTCATGCAATTTACGAAGGTGCCTATTTGTTAGGAACCTCAATAGCTAGGCCACTGATAGCTAAAGACCAGATTAGAGTTGCAAAAAAATTTAATGCTTATGCAGTTTCTCACGGGTCAACTGGAAAAGGTAATGATCAAGTGAGGTTTGAGCTAGGTTATCATTATTTTGGGCCAAAAATAAAAATAATTGCCCCCTGGAGAATTTGGAAACTAAAGTCTAGGTCAGATTTAATAAATTATGCAAAAAAAAATAATATATCAATTCCAAAAGATAAAAAAGGTGCTCCACCTTTTTCTGTTGATGATAATTTATTTCATACCTCTACCGAAGGAAAAGTTTTAGAAAATCCAAAAAACTCAGCACCAGAATATATTTTCCAAAGATCTATTTCACCAGAAAAAGCTCCTAACAAAGCAACTTATTTATCAATTAAATTTAAAAACGGAGATCCGATTGAAGTTAATGGAAAAAAATTACAGCCAGCAAAATTACTTGAAAAGCTAAATCTAATAGCTGGAAAAAATGGTATAGGCAGAGTTGATCTTGTAGAAAACAGATTTTTAAGAATTAAATCGAGAGGAGTTTACGAAACTCCAGGTGGAACACTATTAATCAATGCGCACAGAGCTATAGAGTCTGTTACTTTAGATAAAAAAACAATGCATGACAAAGATAATATAATGACTAGGTACGCTGAACTTATATACAATGGATATTGGTTTTCAAAAGAAAGATTAAAACTTCAAAAAATTGTAGATTATAAAAAGAATAAAGTTAATGGAATTGTAAAACTTAAACTTTACAAAGGAAATATCATGATTGTTTCTAGACAAACAAAAAGTTCCGCCTACTCTCTGAAAAGAGTTTCTTTTGAGGAAAATAAAACATTCAATAAAATTTATGTTGAAAAATTTATTAATTTTCACAAGAAAAAACTGCAATCTTAATTAATTTTAGGACAATTTATTAATTGTTAAATTTTTTAGAAAACTATATTCTACAATAATGGAATCGTTTAAAAATTGGATGAGAGATACTGCAAACATTTTGTTTGATGACAGTAAAAATGATTTAAGATCTTTACCTAAAACAGTAAGATTGCAAATTCTGTTAGTCTTAAGTTTTATTTGGACCACTGTTTTCAGTTTATACGTTTTTTCATATACCACTTTCGCATTTGGGTGGGCGGGACTTTTCATAGCTCATGTTGGATTAATATTTGCAGTCTACATGACATTTAAACATTTCCACAGAGCTGAGGAGAGTTCAACGAGCGTTTTCAAGACTAAAAATTTTGATCCATTTAAAATAATGGTTTTAGTTTTTGTGATCGTTTTTATTTTTGTTTTTTCAAAAGGAATAGAGGTCTTAACTAGTCCTAATCCGTATTCGTATTCTATCCCCTATGATGGTTCTTCTAAATCTGTGTTTGAAAAATGGTTACCATTTAGTAAAGATAAATAATGGAAAAAATAGCAAAAAATTTACAGCTTATTTTAATGGTTATCATTTTAATAAGCACGGTTATTGCAGTTGGTATAGAAATGTACAAGATGTTTGAAAATAGATCAGTGACTTTAGCAGATTTATTGTTGATGTTTCTTTACTTAGAAGTACTTGCAATGGTAAGAGTATTTTGGAACCAGCAATCAATTAGTATTACTCTTCCATTATTAATTGCTATTACTGCTTTAGCTCGATTTATTATTCTTCAAGGTAAGGAAATGGATCCAACAGCTTTAGTTTATGAAGCTGTTGCTATAGTTCTAATTGCAGGTGCAATTGTTATTTTAAGATTAAGACATAGCGATAAACTTGGTCTAAAGAAAAAAAAATCAAAATAAGTCAAAATGAAATTTGAAGCCTCAAAGGCCGCGGCCTTAAATAGATTAAATAATTTTATAGAAAAAAATCTTACCGAATATTCCAAACTAAGAAATTTTGATTTCGGTCCAGAAAAAAGAACAAATATATCAGGTTTATCTCCATATATTACTCATGGGGTTATCAGCGAGAAAGAAGTTATTGAAAAATCACTTAGCAAATTTTCTTTTTCAAAAAATGAAAAATTTATTCAAGAAGTTTTATGGAGAACATATTGGAAAGGTTGGTTAGAATTACGACCAAACGTTTGGACAGATTATTTAGTACAGTTAAATAAAATTCGAAAAGAATATAAAGATAACCAAAATTACAAAAATGCTATAGATGGCAAAACCAATATTGAATGTTTTAATTACTGGGTAACAGAGCTTAAAGAAAATAACTATTTACATAATCATACAAGAATGTGGTTTGCTAGTATTTGGATTTTTACTTTAGAATTACCTTGGCAATTAGGAGCAGAATTTTTTATGCAACATCTTTATGATGGTGATTCTGCGTCTAATACCCTTGGTTGGAGATGGGTAGCTGGAATTCAAACACAAGGAAAACATTATCTAGCTAGCGAATGGAATATTAAAAAATTCACTAATAATAGATTTAATAATATTAAATTGAATGAAAATGCTCCTCCGAAAGTTTCTGAAAAAACTTACTCAATAATTAAACAAGATTTTAGTAGTAAAAATATTGGTGATAGAAATCTTTTTATTTTTGAAAATAATTTATCATTTGAAACCACCGATTTTCAAAATAACAAATTTAAAAAAATCTATATAATTTCAAATAAAAATGAAAATAGATCTATCAAGCTAAGTGAAAAAGTTATCAAATTTAAATCACTTTTAATTAAGGATCAAAAACTAAGGTTAGAAAATAAATCTATAGCCTGTGAAATAGTAGATATAAGTGAAATTAAAAATATAAATGAGAAAGTTATTGCCTTATATCCAACTGTTGGTGAAAACCTGGATTATTTAAACTCAAATGATTATAAATTAGATTTTTTATATAGAAAACTCGATCAATATTCTTGGCATTATTGTAATAAAGGTTTTTTCAATTTTAAAAATTATATTCCTAAAATAATTACGTCTTTAAATTAAAACCACCTTAACATTCCAATAATTCCTGCCGTGGCATAAAAAAATTGTAAAAATAATATTCCTCTATGACCGCCCCTATAAGCCCAAATTCCAATTAAGATTGCAGATATAAGTAATAAGCAAAAACCAAAAAACTCTATACCAATATTCAAAGCTACGAATAATGAGTATAATATTGCTGTAATTACACCTGCCCACTCAAAAATCTTATTATTCATAAATTCTATCTTGCAAGTTTGATGAAAATATCACCCATACCTGCATTTAAATTTTCTATAGGTGTGTTGTTTCTTAATTCGCAAAATCTACCAGTTACCTGATGACTTTTTACAAAATCCATCTCGTCCTTTGTGCAAATTTTACCATTATGTAATAAACCAATAACTATTCGACCGTTTAGTTCATAAACTTGTTTGTCATTAATTTTATCTCCATTACAGAAATAATTTTTATTTACCCTGTCAGGAAAATCTTTTTTTCCACATGGATTTTTAATCGTAAAAACAAAAAACTCCTTGAAGCCATCTTCAAATTTATGTTTCATTTTTTCAACCTCAGAGTATTTCATGATATCGCATGAACATGGAATACAACATTTATAATAATCACCACATATTTTCTTTTTGGTTTCTCTTTCATTAACAAATAAAAAATCTGGCTCGCTATTTGGATCAATCAATGAACCAGATACAGCACAATAAAGTTTGTTGTATTCAATGAAATCATCATAATTTATATCTTTATCAATTATATATTTGAAAAATTTTGGACCAGCAGCATTTCTGTTACTGTCTGGAAAGATTCTAGACCAATCTGTTATTAAATCTTTATAATAATTTTTTTCTACTGAATTTGAAATATTGGAAAAAGATAAAGTTAGGATGAAAATAATAACAAATTTGAAGATACTTTTTGAAAAATTCATCTATTTAATTAATATAAAAAATTTTTTATCATTTGCCGCACCTAATTTACTTTCAAATTATAAATTTAAAGTTATTAAAGTCCAATGAAAAGATTTTATGTAATATTTTTTACCCTAATCATGATGATTGTTCCATCAATAACATTTGGAAGTGTAATTAATAAACTTAATGAAACTGGGAAATTCACAAAATTAAATGAAACTCTCTCTAAATCAGGTCTTAACGAAAACTTAAAAGGTAAAGGACCATTTACTGTTTTTGCACCTTTAGATGACGCATTTGCTGCCATTAGTGCACAAACATATTATGGTTTATTGAGAGAAGATAATAAAGATAAACTTGTAAATATTTTAGGACGACACGTTTTTTCAAAAAAAATAACCTCTTCAGATATAGATAGTGAAATAAAACTAAAAGCAATTAATGGTGAGGAAGTAACTATAAAAAAAGTTAATGGTATAGTTTATATAAATGAGGCTGAAGTTGTAACTGCAGATATTGAAGTTTCAAATGGTGTGATTCATTTTATCAATAGAGTTCTTCAACCTTTAAACTGATTATTATTGATTTAAAATAATCGTTTGGTTTAATTCTTTAACTGAAATTGTTTTAGTTTTACCATTTGTCCATTTTATTTGAATTTTTATATCTTTTTCATTTTTTCTAATTCCATAGTGAGCTACTGGCTCCATTTGGCAAAGATATCCAGATCCAGAGTCGATTGTTTTAGAATGTTTTCTTAAATTAGAAATCAATGTTACTGTTGCTCCTCTAGCGGGTGCACCATATTGGTTTAAAGGTTTTATCCTTAAATATTTATTATCAGGATCTACTTTTGCCCTATACAAAGACAATGGTTGATCCCAACTCTCTCCATGTGAAACTAACAATTCTAATACACCATCGTTATCTATGTCAGCTACAGCTGCTCCTGTTCCATATCCATCTGGTTCTAAACCAACATCTAGAGGTATTTGTTTTATCAAACCATTTTCTAAAATTTTAAAAAGTTTGTTAGGTTCACCAATGTTATTCAAGAATACTTCGTCGTAACCATCGTTATCTAAATCAGCTGAAATAACAGTTCTTATTCTTGATGGCTCATCAAAAGGTGGTTTTGCTATATCCTCAAAAATATCATTTTTAAGTACGTATGCTCTATGAAATCCACCCCAATTTCCATTTAGAATATCAAGCCTTCCTCGATAATAAATATCTGACAAAGCTGTACCCCTCCCATTTTGAAGGACGTCTTGAACTCTATATTCATAAGCGACGTCTAAAAATTTACCTTTATCATTTTTATATAAAAAATTTGCTCCTCTTTCATTAGCCGCAAATACATCAATCTTATCAGAAATAATATGTCCTGCCACGACAGCACGACCACCTGTAACTTTCGCCAGGTTCAATTGAACCGATTTATCAACTAATATGTCATCATTATATTCGTAGTATCTTGTGGGTCCTCCATAGTTAGCAACATATACACCATAATTACCGTCTCCTTTTCTATCAACACAAACAACTGACCTACCTGCAGTTAAATTAAGATCTTTCTGATTTTTCTCAATTTCAAATAAATCAATAAACTTGCCTTTCTCTAAATCTATCAGTCTGTCTGAATATTTTTTTGTTCCACTATATGTATCAGTGTTGAGAAAATATATTTCCTCATATCCATCTCTATCTATATCACATGCAGCAACACCAATCGTACGTCTAAATTCATCGGAAAATTTTTTTTGATTTACAATATTAACCAGTTTTCCATTCTCGTAGGATAAAGCTAAATTCAAATAACCAAATCCAGTAACTATAAAATCAAAATTTCCATCTTGATTTACATCTGTAACGGAAACTCCATAACTAAGTCGTTTAGGATTCTCTACAATTTGACTTGTTATATCCTCAAAAAAATCAGCACTCAGATTATTCGGAATTAGTAGAAAAAACAAAACTATTAATTTCTTTAAATAATTAATCATTTTTATTTTCATTTTTTTTACTTTTATACTTTTTCATCCAATCACCAAATATTTTTATAGCATCCTCCATATCCTCAGTTTTGTTAGGATGGTTCTTCGCTCTACCCAGCATGGTTGCAATGACGTTAACCTGATACTTAATTGAACGATTATTGATAGTTTTGATTGTGTAAAGAGCTTTTTCCTTGTTTTTAAATCCTAAACCTTGAGTAGTGGTTTTAGGATTATAATCTGAATACAGTGACAAATTTATTGGTTTAAATTTTTTACTTATTGGCATTTTGTCTATCATTTTAAAAACCATTTTATAATTAAGTTTATCCATCATCTTTTTAGATTTTCCATCAAAACCAATTAGATTAATAGATGGTTTTTTTTTTTTATTAATCTTACAAATTAATTTTACATATCTTTTATGGAAATCTTTTATTTTATCTTGATATATTTTTTTTGCCTCAAGATAAATTCTATCCCTATAATTAGGCATAGAAACAAGTAAAATTCTACTTTTCCATTTGTATTTTTCTAAGTTCATGTTTTTTTGCTAGAACATCTTTTTGAGCAATACTTAACTCTTTCCCAATTTAACTTCCATTTTTTTCGCCAAGTAAAAGGTCTTTTACAAATAATGCAGATTTTAAAGGGAAGACTCTCTTTTTTCACTAAAGTGTGTTTTGTTTAATAAATTTTTCTGCAGCAGGAAGAATTAATTTTTTTCTATCATTTTTCATTTTATCGAAAATTTTTACCATCATGGATAACCTTGGGTTTTTCAAAAAAAATTTTCTATTTCTATCAATAAATCTCCAATACAAACCGTCCATTATATTGCACCAATCACCTTTTTTAAAATCCATCATTTTCATAAAGTAACTTGATCCACAAATATATGGTTTCGTGGCAAATATTCCTCCATCACTAAATAATCCCATGCCATAGACATTAGGTACCATTACCCAATCTGAGGAGTCTACAAACATTTCCATAAACCATTTATAAACAATGGTAGGTTTTATTTCACAAAGGTTCATGATGTTTGATAAGATCATTAATCTTTCAATGTGATGAGACCATCCATGATTTAAAGCATTTTTGATTGCATAATCTAGTGGAGGTAAACCAGTCGTGCCCTCGTACCATGACTTTTTCATTTTACGATTTTGTTTAAAAAAGTTTCTGGTTTCCATTTCATTTGAATAGCTTTGATAAATTCCTCTCATAAATTCTCTCCATCCTATAACCTGACGCACATAACCTTCTAAAGAATTTAATCTGATTTTTTTAGTCTTATGAAAATCTAAAACTTTTTTGATAATAAATTCAGGAGTGATTAAACCTAAATTAATATAAGGACTTAAAGCACTGTGGAATAAAATATTATCTTTTTGATCAACTGCGTCCTCATAATCACCAAATAAATTTGATTTTTCTTTAATAAAAAAATTTAATAATCTGACCACGTCATTATATTCTGTAGCAAGCCAAAAGTTTTTGGTTGTTCCTGGATGATCTTTGAATAATTTTTCAATAATAGGTTTTAATTTTTTAGTGTGATTAGTCTCATTAATTTTTGGAAACTTTGGAATAGAAATATTTTTTGGTAACTTATTTCTATTATCCTCATCAAAACTCCATTTACCTCCTATAGGATTTCCATCAGAACCCATTAATATTCCAGATTTTTTTCTGACTTCCTTGTAAAAAGTTGCCATGAATGGTTTTTTTGATTTTGAAAGATATTGTTTGAAATCATCTCTTGAGTTTAAAAACATTGGAGTTTGAACAATATTCCATTTAATTTTTTCTTTTTTAGTGAACTGATCAATTTTTTTTTCAAAAAATTTGTCCTCAACTTCAAAACTGGAGATCTCTTTTATTTTTTTTGAATTAATTGTTTTTTTTAATTTCTTCAAATAATCGTCTTTAAATTCTTTGTCCTCAATTTTAAAATACTCTAATTTAAACTTATCTTTTTTAAGAGTTTCAGCATGTGAACGCATTGACGATAAAAAGAGAAGGATTTTATTCTTGTGATGTTTTTCATAAGTGCATAATTGGTAATCCTCTGCCATAAAAAAAAGGTGGTCTTTTTTGAAGCGGTTTAAGTATTTTGGTGGAAATAATTGATTGCCAAGTATAAAAAATAACTTCATATTTAAATATAACTAATAAAAATTTTTATGTCAGAAAAATATCTAATTTTTGGTGCGACAGGTTCCATCGGTTCTAGTTTAGCTGAACAATTAGTAAATTCAGGAAATCCAATTCATTTAGTAGGTAGAAATGAAAATGAAACAAAAAATATTTCCGAAAAATTAGGTTGTACATTTACAATAGCTGATGTTTTGAGAGATGGATTTCTAGATAAGGTCAAAAATGATATTTCTGAAGTAAAAGGTATTGCTTATTGTGTGGGATCAATTGATCTAAAACCATTAAGAATGGTAAATGAGCAAGATTTTAACAAATGTATGAAATTAAATTTATATTCAGCTGTAGAAGTTATAAAAGGATACCAGGACAGTTTAAAAAAAAACAGAGGTTCAATTGTTTTATTTTCCACAGTTGCTGCTCAAAGAGGTTTTACAAATCATGCAATAATTGCATCTACAAAAGCTGCTGTTGAGGGTTTGACAGTTTCTTTAGCTGCAGAATTTGCTCCAAACATAAGAGTAAACTGCATAGCACCAAGTTTAACCAATTCTAAAATCGCAGAACCAATGTTAAAGAACAAGGCTTTAGCAGATGGAATTGCAAAAGCTCATCCATTAAAAAGATTGGGTGAAGGAAAGGACTCGGCCTCTTTAGCTAAATTTCTTATTACAGATGATAGCTCGTGGGTGACAGGTCAAATTATAGCGGTTGATGGTGGAAGATCAAAGCTCTCGTAAAGTGAGAAAGTTTATTTTTTCAGTATCTTTATTCTTACTCTTAACAAACCTTTCATTTGCAAAAAATTTTGATTTAAAAAAAATTGCCAATTTAAATGATCCTTGGGGCTCATCATTTATTAATAATGAAGAGATTATTATAACTGAAAAAAGTGGGAAAATAAAAATCGTAAATATAGTTTCACAACAAGTTTCTGAAATAAAGCACAATCTTAATTTTTTAGAACACGGCCAAGGTGGAATACTAGATATTCTTTTTAAAAATGATTTTATTTATGTATCTTACACAGAAAATAGAGGTAATGGCAAAACCAGCACCTCTATTGCAAAAACAAAATTTTCCAAAAAAAAATTAAAATTTAAAAATATTTTTCAAGCTAATCCTCCTATTAATTCTGGTTATCACTTTGGATCAAGATTAGTTATTAAAGATAACTATCTTTTTGCATCTGCCGGTGAAAGAGGCAAGGGTATGATCGCGCAAGATCCAACAAAACATCCAGGTAGCATTATAAGAATAAATCTAGATGGAAGTATTCCAAAGGACAATCCTAGATTTAAAGGGAGATCCGACTGGCTTCCAGAGATATATCAAATTGGGGTAAGAAATCCTCAAGGTTTAGCTTTATCTCCATTTGATAGAAAAATTTACATGAGTAATCACGGAGCAAAGGGTGGCGATTGGTTTGGTGAGGTTAAAGAGGGTGAAAATTATGGTTGGAAAATTTTAGGATGGGGAGGAAAAAATTACTCTGGTCTGCCAATAGGACCTAAATGGAAACCAGGCTTTACAAAAGCAATCCAATATTGGGTACCTTCAATTGCAACAAGTGCAATTACAATTTATGAAGGAAATGAATTTAATGAGTGGAATGGTCATGCTTTAATTACATCATTAAAAGATCAATCCTTAAGAAAACTAATCTTCAATGATTTGTCCAATATAAAAGAAGATATAATTTTTAAAGATGAAATTGGACGAATTAGAGATATACAAGTTCATCCAAAAGATGGAAAAATTTACTTTTTGGCGGGTGATAACCTTTGGCTGATGGAGAAGGCTAAATAAATCTTAGTGATTATTGATTTCTAATAAGTGGATAAACCTTTGGATTTAAATATTTGATATTAGTTAACAATATTAACACCAACGTTACTAAACCAATAGATAAACCAAGATAAATCAACACTTTAAGATCGAACTCCCAGAATAACTCAAATATATTTTCTATAATAAATTTTGAACCAACTACAGCGAACAAAACTGCAATCATTATTACAGATATAAAAATAATCATAAATTCAATCAGCGAAGAAAAAATAATCTCTTTTCTTGAAAAACCTAAAATTTTAAAAACCAAATTTTGGTATTCTCTTACTTTTCCTTGGACCATTATTGCACTTGATATTACAATTAAACCAATAACGATAGTGACAGTTGAAATTACAATAACTGCTATGAAAACTTTATTTAAAACATTTGTTACTTTGTTTAAATAATCAGCAATTTTAATCATTGATAAACTAGGTAAAATTTCAAGCATTTTTGTTTCATCAAATTTATTTAAATTATAGAACTTTGTGGTCGCTAAATATTCGTGAGGAATATTTTTTGCAAAGTCAGGATTAAACAGCATAGCAAAATTTATATTAAGATCTCTATAATCAACTTGTCTAAAGTTGACTATTTCACCATCAATTTCTCTACCATAGATATTTAAAGTAAATATATCCCCTAATTTAATGTTAAAATCTTTTGCAACCTTAGCGTCTAATGATATCTGAAGTTGGTTAGGTTTAGACAAATCCCACCATTTACCATCAATAATTAGATTATCGTCAGGAACTTCTGTTGTCCAAGATGATCTCCGTTCACTACCTATAACCCAATAACTATCATTTTCAGGTGTAATATATGTGTTTGGATTTATACCATTAATCTTCACTATTCCTGAAGAGACCATTGGCACAATTTCAATATTAGCAGCAGGATCCATTGATAAAATTCTTTGTTCAAACTTTTCACGCTCTCCATTTTGAATACCCACAAAAAAATAATCAGGAGCGATGTCGGGTATTGATTTTGCTATTTCTCTTTTAAAGTTAGTTCCAACTAATGCCAAAGTCAAAAGTAATGTAACACCTAAGCCTAAAGACATAATTGTTATAGGTGTGATACTTTTTGATTGTGTAATATTTTTAATAGATACTTTTAAAGTAGTGCTCAAATTAAATCTAAACTTTTTTAATGAAAATATGATCAATTTTGAAAGTAGAAAAAATATAATCAAACAAATAAAAAATGCCCCAAAATACCCAAGACTATAAGTAAGATTTTCTGATCTATATGTAAATATTAAAATCAAAATTGATAACATAAAAATACTCATAAAAATTAATTTCTTTGAATAATAAAATTGTAAATTTTGGAAAACATTTCTAAATAGACTTGAGGCTTTGACTTGATCAATAGAACTAATTGTAGGAATTGAAAAAATTATCAAAACTAACAAACCTATTAAAAATATTTTAAAAAAATTAAAAAAAGAAAAAAATAAATTTATCTTAAGTCCAAAGCTACTTGACAAATATTTGTCTGCTAATGGCACAATTAGTAAACTACTGAAATACGCCAAAATAGTAATTATAAATAATAATATTACTAATTGAAGATAATAAAGTTTTTTAATATTGCCAGAATAGAAACCTAAAGCCTTTCTTACTGCTATAGACAAGTTATTTTGATTTATAAAAGACAGAAGAGTATTAGCAATTCCAATACCAGCAATTAGCATCGCACTTATTGAGACAAGGGATAAAAATTGTGAAAAGTTACCAATTACTCTTTTTAATCCACTTGCTGCATTTTCTGGATATCTAATTTTTACCTTTTGATCGTCTTTAAAAATACTTTCGATTTTTTTTATAATCATTTCTGGGTCATCATTATTATTAAATTTTACCTTGTATTCGTAATTTAAAAAATTTCCTATTCCATTAAGTTTTAAGATAGCCAAAGTTTGTTTACCTGTTAAAACCCAATCTCCAAAAGTCACAAATCCACTTACATCTGGAACAGATCTTACCTTACCAATAACTAGAAATTCTTGATCTTGAATTTTTACAATTTCATTTGTCTTGATATTTAAGGTTTTTGATAAACTCTCATTAATTAAAATTGTATAAGGTTCATTTTGCATTCTTTCATAAGCACCAGCAGGTTCATAAGTTACCTCACCATATAAAGGATATTTTTGATCAACAGTTTTTATTCTAGTGAACAAAGATTTATTTTTCTTTCGATTTGTTGTTGAGAGCATTGTGCTAAATTCAACCATCTCTGAAATAATTGTAAACTCTTCAACTTTATTTAATAAATCTATATTTCCTTGATTTCTATTATAATCAATTTCCAAGTCTCCACCTAAAAGCTCTTTGGCATTTTCTTTGAGTTCTTTTTTCAAACTATCCTCAATAGTAAATATTGCACTTAATATAAAAAGACTTATGAACAGGGTGATGATTATACTTGAGATTTTTTTATAGTTCCTTTTTAAATCTCTCAGAGCATATATTAAGATAAACTTGTATTGATAAAATTTATTTAATTTTTCCATCTATAATTTTAATTTTTCTGCTTGCGCGGTTAGCAAGTTTTGGGTCGTGTGTTACCATAATTAATGAGGAACCTTCCTCTTTAACATACCTAAATAAAATTTTAGAAATCATATCGGAATTTTCTGTATCTAAATTTCCTGTAGGTTCATCAGCTAGAATTAGCTCTGGCTTCATAGCAATAGCTCTCGCGATAGCGACACGTTGTTGTTCTCCTCCAGATAACTGGCTGGGTAGATTGTTTAGTCGATGTTTTAAGCCAAATCTATCTAAAAGAGATTTTGCTTCTTTCTCAGGATTTTTGAATTTATTTAATTCAAGAATTAAGGTTACATTTTCTAGGGCTGTATAATTGGGGATTAGATAAAAAGACTGAAAAATTATACCAATATTTTTTTTTCTGATTTTTGATACTTCGTCTTCACTCAATTTTGTAATTTCTTTGTCTAGAAAGTATATCTTGCCTGAAGTTGGACGCTCTAAACCACCAATTAACATGATTAAACTTGTTTTTCCTGAACCGCTTTCACCAACTATTGAAATAGTCTCTTTTTTTTTTGTGGTCAAATTTATATCTTTCAAAATGCTAATATTATCTTTACCAGTTTGGTATTTAAGATTTATTTTTTTTAATTTAAGAAGAGTGCTCATGAACAAAAGTTTTATTATTAAAATAATTATTATCTGTCTACTAACCATTAATGCATATTCACTCGAAAAGGTTGTGTTATTTGGTGATAGTTTGATGGCGGGTTATGGTTTATCTGATGCCGATAGTTTACCAGTCGTTTTAGAAGAGAATTTAGAAGCAAAGGGTTATAATATTGAGATTGTTGATGGCAGTGTTTCTGGTAGCACATCTTCAGGTGGTTTAAATAGAGCAGATTGGACTTTAACTGAGCCAGATATAGATCTAATAATTTTATGTTTAGGCGCCAATGACATGTTAAGAGGTATCGAGCCAAAAGAAACAAAAAGCAATTTAGAAAAAATCATAAAAATTGCTGAAGATAAAAATATTGAAATTATTCTAGCTGGAATGATTGCTCCAACCTCACATGGTTTTACTTATAAAAAAAAGTTTGACAAAATTTTTCCTGATTTAGCCAAAGAATTCAAAATTGAGCTTATTCCTTTTTTACTAGAGGGAGTAGCTATGAAGCCTGAATTTAATCAAAGTGATGGCATACATCCAAACGAAAGAGGTACAATAATAATTAGTAGAACCTTAGAAGAGATAATAATAAAAACTCTAAATAAAAAAAATTAGTCAAAGTGCAAAGAAAACCCTATCACCATTTAGTAGACGGTAGTTTCAGAAATCCTGAGGGTTCACCTAAAGCTGACCCTAACATTAGATGGTCCTTCAAAATTTTTAATAAAGAAAAAAAGAAACTAGATATGACAGTTCCTAAAGAGCATGTAATTGAAAAAAAAAAAGTTTTATCAGATCTGAAGAAATATCAAGAAGATGATTATATGGCTTGGATTGGGCATGCAACGTTTTTAATAAAACTTGGTCAAACTACAATAATCACTGACCCTGTGTTCTCTAAAAACGCCGGGCCACTTATTTTTGGCCCAAAAAGATTTACAAAACCAGCACTTGAGTTAAATGAAATTCCTAAGACAGATATTTTTTTACTTACTCACAATCATTATGACCACCAGGATATGATGACGATAAGAAAATTTCCTTTTAAAAAAGTTAAAGTTTTACTTCCACTAAAACTTGGAAAATATTTTAAAAAAAATGGTTATGAAGATGTAAATGAAATGGACTGGTATGGTGAAATTAAAATAAACGAAAGTTTAAAAATTACTCTTTTGCCTGCTGTTCATTGGTCAAAAAGAAGTCTTACAGATACAAACAAAACCTTATGGGGAAGTTTTTTGATTGAATATAAAGGTAAAAAATTGTTATTTAGTTGTGATACAGGGGTTGGAAATATCTATAAAGACATAGGTAACAAATACGGTCCAATTGATCTTACATTTATTAATATTGGAGCATACAATTTTTTTCCAATTATGCCCTATAAAGATAAATCTGTTTATCATACTAATCCTGAGGAAGCTTTAGAAGTTGCAAAAAATTTAAAGAGTAAAAAAGTAATTGGAATGCATTGGGGTACTTTTGTTTTATCTTTAGAACCTATAATGGAACCACCAGTAAGATTTAAAGCTAGTGCAGAAAAATATGGTTTTAAAAAAGAAGACACTATTATTTACAAAATAGGTGAGTTTGGCTTATTAAAGAAACTACTTAATTATAATTAATTATCTAATAATTTTTTTTTTGCTTTTTCAAATTCTTCTTGGGTTAAAACCCCATCTTTTAAAAGTTGGTCTAGTTTTTGAATTTCATCACTAAGTTTATTTTCCTCATTCAAGGTCTCCTCAATTTTTTCAGTCTCAATGTTTTCATTTGTTTTATTTGCACTTTTAGCACTAAAACCTTTCATGATGGCTGTAGCACCTAAATATAAAACAAAACCAAGAATTGGTATCACTAAAGCAAAAAAAATTATTTTTTCCATAGATTAATCCTCATCTTCCTCACGCCAATTTTTTTCATACATTAACCAAGCTGCGTATATAACTGAAAATGTGCCAACTATCATACCATAATCGTATCCAGTTTGTCGGTCATATAAATACCAACCTAGTTGGGTTGCTCCTATAGGCGGAACAGTAAGTATCATCATTAAAATTGCTATTCGATAAGGGTATTTTGGTTTTTTCATTAAATTATTTTAATTTTTTTAAAAAAATAAACAATTACAAATCTTAATTTTAAACAGATTTAATGTTTAATACTTTATTGTCGCTTTTTTGATATTTTGCTATTTCTGGAATCTTTTAAAACAAGTTACCGTGTTCTTCAATAAGCAAGCAATTGTCATAGGTCCAACACCGCCTGGTACTGGAGTTAATGCCTTTGCATTTTTTGAAACTTCTTCAAATGCTACATCTCCAACTATTCCATTATCTGTTTTATTAATTCCTACATCAATAACAATTGTATCTTTTTTTACCCAATCTCCCTTAACAAGTTCTGGGATACCCACTGCTGCAACAATAATATCTGCCTCTAAACATTCTGCTTTTAAATCTTTTGTTTTTGAATGAGTAATTGTTACTGTGCAATTTTCTTTCAAAAGAAGCTGAGCCATTGGTTTACCATTTAAATTTGACCTACCAATGATAACTGCCTTTTTTCCACTTAAATTTGGTTCAACCTTTTTAATAAGCAAATAACATCCTAAAGGAGTACATGGCACTGGACTTTCATAACCAGATGAGAGATTTCCAACATTCATTGGGTGAAAACCATCAACATCTTTTGAGGGAACAATCGTTTCTATTACCTTTTTTTTATCAATATGTTTTGGTAAAGGTAGCTGAACTAAAATTCCTGAGACTGTTTCGTCATTATTTAGCTCGTTAATCTTATCTAGTATGACTTTTTCCTCAACAGAGTCTGGATACTTAACCACATCTGATTTTAATCCAACTTCATTTGCAGACTTCTCTTTGTTTCTTACATAAATTTGACTAGGTGTTAAGTCGCCTATTAAAATTACCGTTAAGCCTGGAACTTTATTGTATTTAGCTTTTAGGTCAGAGACTTCTTTTTTAAGCTCCCCTCTAAGTTCTGCAGCAATTTTCTTTCCGTCAATTAAAATCATAATTTAAAAAATTATAGGTGCAATGTAGAGCTTCATACACATTTCTATAAACCAAATCAATAAAAGTAAAATGATTGGAGAAATATCTAAAGAACCTAAATTAGGTAAAAAACGTCTAATTTTATTTAAAATTGGGTCTGTTAGACGATAAGTAAACTCTAAAATCGAATAAACAAACCTATTTTGTGTATTTAAAATATTAAATGCAATCAACCAACTTATTATTACATTGGCTATAACGACATATGAGTAAAGTTTAAGTATTTGTAGAACCAAATAAAAAATCGCAATCATTTTTTTTCAATATAAATTGAAGAACTTGGGAAAGCAAAAGATGCTTTATTACTCTCTACAATTTGTTTGATTGCAATAGCTAGCCTCTCTTTTACTGAAAGCCACTCATTCCAGCTATTTGTTTTTGTGAAACAACGAACATACATATCAATTGAGCTATCTGAAAATTTGTCCACCCTTACAGCAATTCCTATATTTACGTCAAAATCCTCACTTTTATTAATATGATCCTCTATTTGATTTCTAATTGTTTTTAATTGATCAACAGTAGTGTCGTATTGAAGAGTGATTATCCAACTTATTAACCAATTAGAAGTTTCACTTACATTTACAACTGCATTTTCAGCAAATTGAAAATTTGGAATAATCGCTAATGATTTATCAAATTTTCTTATTGTTGTTGATCTAAAACCAATTTTTTCAACTATACCCTCGATAATTCCATCGACAGAAATCCAGTCACCTATTTTAAATCTTTTTTCCACCAGAACTAAAATTCCAGAAATCAAATTTTTAAATAAGTCTTGGGCACCTAAAGCCACTGCTACTCCAAATAAGCCTAATCCTGCAATAATAGGGCCTATTTTAATTCCCCATAATTCCAAAACTGCAGCAAGTCCTAAAATGAAAATTAATATTTTTAAGGATTTTATAATCCATCCAATTAATTCTTTTGTTAAAAGTTTATCTAAACCACTTAAAATATAAGAAACAGGTTCAATAATTTGATGAATTACCCAAAAAATAAGAATGGTGATCAAAGTCCTGTTTATAGTATCCACAACTTCTCTTCCTTCTGTAGAAAAAGTCATATAATAGCTTGCAATAAAAAAACCTATAACTATTGGAGTAAATTTAGCTGGCCCATCTAATGCAGATACAAAAGTATCGTCCAGCTTATTTGTTGTTCTTTTTGAAATGACCTCTAGTTTCTTTATTATGAGTTTACTTATCAATCCTCTAAAAATAAGAAATATTAAAAAAATTCCAATTCCAATTAATATTTGGAAGATATCAACACCTAAAATACCTTTATTCCAAACAGACAGAAAAATATCAGAAAAATTATTTATTATTTCCATAATTAAATTTTATATAACAAAAACTCCTCTTCTCCAGGGTTAAAAAGAAAAATCTTTTTCCACTTAATTTCGTTTAATATTGATGAGGTTTTTTCACCAATACACATTAAATTAACATTCATCCACTGGCCATCCAATTGATGAACTTTTATAAAATTTAGAAAACTAGATGCACTATTCTGTGAATAAACATAAACTATATCAGGGATATTAAGTTTTAAATCATCAACAAATTTTTTATCAAATTTTTGAATGTGGTTGGTTCGGTAGTTAATTACCCTTTTAACATTATATCCCTCATTTATTAGCTGTTCATCGAGATTAGCTGATACAATTTCTCCACTAAAGTAAATTAGTTTTCCATTTTTTTTATCAAAATTTTGTAAAATTAATTCTTTTAAATTTTCCACATTGCCACTGGCGGATATAACATTTTGAAAACCCAAACTTCTTGTTTTTTTTTCAGTTGCACTTCCAACACAAAAACATAATGTTTTTTTATCAATTTCTTTTGTATCTAAATATTTGACTGCATTGGCACTGGTAAAGATAATACTTTTAAATTCTGAGAAATTTATTTCACCATAATTTAATTTCTCAACATTTAATAATGGGAGATGAGAAACTTGATGACCCAACGATTTGAACCTTACTATCATCTCTGAACAATCTTCCAATGGTCTAGTTAATAAAATATGCATACTATTTTTTATAAGAGTTATTCGATTTCGTTTTCAAACTTTGACCTACTTCGATACCAAGTTGTTTAAATTTATTTAAAGTGCTTGTTTTTTTTTCGTAAAATCTAACCGTGCCATCTAAAGAAAATAGTTCTGCCTCTAAAATAATCTTGTCTTTATCAATTGTAGCATGAGCTCCTACTGCAGTTTCGCAATCACCCTCTAAAACTTTTAAAATGTTTCTTTCTGCATGTGCTCTTTTATAAGTTTCATTATGATTAATCTTTTTTAAAATCGAAATAATTTTGTTATCTTTTTCTCTACACTGCAAAGCTATTATTCCTTGCCCTGCGCTCGGGATAATCTTGTTAATAGAAAAAATTTCAGAAATTTCATTGTCTAAATTTAGGCATTTAATTCCTGCATAAGATAGAACAATTGCATCATAAGCACCTTCTTTGAGTTTTTTAATTCTTGTATCGATATTTCCTCTTATGAGCTTGCAGACAATATCAGGTCTAATTTTTTTAATTTGAAATTCTCGTCTATATGATGAAGTTCCTACAATTGATTTTAATTTAAGTTCGCTAAATTTTTTCTTGTCTAAAGATAACAAAATTTCTCTTGGATCATTTCTTTCTAAGAACGTCTCAGTCATAAGTCCTTTAGACTCTAAAGTCGGCATATCTTTAAGTGCATGAATAGCTATATCAATATTTTTATTAAGTAATTCTTTTTCTATATTACTTGAAAATAAACCTTTCCCTCCAAACTCAGATAACCTTTTGTCTTTTACTAAATCACCTTTTGTGGTTATTGTTTTAATTACAATATCTTCATCTTTTAGATCAGTATTTTTGATAATTTTATCTCTAGCCATTTGAGCATAAAACAATGCTAGTTTACTGCCCCTGGAGCCAATTATAATTTCTTTACTCATGAATAAATTTATTTCTTTCTTGTATTAGGATTGTACAATTAATAAAAACTATTTGAATGATTAAAAAACCCTTAATTCTTGGAATAGAGTCTAGCTGTGATGAAACAGCTGCATCTTTAGTTACTGAAAATCATGAAGGAAAACCTGTAGTTTTATCAAATATAGTATCGAGCCAAACTGACATACATAAAGAATTTGGGGGAGTAGTGCCAGAACTTGCTGCTCGATCACATATTGAAAAAATAGATTGGATCGTAAAGAAAGCAATTGATGAAAGTGAAAAAAAAATTGACGAAATTGACGCTGTTGCTTCAACAGCGGGACCAGGGCTAGTTGTTTGTCTTTCAGTAGGTCTAAGTTTTGGTAAGGCTCTAGCAAAATCATTAGGTAAACCATTCATTGCAGTCAATCATCTTGAGGGTCATGCATTGAGTCCAAAAATTAGCTCTCAATTAGACTATCCATATTTACTTTTGTTAATTTCTGGCGGGCATTCACAATTTTTAAATGTCATTAATTTTGGAAAATATAAAAGGTTAGGAACAACAATAGATGATGCTTTAGGTGAGGCTTTTGATAAAACAGCAAAACTTTTAGGAATCGAATTTCCGGGTGGGCCTAAAATTGAAGTTTTAGCTCAAAGAGGTGACCCAAATAAATTCGATTTACCAAAACCAATACTTAACAAAGGGGGTTGCAATTTATCTTTTGCAGGACTTAAAACTGCAGTTTTGAAAATATCAAAAAATATCAAAAACGAACAAGATAAGTTTGATCTTGCAGCATCCTTCCAGAAAACGATTGAAAAAATATTATATAAAAAAACTAAAATTGCATTTGATGCATACGAGAAACAATCGAGTCCGAAAAAAAAAGTATTAGTTGTTGCTGGAGGTGTGGCGGCAAATAAGAATATAAGGAACATGCTAAAAGATTTATGTGTGAGTGAAAATTATCAGAGCATTTTTCCTCCAATTGAGCTGTGCGGAGACAATGCTGCGATGATTGCATTAGTTGGACTTGAAAAATACAAATTAAATAAATTCAATGAATTAGATTTTCCTGCTAAACCAAGATGGGCCTTAGACGAAGCCGCGATCTTTCTTAAGGGAGCCGGTGTAAAGTTATAGTTCTAAATTTTGGGGTTTGATCCCATCGAGATAATTTTGATGTACTTTTTTATAAGCCCTTTCAATATTTTTTGTATAAATTTCAGCTTTAAATAAATTTGAATTCTTTTTATTGATAGCAATTTTCTTTTTTATTTCATCTAAATAACTTTTTTCATCGTAAATTTTTATTGCTAATTTTTTATAATCTTTAATATTGTTTGTAATAAGTTCATTTAAACTAATTGTATTAAGTAAACTTGCAGCTACTCTACTTGCAAATGAATTACCCTTAAGAGTCAAAACTGGTGTACCAACCCTCAATGCATCGCTGCAAGTAGTATGAGCGTTATAAGGAAAAGTATCTAGAAATAAGTCTGCAAATTTAATTCGTTGAAGATGATCCTCTATTCTTAAATTTTCAGCAAATATTAATCTACTTGGATCAATTCCATTTTTTTTTATTAACAATTTAAGATTATCTTGTGAAAAATTATTATCTTTTAGAAGCCATAGAACACTACTTTCAGTATTTTTTAATATATATACCCATGCATCAAAGATTATAGGATTTATTTTTTGATAACTGTTAAAACAACAAAAAATGAATTTATCCTCTGGAAGACCAAAGTTTGCTTTTTTAACTTTTGTGTTAGAAATTTTTTTTTCATTTTCATTTGGTTGATAAGTATCAGGAAGGTAAATAATCTTTTCAGAATAAAATTTTTGTTCATCTGGCTCTATCAAAATTTTATCTGCTACTATATAATCCAAACTATTAGACCCTGAGGTGCCCGGATAACCCAAAAAATTAATTTGTATCGGCGCTAATCTTTTTAAAAATAAGTTAAAACGATTGTAGTCACCTGTATGACACATAAAGTCTATGGCGATGTCGACTTCTAATTCCCGACACAGATTTATAACCTCAAGATCTGTCATAAAACTAATATCTATAAATTTATCGAAACATTTAAAAATTCTTTTGTGTAATGTATCATTGGATTTTATTTTTGGACCGAAGTAGAAACCATATAACTCGAATTGTGATTTATCATGACTTTCAAGCATTCCTACCATCAAGTGACCCATTGCATGTACTCTAAAATCAGCTGAAAAAAAACCTAACTTAATTTTTTTTGAAATTTTTTTTTTAAAAGAAAAAGTTAAGTTTTGATTATTTTTTAATTCATATTCATTTTTCCAAACTTTAGCACATTCAAATTGAATTTTGGGAGAGTCGTACATTGTAGTCACTAAATATGGAGGCGAAACTTTTTCATATTTTTTTATTTTATCTTCAATTTGTTTTTTCATCTCAAAAAAATCACTCCATATACACATTTTATTTTTAGTTAATTGTATACTCCCTAATAAAAAAGGTTTGTCTGGGTTTAATATTTGGGCTTTTTCATAACTTTGCAAAGCCAAATTTAAATCATTAATCTCCGCATATACATCACCTCGTCGATGATACATAGATGCATTATTTGGCTCTATACTTAAAAAATTTTGTATTTCTTCTAAGGCAAGTTTATGATTCTTAAAATTACAATGTATATCAATTTTACTTTTAATAGCTGGAAGATAACTTGAATTATATTTAGTCGATAAATTGTAATTTTCTAACGCTTTATCAATTTGTTTCAATTTTAAATATACATTTCCTTTGTTGTGATAACTCTCATGATAATCAGATTTTAAATCAATAGCCTTTTGATAGGCCTCTAGAGCTTCATTGAAATCATTCTTTTTAAAAAGAATATTTCCTAAACTGTTATACCCTTGATGGTAATTAGGATTGATTTCAATAGATTTTTTTAGCTGAATAACAGCTTGATCGTATTTTTTTAATTGAAATAAAATCACCCCATATAAATTTAGTAATTCATGATTTGGTTTTAATTTTTTAATTATATTAAGATACTCTTTTTCTGCTTTGATATAATTTCCACTCTTATAGAGGTTAAGTAATTTTGATAATAGTTTGCTCATAATAATATTGTCAATATATTCAAAATATTTTATTTCTTAAACACATTAAATATTTTAAATAATGAATTATATAAAAAAGATATTTTCTCCTGGTTGCCTTACTATTTCAATATTTTTAATACTATATACATTTTATAAATCTGAAATAATTTGGAATGGCGAAAAAAGAGATTATTATCTAATTTATTATATTATTTCAATTATACTAATCTTTTTTTCAATTTTAACATTTTATTTAAATCAAAAAATAAAATATTATTTAATTATTTCATTTGTTAGTATTATTAGTTTTTTATATTTAGTAGAATTTTATTTTTCTTTTAGAAGTTATCTGTCTTCAAAAGAACTACTTCTAGAAGAAACTTTTTCTGAAAAAAGAACAAATGAAAAATACGATAAAAGAACTAAATTAGAAATTTATAATGATTTAAAGAAAATAAATAATAAAATTTCAATGGTAATATATCCAAGATCTCATCTTAAAGATAAAAATAAGATTTTGCCTTTATCAGGAATATCAAATTCTAAAACTTTGTTTTGTAATGAAAATGGTTACTATTCAATCTATAAAAGTGACAGATATGGTTTTAATAATCCAGATAAAGAATGGGATCAAAATGAAATAGAATATGTATTAGTCGGAGACTCATATACTCATGGTGCCTGTGTAAATAGGCCAAATGATATTGCCTCGGTGTTAAGAACTTTATCAAATAAATCTGCTTTAAATTTAGGTTATTATTACAATTCACCTTTAATTGAATATGCTACTTTAAGAGAATATTTAACTTCTAATGTAAAGAAAGTTGTATGGATTTATTTTAGTAATGACATTATTGATTTAAATGATGAATTAAATAATAAGATATTAAAGAATTATTTGAATAATAATGATTTTACACAAAATCTTAAATCAAAACAGAATGAAATAGACGATTTGGTATTCGCAAAATTACAAATCAAAAAAAAAGAGAGAGAAAAAGCTTTAAATTCTGTTAGAGAAAGACAAAATAAACCTTCACTTTTATTTATAAAATTTGTCAAAATTTATGAGTTGAGAAATTTATTATTTTCATCATCACGATCAGAAAAAAAACTATTACAAGAGTTTAGAAAAATACTTAAGTCAACTAAAGATTTAACATCTAAAAAAAATTCTCAATTATTTTTTGTTTATCTTCCTGGTTATCTTCATTATAAAAACAATAATAATAGTAATTATTTATCAGTAAAGAAAATTGTAAACGAACTAGATATACCATTTATTGACCTCTATACAGAAGCCTTTGGAAAAGAACAAAATCTAAAAAAATTTTTTACAAGCGAAGGGGAACATTATAATGAAGAGGGTTATAAAAGAGCAGCGGAAACTATCTATAAATTTACTAAAAGCTGGAAAAGTAATTAGATGCGTTACTGGTTATTAAAATCTGAGCCAGATGTGTGGTCTCTTGATCAACAACAAAAATCTGGTGTTAAAGGAACCCAGTGGGATGGTGTTCGGAATTATCAGGCAGCAAAAAATTTAAAAATGATGAAAACAGGTGATCAGTGTTTTTTTTATCATTCTAATATTGGAAAAGAAATTGTTGGAGTGGTCGAAGTGATAAAAGAACATTATTTAGATAAAACAGATAAATCTGGTCGATTTGTTGCTGTTACTGTAAAATTTGTAAAAAAATTAAATAAACCAGTGAAGCTTGAGGAAATTAAAAAAAACAAGGAATTAAGCCATTTATTACTTATAAAACAAAGTCGTTTATCAGTGATGCCAATAGACTCTAAAAGCTGGAAAATCCTGAATAAGATGGGTAACATTTGATTATGCCAAAAAAGAAAAAATCAAGAACTAAGAAAAGAAAATCTGTTAAAAAGAGAAAAACAAAAATTAAAAAAAGAAAACTAAAAAAAGTTAAAAAATCTAAAAATAAAAAAAGTAAATTAATTAAAAAACCTTCAAATAAAAATCAAGATAATCAGGAATTAATTATTAAAACTAAACCAAGCTGGGTAAAAAGTAGTTTGGCTAATAAATC
>CACBLI010000004.1 GCA_902540235.1 uncultured Pelagibacteraceae bacterium
TTTTAGTTGATAAAAACGGGAATGAAATTAAAGGAGCAGGAGAGGGAAGGCTCTGTATTGCTCAATCTTGGCCAGGTCAAATGAGAACTGTATATGGTGATCACCAAAGATTTATTGACACTTATTTTTCTCAATTTGACGGAAAATATTTTACAGGAGATGGATGTAGAAGAGATAAAGACGGTTACTATTGGATAACAGGTAGAGTAGATGATGTAATTATAGTTTCTGGTCATAATTTGGGAACTGCTGAAATTGAGAGTGCTTTTGTTGCTCATCCAAAAGTAGCTGAGGCCGCCGTAGTTGGCTATCCACATGACATCAAAGGAAACGGTTTATATTGTTATGTAACTTTAAATGCTGGAGAACAAGAAAATGGAGAGCTTGAAAGAGACTTAAAACTTTGGGTAAGAAAACAAATTGGACCTCTAGCTACTCCAGATATTATTCATTTTTCACCTGGCTTACCTAAAACAAGATCAGGGAAAATCATGAGAAGAATTTTAAGAAAAATTGCTGCCAACGATCATGGCCAACTTGGGGACACTACAACACTCGCCGATCCAAGTGTGGTTGACAGTTTAGTTGAGAATAGAAAAAATATTTAAAATTTAATTCTCTCATCAAATTCTTTTTTTACAACATTCCATTTTAGAATTACTGAATTTAAAACAATCTTTCTGTCTAAATTTTTTAGTTCTTCTGCTATTGGAGCCCATTTATATAACGATAAAGCGCTTGGATTAAAAGGCAGATCATTGTGATATGTATCCCAATTTATACCTTTCATTCTTTCAACAAAATTCTTTTTAGCTTCCTCTATGATGTCCTGGGGCATTTTATTTGAAGTTTCATCATCTAAAATTTTAAAAAAAATTTCCTCTGCATTTTTCATCTCTTGATAGTTAAAATCTACTTTTAATTTAGAAAAGGTAAAAAAAGTTAAATCTTGAAGAGCAACAGAATAGATATTCCATTTAGCTAAATTGACTGATCCCATAAATTCATCATTTTCAAAATGCAGAACGTATCTTGTGCCCATTCTTGTTTTTAAATATCCATAAAGAGTTACTTGAGTTACCCAGGCAGACTTTGTCTGTATAAAATTCTCAAGCTCGTCTAAATCGCTAATTTTTTTTTTAGGTATGAAGGCTTTAAAAAGTGCAAATAAATAGACTTTGAAATCATTCCAAGAGAGATCTCTCCACGTGAGTTTATATTTTCCCATAAAATCAGTATTTTCTTGATTTATAACCTAAAAATCCCCCTAATATGAGCAATTTTAACACTTTAAATCTTCTTTATAATCGTTATGGTTTTCAGCAGTTATAACTAAAAAGGGAGAAGTATAATGTCAAAACAAGAACAACACTGGGAAAAAACCAGAGGTTTGCTATTTATGACTTTAGCGATCTGGTTTGTATTCTCAATTGGCATCTTCTTATTTGGAGCTGAAATGAATGAGGTAGGGGGACCATTTGGTTATCCACTAACTTATTGGTTCACTTGTCAGGGTTCTCTTGGAATTTTCGTAATATTAATTTTCTGGTTTGCGAATAGACAAGAAAAAATTGATGAAGAGTTCGGCTTTTCAGAAAGAGGAGATGACTAATGATTAAAGGTAATTTTATAGACAATTTACCTAAAGTTTATGGAATCTATACAGGTGGTTTTTTAGCTTTCATAATCATTATGTCGATTGCAGAGCAGATGGGTATGACTGCGAAAACAATTGGAATTTGTTTCGTTGCTTTCACGGTAGCCATCTATGCTATTATTGGTTATCTATCACGAACAGCTCAAGCAGATGCTTACTATGTAGCTGGAAGACAAGTACCAACCGTATTCAATGGAATGGCTACAGCAGCAGACTGGATGTCTGGTGCATCATTCGTTGCGATGGCAGGTGGTATTTACTTCAAAGGCTATGGATATATGGCACTTCTTGTAGGTTGGACTGGTGGATATGTATTAGTCGCATCATTATTAGCACCATACCTAAGAAAATTTGGTTGTTATACAGTTCCAGATTTTATTGGTACAAGATACGGTGGTAATTTAAGTAGATTTATGGCAGTGGTAGTTTTAACTGTTGCTTCATTTACTTATGTGACTGCACAAATAAACGCTACAGGTACAATTGCATCTGTTGCTCTTGATATTCCATTTCAATACGCTGTATATGTTGGATTAATAAGTATCTTATTATGTTCAATGTTAGGTGGTATGAGAGGAGTAACTTGGACTCAGGTTGCACAATATATAGTCCTAATTATAGCTTACTTACTTCCAGTATTCTGGATCAGTAACAAAATGGGTGCAGGTTTCTTTCCTCACTTTATGTTAGCTGATGAAGTAGCTAGAATTGGTGAATTAGAACAACAGTATGGTTTTGTAAAAAACGCAGCTGCTGATCTAAAAACTGTACCAAAAGGATTAGCTGGAATAACTAAAGCTCACTCAGCAGTTAACGCTACACCTTGGGCATTTATTTCATTAGCATTGGCGATGATGATGGGAACAGCATCATTACCTCACGTGATGATGAGATATTTCACTACTCCAAGTGTAAAAGCAGCAAGAAAATCAGTAGGTTGGTCGTTATTTTTTATCTTCCTACTTTATTCTTCTGCACCAATGTTAGCGACACTATCTAAATTGTCATTGATTGATCCATCATTACCAACTGGTATTATTGGTAAATCAATCGCAGAAGTTCAAGCGATAGATTGGTATCAAAACTGGAACCAAGCAAACTTAATGTTTGTAAGCGACTTTAACGGAAATGGAACTCTTGAATTAAACGAGTTTTTCATGGGTGGTAAAGCCGTTGTGTTAGCTACTCCAGAAATTGCTGGATTACCATATGTAATCTCAGGTCTGGTTGCTGCTGGAGGTATGGCCGCTGCCATGTCTACAGCCGATGGTTTGATTTTAGCAATTGCAAACGCAATCTCACACGATGTTTACTATAAAATCATCGATCCAAAAGCTGAGACTGCGAAGAGACTAGTTGTTGCAAGGGTATTACTTGTGGTAATTGGTTTTGCAGGAGCTACAATCGCTGCTCTTGAAATCCAAGGTATCTTAGGTTCAGTAATCTGGGCTTTTGACTTTGCGATGTCAGGTTTATTCTTCCCACTTGTACTTGGTGTATGGTGGAAGAGAGCTAACAAAGAAGGTGCTGTAGCTGGTATGTTCTTAGGATTAGTTTCTGGTGCTGCTTACCTAGTTTGGGTAAGATCAGGCGGAAGTGGATTCTTAGGTATTACACAGTTAACATTTGGTATCTTCGGTTCTGCAGTAAGTTTAGTAGCTATGGTTGTTGTCAGTTTAATGACTCAAGCACCAAGTGCTGCTACACAAAAAATGGTTGATAACGTCAGAGTACCTGCGGGTAAATCTGTTATCTAACTAATAAAATATTTAAAGGGGCGATTAATTTCGCCCCTTTTAATTTCTCAATTTTTCCAATATAAATTTTAAGATGTCTGCTAACTTTCATCCTTTAGTTTACATAATTGATTACATACTTGGTGTTGTTATGTGGACATTAATTGGAAGAGTCGCAATGAATATTTTTCAAAGGGAAGACTCTCAATTTTTTTTTATGAAAGTATTTGTCAAATTTACCAATCCATTACTAAGACTTTTTAAACCATTAACCCCTGCGTTTATTATTCAGCCGCTAGTACCATTGTATGTCGCATGGTTTTTTTTCATGATAAGATTTTACCTAATGCCCTGGGTTTTAGGATATTCTGTTATGGGTATGTTATCTTTCCCACTAGAAAGTGAAATTTCTAGACAAATTTACCAATTTTTTAATTAAATAATTTTTAAAAATTGATACTAATAAAAATGGTTTCAATGAAAAAAATACAAATTTCACCATCAATCTTATCAGCTGATTTTAGCCAATTAGCAAATGAAATAAAGAGATTAGAAAATGGAGGTGCTGATATGATACATGTAGATGTTATGGATGGTCATTTTGTTCCTAATTTAACAATAGGTCCTCCTGTAATCAAATCATTGAAGAAACATTCATCAATTCTATTTGATGTGCATTTAATGATCTCACCAGTACATAAATATATAAAAGCTTATGCTGATGCAGGAGCAGATATAATTACAATTCACCCTGAAGCAACTGATGATATTAATTCATCAATCTCACTAATAAAAGAATTAAATAAAAAAGTTGGGGTTTCTCTAAACCCTGAAACTAAAGTAGATATTATTATTGAACATCTAGATAAAATTGATTTAGTTTTAATAATGAGTGTAAATCCAGGTTTTGGAGGTCAAAAATTTATGCCAGAAGTTTTATCTAAAGTTGAAGAACTTAAAAATCTAAGAACAGCAAAAGGTTTAGATTTTGATATTGAAATAGATGGTGGAATAAATTTTGAGAACTCGAAAATGGCGATCCGAGCAGGAGCGAATATTCTAGTTTCGGGCACTACAATTTTTAAAAGTAATAATGGAGATATTAAGAAAAATATTGAATTATTAAAATCAAAATAGATACATGATTTATATAAATCGATTTTTTTTTGGTTTTTATAATCAATTAAGAAAATTTTACTTAAATAGTAAAATTTATGACAAAAAAATTTCAAAATTTGATACCAAAGATTTAGTTTATAAACCTAGCCCACACTTAATTTCATCAATTATTAAATACGATAAGAAAAGATTCAAAATCGAAGATTTCTCGTTAAAAGAAATTTGGAATAATGATAATATTAACGATAAAGAATTTAAAAACTTAAATAATTTTTATTGGTTTTTTAGTTTGGATCTAAAGTCTTCAAAAAAAGAAGTGCAATCAGTTATTTCTAATTGGATTAAGAGAAATTATAACTACAATGATAAATGTTGGAGCTATGAACTTGTAGCAAAAAGAATCATCTCTTGGCTCTCAAATCATAATTTGTCTTATGATGGGAGTGACCAAGATTATAAAAGCGATTTCAACAAGATAATTCTCAAACAAACAAACCATCTTGTAAATGTAGTCAATAAATCCAAAACGCTAGATGATAAATTAATTTGTTGTGCCTCAATTATTTTAGTTGGTCTTTGTTATCAGGAAGAAAAAAAATATCTCTCTTTTGGAATATCTCTACTAAAAAAGATAACAAAATTATCTTTAGAAAATTCGGGATTTCCAAAATCTAGAAATATAAAGCAATTAATTTTTTACTTAAAATATTTTATTTTAATTAGAGAATGGTTCAAGGAGTCACAAAATAATGTGCCAGAGCATGTTGATGAAACAATTTATCACCTTGGCCAAGGGTATGCCTTTATTTGGCAAAATACGGGTTCTGATTTTTTGTTTAACGGTAATAATTTATCAAACAACAATGATTTCGATAATTATCTAAAAAAATTAGGTTATAAATTTAATAATGATGATCAAGAATTAGGAGGATATACAATTTTAAAGAATAAAAAAACTTGTTTAATAATTGATTCTGGATCCTCCCCTGAATATGAATTTTCAAAAGATTACCAGTCTGGAGCTTTATCGTTTGAAATAGTTTCTAATGGAAAAAAATTAATTAGTAATTGTGGCTACTATAAAAAGAATATCAGCCTTAACAGGTTATCAAAATCTTCAGCAGCTCAAACTACATTAATAATTGATGATAGCTCCTCATGTAAATTTATAAAAATTGACAAATCCTTGATGTTAAAAAAAAGTATTAAAATTTTAAAAAAAAAAATTGTTTTTGAAAAGGATTATTGGAAAGTTAATTTTTCACATGATGGATACTTAAAAAATTATAATTCTATTCATGAAAGGCAAATTGAATTTTATCCAAATAAGATGACCTTTGTTGGAATAGACAAGATAATTAAAAAAAAAATAAATCATAATTATAAATTTGATATTAGATTTCATATAGAACCAAATGTTAAATTAATGAAAACTCAAGATAATAAAACAATATTAATAGAATTAGAAGATGAGGGATGGAAGTTTACATGTGATAATTATGATATAAATATAGATAATGGCTTATATTTTGGTAATAAAAATTTATATAGTGAAAATCAAAATATTTTTATCTCGGGAATTTCTAATAACTTAATAGATAATATAAAGTGGGAGATTAAACAAATATAATGAAAAGAATAAAATCTGCTTTAATTTCTGTATCAGACAAGTCAAATTTAGAACCTCTACTAAAAGTTTTAAAAAAAAATAAAATTAAATTAATTAGTTCAGGAGGTACATACAAAGCAATAAAAAAACTTAAATATAAATGTTGGGATGTCTCAGATTTCACAGGCGCAAAAGAAATTCTAAATGGAAGAGTTAAAACCTTACACCCAAAAATATATGCTGGAGTCTTAAATATAAGAAAAAATAAAACCCATTTGAAAGAGATGAAATTAGAAAATTTTGAAAATATTGACCTTGTGATTGTAAATTTTTACCAATTTGAAAGAGCTCTAGCGAAAACAAAAAACGTCAATAAAATTGTTGAGTATATTGATATAGGTGGCCCAACTTTAGTCCGAGCGGCAGCAAAAAATTATAATGATGTTACTGTTATTTCCTCGACCGAACAATACTCAGAACTGATACATGAATTAACGATCAACAAAGGACATACCTCTTTTAAATTTAGAGAAAAAATGTCTAGATTAGCTTTTTCTGAAACAGCTTTTTATGACTCTGTCATATCAAGCTATTTTAATGAAATTACTAATACACAATTTCCAAAAAAAAAAATCATACATGCAAATCTTATTGAAAAATTAAGATATGGTGAAAATGCTCATCAGCAGAGCGCTATTTATTCTCAAAAAGATAACCTTGGCTTAATAAAATTACACGGAAAAACATTAAGTTATAATAATTACAATGATGTCTTATCAGCGCTATCAATTACTAAAAGCTTTCCTAAAAATGTAGGAACTGTAATAATTAAACATGCAAATCCTTGTGGTGTATCCATTCTAAAAGATGAATTAAGAAGTTATAAATCCGCATTAGCATGTGATCCTTTAAGTGCTTTTGGCGGGGTTGTTTCATGTAATTTTAAAGTTTCTAAATCTTTAGCACTGGAATTAAATAAAATTTTTTTTGAAGTGATAATTGGTAATGGATTTGAAAAAAATGCAGTTAAAATTCTTAAAACAAAAAAAAATCTTAGATTAATCGATGCATCTAAATTTTCTCTAGGTAAAAATCTTAGATTTAATTCAGTTAATGCTTCAATCCTAATTCAATCAGAAGATAATAAAATTTTTCAAAAGAAAAATTTTCGAGTAGTCTCAAAAAAGAAGCCAAGTAAATTACAATTCGAAAATTTAATATTTGCATTTAACATATGTAGATTTGTAAAATCTAATGCAATCGTGCTAGCTAGTAATAAATCAACTATAGGTATTGGATCTGGTCAACCTAGTAGAGTTGACAGCTGTCAAATAGCAATAGATAAAATGAGTAAATTTATTAATAATGACGATGACATTGTTGCAGCCTCAGATGCTTTTTTTCCGTTTATAGATGGTATTGAAAAACTTGTTCAATCAGGTGTATCAGCTGTAATTCAGCCTGCAGGCTCAATAAGGGATAAGGAAATCATCAAATTTGCTAATTCAACGGATACAATTTTGGTTTTTTCCAAAACTAGGCACTTTAGACACTAATTTCTTTATCAATTTTAGCAGCTAATATAAAATCATTTTCAGATAGACCCTCAATCGCGTGAGTTGTTATACTAATCTTAGCATAACCCCATCCAAAGAGAATTTCTGGATGATGTCCTTCCTTTTCTGATATTTCTCCAACTTGGTTAACGAAATTTTGACTTTCTAGGAAATTTTTAAAAGTAAATTTTTTTTCTAGAAAGTAGATATTTTTTTCACCCTTTACAACCTCCCAACCATCAACCTTTTTTTGATATTTGTGAATTTCTGAGATATCAAATGGCACTACTCCTCCCTCACATGGAACACATTTTTTATCTGTTAAATCATTCATAAATACTTGGAGCGGGCAAAGGGGTTCGAACCCTCGACCTTCTCGTTGGCAACGAGACGCTCTACCACTGAGCTATGCCCGCAATATTATTATTATAATTAGTCATTTTTTTTAATTCAAGTAATATTAAATGTGATATGTTTACCCTGTATGAGAAAAGAAGATTTACCAAAAAAAATTGCAGTTTTTCCATTAAGCAACTTTATTATTTTTCCAAAAACTACTGTTCCATTAAATATTTTTGAGCCTAGATACATAGATATGATAAATGACAGTATGAGGTCAAACAAATTTATTGGCATGATACAACCGAAAAGCTCAAAAGAAGAGGATAATTTTAATCCGAAACTTTACAGAATTGGTTGTCTGGGAAAAATCATCAGTTTTAAAGAAACTGAGGATGGAAGGTATCTTATAGAGTTAAAAGGTTTGATTAGATTTGAGACAAGAGAAGAAGTTACTTCAGAAAAAAAATACAGAGAATTTAACATAAATTTTGAAAATTTTTTTGATGATCTTAATGAAGGAAAAGAAAATATTAAATTTTCTGATTTAGAACTAATTTTTAAAGATCTTAAATCCTTATTTGAAAAGAGAGGATTTATAATAAACTGGAAGGCTTTAGAAAAACAAAGTTTAGATGAAACAATTAATGCCCTTGCAATGGCTTCTCCTTTTACTATAGAGGAAAAACAAGTTTTATTAGAAGCAAAAAATCTCGATATTAGAAAAAATAAAATTTCTGAAATCCTAACCACTTACACCTTTGATCAATATAACAACACAACTGTTCAATAATACCAAATATTAAGTTACAATTCCTTCATCTGCTAATTTTGTAAAAAATTTATTTGCTATTTTATTATTAGCGAAGAGTTCAACAAATTTAGTTGATATGTCATTATTAATATTACTTTCAGTATTGAAAAATTCATACACAAAATCGATCCCTTGTGAAAATATATAATTTTTATGTTTACTTTTATTTTCAAATTCCTCACAAATTGAACTATCTAAGTTTAGGCCAAGACTAATCTTTAAATCTATTATTTTTATCAAGTATTTAATATCTCTAATTGACATATTAAATCCTTGACCTGCCAAAGGGTGTATCCTGTGGAGCAAATCTCCAAAAGCTAAAATGTTTTTATGATGATAAGATCGCAAATTACTTGATTGCAACTTAAAACAATTAATTTTATTTATTTTAACAATTTTATATCTGATATTAAAGTTTCTAATTAACTTAGCAATTTCAATTTTTCTATCTCCTTTAATTGAGTAAACAACAGATGTTTCTTTTTTAGAAATTGGCAAAAAGGCGATGGGACCTTTTTTGGTAAATGTTTGCGTAGCAACGTTGTTATTTAATATTTTTTTGTGCTCAATAATTGTCGTATAAGCATAACTTTTATAATCTTTTTTAAATTTTCTAAAAAAAAATTTTTTTGTTATTTTATTATTTGCCTCACAATTCACAATTAATTGATAATTCTTTTTAATTGTCTCGTAATGATCTATCCTTTTTTTAAATCTAAAAAATTTATTCTTCTTTAATTGTTTTACTAAATGTGTATTTAGTTCGTGATTTTTGATAATAGAAAATAACCTTTTTTTATCATTAAAATCTATAATTTTTCTATTATTTAAATTTTCACTGTAAATTTCAATTTTATTTATGTCCCAAAGGAATTTTTCTATATTCAGTATATTCTTATTAAAAAATTCTATGTTGCTTTTTGATATTCCTATTGTTCGAGATTTATCTTTTTTTTTATTATTATTACTTAAAAATACATCTGTTGATATACCTTTGTTAACCAAAGCTTTTGCCAAAGCTAAGCTGGTTAAGCCATCTCCTAGAATACAAACTTTCATAATATTTTTAATTTTAACAATAAAAATTAGATGATACAAAGTGGTAAATTTGATTCATCTAATATGAATATAAAAAAAATAGCTAATTCATTATTAATCTTCATTACCAATAAAATAATTGAAATTATAGGTATATTAGTCTCTGTATTTGGAATTTTACTATTAATTGCTTTACTTTCATATTCCCCATCAGATCCAAATTTTATATTTAGTGATAACACAGAAATTAAAAACCTCTTAGGATTTCAAGGGAGTTATATATCAGATTTTTTTTTCCAAGCTTTTGGTATTATCTCTTTTCTAATTCCTTTAACTTATTTTTTATCTGGGATAAAAGTTGTAAAAGAAAAGAAAATTTTTTTCTTAATTGAAAATACCTTTTATACTATCATTTACTCAATTTTAGGTGCTTTATTCTTTACCTATTTCTACAAAGATGCTTTTTACCTATATATAAATGGAAATGGAGGTTTTGTAGGATCCTATTTAAGTCAAATATTTATTAAGTCGGACACAATTCCTTATGAAAATATTTTTTATTATATTTTTTGTTTATTTATAGTTTTGTTTTTTCTTTTAAGTTTCAACTTTAATCCAAAAAAATTTTTTTTATCTATAAGAAATATTCTTATATTAATTTTTAAAGGAAATAAAAAGTATTATACTAATAAAAATGAAATTATAAATGAGTATATTCCACAGGATGAAATTAAAAATTTGATACAAGAAGATTTGCCTTTTATCAGAGCTGATGCAAATCAACCAGTGAATTCAAAATTTAAAATTCCATCAATTGATTTATTGAATATCCCAACAAAAAATGAGATAAAAAAAACAAATAATAATGAAAATAATGATCCAAACTTTCTTGAAAAAATTCTTTTAGATTTTGGAGTTAGTGGAAGTATCAAAAAAGTTAGCCATGGACCTGTTGTGACTTTAAATGAATTTGAACCTGCAGCTGGGGTTAAGGTCTCAAAAATTATAAATCTCTCAGATGATATAGCAAGAAATACTAGCTCAGAGTCTGCGCGTATTTCTACTATACCCGGAAGTAATACTGTTGGTATTGAATTACCCAAAGCGTTAAGAGAGAATGTATATTTAAGTGAAATACTGAATAACTCTGATTTTAAAAAGAAAGACATCAATCTTCCAATAGCATTAGGTAAAAATATATCGGGAGTGCCAATAATAGGTGATTTGAGTTCGATGCCACATTTATTAATAGCTGGAACAACTGGCTCAGGTAAATCAGTCTGTATAAATACAATTATACTTTCCCTGCTATTTAAACATACTCCTGATAGATGTAAATTTATTTTGATTGATCCTAAAATGTTAGAACTTTCAACATATGAAGGTGTCCCACATTTATTATGTCCAGTCATTACAGAAGCAAAAAAAGCTGCTTCGGTTTTAGGTTGGGTTGTTAAAGAAATGGAAAGTAGATATCGATTAATGACCAAAGAAGGAGTTAGAAATATAGATGGCTACAATGCAAAACATCAACTTCCTATGCCTTATATAGTCGTAGTTGTTGATGAAATGTCTGATCTAATGTTGGTGGCAGGTAAAGAAATTGAAAATTATATTCAAAAATTATCTCAAATGGCTAGGGCAGCTGGTATTCATATAATCATGGCTACTCAAAGACCAAGTGTAGATGTTATTACTGGTACTATAAAAGCCAATTTTCCAACTCGAATATCATTTCAAGTTTCATCAAAAATAGATAGTAGAACAATTTTGGGTGAGCAAGGGGCTGAACAATTACTAGGCAGAGGTGATATGCTTTACATGTCTTCAGCAAATAGAATTATGAGGATTCACGCACCATTTGTGTCAGATATTGAGATAGAAAAAATTAACAATTTTTTAAGATCTCAAGCAGAGCCAGATTATGTTGATGAAATTCTTAATTTTGCAGATGAGAAAGAAATTGGGGATAATTCTAAAAATCAGGGAGATAAAGACGATCTTTATCATACTGCTGTTGAGATTATTAAATCAGAAGGAAAAGCTTCAACTTCCTTTCTACAAAGAAAGCTGCAAATTGGTTATAATCGTGCCGCAAGAATAATAGATATGATGGAAGCAGAAGGAGTCGTCAGTAAAGCAAATCATGTTGGCAAGCGTGACGTTCTTTGATGAAAAAATATATTTATATATTGCTAGTAATCTTCTTAGCATCTAAAACTTCAGCAAATATCAAAGAAAATATAATTTTAAACCTAAAAAATATTAAAAATGTCAATTTTAATTTTGAGCAAAATATTAATGGAAAAATTGAGAATGGAAATTGCACAATTCAATATCCAAAAAAAATATTCTGTAAATACAATTTAGGAAATCAAAAAATTTTAGTTTCTGACGGAAAGTCATTAATAATTAAAACAACCGCAAGTTACTATAAATATTCTTTGGATAAAACACCCTTAGATTATCTTTTAGATAAAGAATTTTTGATAAAAAGAATAAATGAATTAGAGGCAAGAATTGTTCAAAAAAAATTCATAAATTTTAAATTTACTGAAAATGAAAATGAGATAAATATTTTCTTTGACATAAATAATTTTAATTTAATTGGTTGGCAAACGCTAGATATATATCAAAACCTGAGCATCACTTACCTAAGTTCAGTTTCTTTTAATAAGAATTTGAAAAGGAGCTTATTTAAGCTACCTGATCGAAATTAAATTGATATTGTTTCTTTTTTGAAAATTTTCATTCCTCTAGATAAGTAGTTTTTAAGAGCATTTTTATGATCTAAAGAACAAGTATGGACCCAAACTCTATTTGTTTTTTCCTTAAATGAATTTCTAATTGCTGAAGACAAAAGAAATGAGCCTAGTTTTTGATTATGATATTCCTCGAGTAATCCAAGATAAGCTATTTCAACTTCTTTTTTATCTTTATGCATAATAAGCTCAAAATATCCTGCTAAATCATCCTTTTTTTTTAAAACAAAAGTTTTGACACTTCTATCAGATGTATAGTTCATCCATTGTTTATCGGTCCAAACTAAACGATCTACCCAATGATGACTTTTGCCAATATTTTTATAAAAGAATTTATTAAGCTTAAAATCATCTGGTTCAACGAGTTCAACAATAAAGTTAGGTGATAAATTATCAGGCTCATTCAATTCTTCAATCGAATTAATTTCTAGATAATTTCTTTCAACTTTTTTACTCACTCAACCATCTTACCGACTCTTTCTCCACCGAACAAATGAAAATGTAAATGGGGTACTTCTTGACCACCATGTTCACTTATATTTGATAGAGCTCTATATCCTTTACCTGTATCTACGGAAATCCCAAGCTTTTTAGCTACAATGTTTATACCTTTTAATAAACCAACCATTTCATCTGGAGAGGCGTTTTGAATAAAATCATCAAGGTCAATATATTTTCCTTTAGGTATTACTAATGCGTGAATTTTTTTTTGTGGATTTATATCATAAAATGATAACACGAAATCATCCTCATAAATTCTTTTACAAGGAATTTCACCTCTTAATATTTTAGCAAATATGTTTTCATCATCATATTTCATCTCAAATTTTTTCAAGCACCGACTTTACTGTATCACCCATTACAGATGGATTTTTTGATATAACAACCCCACATTCTTTCAATATTTCAACTTTTTCTATTGCACTTTCACCGTAAGCTGAAACAATAGCTCCCGCGTGCCCCATAACCCTACCCTTTGGAGCAGTTAAACCAGCTATGTAGCCAATCACAGGTTTTTTCATATTTGCTTTAACAAATTCCGCAGCAGCAACTTCTTGTGGTCCTCCAATCTCACCAATCATTAAAATTGCATCTGTCTCATCATCTGTTTCAAACTTTTCAATTATATCCCTAAAAGAACTACCATTGATTGGGTCACCTCCAATACCAACACTTGTTGAAACTCCAATGTTCAAATTTTTCATCTGTTGTGCTGCTTCGTACCCTAAGGTTCCTGATCTACTTATAATCCCTACTCTGCCTTCTTTATAAATATGGCCTGGCATTATTCCCAACATTGATTTTCCAGGACTTATAATTCCAGCACAGTTAGGTCCTACCAAAGTCATTTTATATTCCTTAGAATATCTTCTCATATATCTTTTAATTCTAATCATGTCGTGAGATGGAATTCCATCTACTATTGCAACACAAGTTTTAATCCCAGCATCAGCCGCTTCCATTGCTGAGTCTGCAGCAAAAGCTGGAGGTACAAATAAAATTGAAGCAGTCGCTCCAGTGTGTTTCACCGCATCTTTTACGGTATTGAACACAGGCCTATCCAAATGTTTTTGACCTCCTTTTCCAGGTGTCACACCGCCAACTACGTTTGAGCCATATTTTATCATTTCGTCAGCGTGAAAAGTTCCCATTTTTCCAGTGAAACCTTGAATAATAATTTTAGTTTTTTTTTCAATTATAACAGCCATATTATTTACTTAATGCTTTAACAGCTTTGTTAGCTGCGTCCTCTAAGGTATTAGCTTCAATGTATTTAATTTTGCTATCTCTTAAAATTTTATTTCCTTTTTCAACGTTAGTTCCAGCTAGTCTAATTACCAACGGAACTTTTATTTCGATTTTTTCAAGAGCTTGCACTATTCCTTCTGCTACCCAATCACATCTGTTAATTCCAGCAAAAATATTAACTAATATCACTCTGACTTTTTCATCCATTGTAATTAATTTAAATGCCTTTACAATTTTCTCTGGAGTTGCTCCTCCACCCACATCTAAAAAATTAGCAGGTTCTCCGCCAGCTAGTTTTATCATATCCATGGATGCCATAGCTAAACCAGCTCCATTTATAATATTTCCAATATTTCCATCTAAGCTCACATAGTTTAAACCTCTGTCAGAAGCGTAGACTTCTTTATCATCTTCTTGTGTTTTATCTCTTAATTCTGAAACTTTATTTCTTCTAAACATAGCATTATTATCAAAACTCATTTTACAATCTAATGCTAAAATTTGTTTTTGTTTTGAAATCACTAGAGGATTTACCTCAACCATCGTTGCATCTAATTCGCTAAATGCCTTGGCACATCCAATGATAGTGTCCGAAGCTCTTGTAATTAATTCCGGGTCTATACCTAAACCAAATGCTAACTCTCTAGCCTGAAAACTTTGAATACCCACAGCAACCTCAATTTTTGATCTTATGATCGTTTCAGGTTTTTCTTTTGAGATTTCCTCTACACTCATTCCGCCCTCTGTGGATGCAACAACCATTATACTTTCTGAGCTTCTATCAAAAACTAATCCTAGATATAACTCTTTATCTATATCTGTAGCTTCCTCTATATAAATTCTATTAACTATTTTACCTCCTGGTCCAGTTTGGTTTGTCACCAGTTTTTTTCCTAAAAGTTTATCTGTCGCTTGAGCAACTTCTAATGGAGACTTACAAACAATAATTCCTCCAGCTTTACCTCTTGCTCCAGAATGGATTTGTGCTTTTACCACCCATTTTAAACCACCGATCTCTCTTGCTTTATTTTCTGCTGTCTCTGGACTGTAAACAATGCCTCCTCTTGGAATTGAAACTCCGAAGCTGGCTAGAATTTGTTTCGCTTGATACTCATGAATGTCCATAATTATCCTTTAATAAGTTTATCTATGTTTACAATATTTTCAGCCATTCTGGCAGACGCTGCATCGATCATTCGGCCATCAAGTTGTGCTGCACCTTTGCCTTCTTTGGCGGCTTTATCGAGCTCCTCTAAAATTCGTTTTGCTTTATTAACCTCTGCTTCTGGTGGTGAAAAAACTTTGTTAGCTAATTCTATTTGTGATGGATGTATTGCCCACTTTCCCTCAATACCAATTGATGCTCCTCTTTTTGCTGCGGAAATGTATGCATCAGGATCATTAAAATCTCCAAACGGTCCATCAATAGCTCTTAAACCATAAGCCCTGCAGGTCATAACTAATTCTGAAAGTCCGTGATGCCATTGATCACCTGGATAGTCTGGATTTAATCCACCTATAACGACTGTTCTTGCTCTTAAACTTGCAGCATAATCAGCAACACCGAAATGCAGAGCCTCTAATCGATCACTTGCCTTAGCAATTTCCTCTATATTAGACATTCCTAAAGCTGTTTCAATTAAACATTCAATCCCTATTTTATTTTTTATTTTTTTATTTGTTTCAATTTGTGTGAGCATACAATCAACCATGTAAACATCACTTTCTGTTCCAGCTTTTGGGACCAGTATTGTATCAACATTCTCTCCTGCTTGCTCTACTATATCTACTAAATCTCTATACATGTAATGAGTATCAAGACTGTTTATTCTGACCGAAATAGTTTTTCCTTTTTCTCTCCAATTTATCTCATTAAGTGCTTTGATTACATTTGCTCTAGCTTGTACTTTATCATTTGGAGAAACTGCATCTTCTAGATCTAAAAAAACATAATCTGCAGCAGAATTTAGAGCTTTCTCAAACATTTTTGGTGATGAGCCGGGCACTGCTAATTCACTTCTATGTAATCTTGATTTTGCGGGTTTATAATACTTATGGCTCATAGTTCAAATTTCAGATTTATTATAATCAGGCAATCCGCAATAAACCTAATTTTTTTAAGATTTGTAGCAAATATTATTAAATTAATGAAGTTATTTCTTGCGTTTTTCTAATTCAGCCATGACGTCCTCAATATTTATATCGTTGGCCTCTAAATATATTATCAGATGATAAAAAACGTCTGCAGCCTCATGAATTTTGTTAGAGTTATTGTCTACTGCCTCAATAAGTTCATTCATTTCTTCTAATATTTTATTTTTGCTTAAAGATTTATCGCTAAGCAATTTATTCGTATAAGAGCCTTCTTCAGGCAATTTTTTCCTTTTTCTAGCAAGTTTAAACAGGCTTTCTAAAGTATTAAGCATACTAAATTCTAACAGGTATTCCTTTTGAGTCCAAATAATCCTTTGCTTCTTTAACAGAGTATTTTCCATAGTGAAATATTGAGGCTGCCAAAACGGCACTAGCTTTTCCTAATTTAATTCCATCTACTAGGTGATCTAAATTACCTACGCCGCCAGATGCAATAACTGGAATATTTATTCTTGATGAAATTTCAGACATCAATTCGATGTCATAACCAACTTGAGTTCCATCTCTATCCATAGAAGTCACCAATAATTCACCTGCACCGTTTTTTTCCATTTTTTCTGCATACTCCAACACGTCAATACCACTATTATTTCTTCCTCCATGAGTAAAAACTTCCCACCTATCTCCATTTTTTTTAGCATCGATTGCTACTACGATACATTGAGATCCAAATTTTTTTGAACTATCTATGACAACTTTTGAATTTTCAACTGCTGCTGTGTTTATAGAAACTTTATCAGCTCCACAATTTAGTAATTTGTTGATATCCTCAACACTTCTAACACCGCCTCCAACAGTTAAAGGTACAAAACATTTTTTTGAAGTTTTCTTTACAACGTCATAAATTGTATCTCTATTTTCGTTTGAAGCAGTAATGTCTAAAAAACAAATTTCATCAGCACCTCCATCACTATAAATTTTAGCTTGCTCAACTGGATCTCCCGCATCTTTGAGATCAATAAAGTTAATACCTTTAACAACTCGACCGTTCTTTACATCTAAACAAGGTATAATTCTATTCTTAAGCATCTTCTCTTACTAGCTCATCTAATTTAATATCACCATCATAAATAGCTTTACCAACTATTATACCTTCAACATTTTTCAAATTCTTTGCTTTTTTAATGTCCTCTATTGATGAAACACCACCTGATATAATTACAGGACAATTTGAATTTTCAGCAACTTTCATTGTCTCATCAAAATTTGGGCTTTGTTTCATACCGTCGCGATTAATATCTGTAAATATTAATCTACTGACACCATAATCATTAACTTCTTTTAAATAATCTAAAGTTAGTTGATTAGAGCTTTCTTTCCATCCAGATACTGACAAATACCCGTCTTTAGCATCTAAACCTAGAGCAATATAATTTTGAAATTTTTTACATGATTCTTTTAAAAAATTTTTGTCTTTAATAGCAGCACTACCCAAAATTACTTTCTCAACACCAGCATCGATGTATTTTTGAATACTATCAATACTTCTAATACCACCACCTACCTCAATGTTTAAATTAAATTTACCAACTATATCCTGAATAATATCTAAATTTACTGTTTCACCAGTTAAAGCTCCATCAAGATCAACTATGTGTAAATTTTTAAATCCATGATCTTTATATTTTCCTGCTTGCTCAATTGGAGACATGTCATAATCAGTCTTGTTGTCGAAATCACCTTTCACTAATCTTACACACTTTTTATCTTTAATATCTATTGCAGGAAATATTTTCATTTTACAAATTTATAAAATTATCAATTATTTTAAGTCCCATCGTGTCACTCTTTTCAGGGTGAAATTGGGTTCCAAAAATATTTTCTTTTTCAACAGAACAAACAATATTTGATGAATAATCGGTTGTTGCTGATATCACGTTTTTATCTTCTGGAATAAATTCATAACTGTGAACGAAATACATATGAGAATTATCCTTTATATCCTTAAAAATTTTACTGTCTTTTACAATATTGATTTGATTCCATCCGATATGGGGAAGCTTAAATTTTCCATTTTGATTATCTATTTTTGAGACTTTGCCTGCAATCCAGCCCAATCCTTTTGTTTCAGTTTCTTCATAACCTTTGTCAGCAAACATTTGAAGACCTACACAAATTCCAAGAACAGGTTTTTTATTAGTTATTGTGAATTCATTAAGTATATCTGTAAGGCCATTAATATTATTAAGAGCTTCTACGCAGCTTTTAAAAGAGCCCTGCCCAGGTAAAACTACTTTATCACTTGATTTTATCTTATATAAATCTGAAGTAACCTCGATATTTACTTTGTCTTTAGCAACTTCCTCAAAAGAGTTTATCACCGAGCTTATATTGCCCGATTTATAATCAACAATTGTAACGTTCATTAAATCTATAAAGAACCTTTTGTAGATGGAATTGTTTTTTTATTCCTTGGATCTATCTCTAACGCAGTTCTTAATGATCTTGCTAATCCTTTATAACAAGACTCAATAATGTGGTGACTATTGTCCCCATAAATATTTTCAACGTGTAGAGTAATTCCAGCAGCTTGAGAAAACGCTTGAAACCATTCTTTAAAAAGTTCAGTGTCCATCTCACCAAGCTTTTCTACTTTTAGATTTACTTTCCAAATTAAATAAGGTCTATTTGAAATATCAATTGCTACACGTGATAAAGTTTCATCCATTGGTATCATCGCATGAGCATACCTTTTAATTCCAACAGATTTTTTTAAAGCTTTTTTTAACGCTTCGCCAATAGCAATTCCTGTATCTTCAGTTGTGTGGTGTAAATCAATATGAGTATCGCCTTTAGCTTTTATATTCATATCTATTGAAGAATGCTTTGATAGTTGTTCAAGCATATGGTTTAAAAAACCTATTCCTGTGTCAATTTTGTATTTACCTTTGCCATCAATATTTAAATCAACACTAATGCTTGTTTCTTTTGTTTTCCTGCTTATTTTGCCTTTACGCTTCATAATTAAAAACAGGTATACATATATTATTCAATTATGGCAATAATACTAAACCTGGGCTTGAACTATCACATTTAATATCCATTTATAAGCTATGACAACGATTGTGTTAGTTAGAAAAAACGATGAAGTAGTAGTAGCTGGTGACGGACAAGTGAGTATGGGTAATACTGTCGTAAAAAGCACTGCTTCAAAAGTCAGAAAAATTGATAAGAGAGATGTTGTAGCTGGTTTTGCTGGATCAACAGCTGATGCCTTAACATTGTTTGAAAGATTAGAGGGAAAATTAGAAAAACATGCTGGTAACTTGTCTAGAGCTGCTGTTGAATTAGCTAAAGACTGGAGAACAGATAAATATTTAAGAAGATTAGAAGCACTAATGGCAGTTGGTGATAAAAAAAATAGTTACATAATTTCTGGTACCGGTGATGTTCTTGAACCCGAAGGAGATGTAATTGGCATTGGCTCTGGTGGAAATTATGCTTTAGCTGCAGGTAAAGTTTTAATGGAAAGTAATATATCAGCAGAGGAAGTTGCAAAGAAAGCTATAAAAGTTGCAGCCGATATTTGTGTGTTTACAAATGAGAATGTTAAAGTTGAGAAAATATAATGGATAAATCAAACGTAACTCAATTACATCCCAAAGATAAAAATCAGAAAGATGAGGCTTCATTAGTAAGCTCATTATCACCCAGAGAAATTGTATCTGAATTGGATAGATTTGTAGTCGGTCAAAATAAAGCTAAGAGAGCTGTTGCTGTTGCTTTAAGAAATAGATGGAGAAGACAAGCTTTAAAAGGTGAAATGAAAAATGAAGTGTTGCCTAAAAATATTTTAATGATTGGTCCAACGGGTGTTGGAAAAACTGAAATTTCAAGGAGACTGTCTAAACTTGCTGAGGCACCATTCGTAAAGGTTGAAGCAACAAGATTTACAGAAGTTGGCTATGTAGGTAGAGACGTGGAACAAATAGTTCGAGATTTGATCGAAATTGCGATTTCAATGGAAAAAGTAAAAAAAAGAAAAGAAGTTTATGCGCAAGCACAAAAATTAGCAGAGGAAAAAGTTTTGGACGCTTTAGTAGGGAAAAAAGCAAGCTTAGCAACCCGAGAAAGTTTTAGAAAAAGATTACGTAACGGTGATTTAGATGACAACGAGATTGAAATAGCTGTGAGCGATACAGGAAACAGTACCTCATTTGAAATTCCAGGAATGCCAGGTGCAAATGTTGGAATGATTAATATTGGTGAGATGCTTGGGAAATCTATGGGAGCAAAAGAAAAAAAGAAGAAAATGTCAGTTAAAGAATCTCACGATATATTAATAAACGATGAGTCAGATAAGCTAATTGAACAGGATAAGATTATTAAAGCAGCGAAAATTTCGACAGAAAACAACGGAATAGTTTTTTTAGATGAAATTGATAAAATCTCTGGAAGGACAGACCGGGTGGGTGGTGATGTATCAAGAGAAGGTGTCCAAAGAGATTTATTACCTTTAATTGAGGGCACTACAGTTAATACAAAATATGGGCCAATCAAAACTGATCATATTTTGTTTATTGCATCTGGAGCTTTCCAACTAGCTAAACCCTCAGATTTACTTCCAGAATTACAAGGTAGACTTCCAATTAGAGTAGAGCTTGAGGCTTTAACTAGCGATGATTTTGAAAGAATTTTAAAAGAGCCCGACTTCAGTTTAATTAAACAATACATCGCTTTATTAAAAACTGAAAATGTAGATCTTGAGTTTTCTGAAGATGGAATAAAAACAATCGCAAATATTGCATCAGAAGTTAATGCATCAGTAGAAAATATTGGTGCAAGAAGATTGCATACCATTATAGAAAAAATTCTTGATGATATTAGCTTTACAGCAACAGACAAATCTGGGGAAAAAATAGTTATCGATAAAGATTACATAAATAAAAATCTAGACAACTTAGTAAAAGATACAGATTTATCGAAATTTATTTTATAGTTTTTTTTTTTAAATATAAATAAAAAGCTCCGCTTCCCCCGTCCTTACTTTCTGCTTCTTTTATTTGAGAAATCATACTCATTAGTTCATTGCTATTTTTTATATATTCTGGAACAGAATATTTAAGAATACCCAAATTCTTCGAAATATATGGATCCTTTTCATTCTGCGAATGTAATCCCTTTCCAGTAACAATTATTAATTTTTTTACACCTTTTTCATAAGAGTCTTTAATTAAATCATTTATTTTATTATTTGCTTCATCTAATGAGTAACCATGTAAATCAAAAGATTTTGGTGATAGTATTTTTTTGTTAGAAAGTTTTTCGTCTTTATTAGGTAATTTTTCATCACTTGATAAAAAATTTTTCCAATCTTTTTTATCTTTATCTGAGATTTTTCTATTCAATTAAGTTAGTATATCTACTAATTGCCAATTCGGATTTGTTGATTTCATATCACGTGAAAAGACCCATGTATCGTATATTTTCTTTATTTTATCTGGGCTTCCTGAAATTATCTTTTTCTCTTTATCTCTTATACAAGTAATTACCTCCCCTACGAAATCTACGGTTACTCGTAAAATGTTGTTATCTTTTTTGTGCTCTTTAATAATCGCAGAATTTACACCTATAAAAGTTATTTCAGCATAATGTCCTTTTGCGTTTCTTTCTTTTAGTGCATCATTAAATTGATCAAAAATTTTGTTACTTAAGAGCTGCTTTGAGGTCGTTATCTTGTTGTCGTTATCACTAAAATCTGTGATAATTGTTTCATAAGCTATCTTAGCACCACTTAAAAATTCTTTTTTTGCTTTCTCATCAAAACTTTGACTCTCTTTTAAGTTTTTATCTAATTGAACGTTTTTTAAAATTTCTTCAAATTGCGGAGGTGCTTTTCCCTCAAATCCTGTTCTTTTTCCTAAAATGCCACGTAATCTTAGAAAAATAAACCCAGCAATCATTGCAAGCAATATTATGTCAATATACTCAAAACTATAATTCATTAACGTTATAGTAATTACTATGTTGAATAATTTCAACCAACAATTACATTAAAGACAAATGAACTCAGTGCTTATATCAATTATTTTAGTTCCTATTATGGAAATTTATCTATTTATAAAAATTGGTGGGCAAATTGGGGCTTTTAATACAATCTTATTAATCTTCATAACTGCAATAACTGGAGTAATTTATGCCAGATATGAAGGCTTAAATACTTTACGCTCTGCGTATTCGCAAATAATCAAACAAGAAACACCTACATATGAAATAATTTCTGGTGCAGCCATTTCTTTCGCAGCTTTACTTTTGATTATACCCGGATTTGCGACAGACATTATTGGGTTTTTAATAATTTTTCCTGTCACAAGGAAATTAATTTTAGGTAAAATTTCTACAAAGATAAAAAAGAGGGAATCAGAAAAGAATAATTTTATAGATGGTGAGTTTGAGGATATAGAAGATGACGATGAAAGAAAAATATAAAATCTTAACTCAATATATAAAAGATATTTCAAGTGAAACAAGCAATGTTGAAACCTATCTTTTTGTTAAAGATAATATTTCAAAATATCATTTAAGTATAGACATAACCTCTAAGCCACTTAAGAATAGATTGATTGAAATTAATACTACTTTAAAATTTGAAGATAAGGAGGGGAACGAAAAAAAATCTTACTTTGAAATAATCTATGCTACAATAATAAATGTTAATAATGAATTGAAAGAAAAAAACGATTTACAAAAAATAATCCTTTGTGATGTTCAGGTATTAATTTATCCAAAAATTGAAAAGGCACTTTTGGATTTAATACATAATTCAGGTTTCCCCGAAGTTAGATTTGAAAAAAAAATAGATTTCGAGAAACTTTATAACGAGAAGTTTAATTAAAGAAATTTTTTTTAAGACTTTTTTTAAGATATATTTTATGCTTTTCCATTTCTATTTCTGAAGGATTAATTACTTTCTTAAAGTATTGGACTTTTACGTTTGAATTTTCTTTATTTTCTCTGTCGTTATTATGAAATTGTAAAGTTGGTTCCTTTTGATCTAATAAATTTATATAAACTTTTGCTAATAAATCACAATCTATTAAAGCTGTATGTTTGGATCGTTTTGAATTATCAATTCTATATCTTTTACAAAGTGCATCAAGACTAATTGGTGACCCTGGAAATTTATTTCTAGCTAAAATTAAAGTATCCACAACTTCATTTTTAATTTTTGCTTTTCCTAAAATTTTCATTTCATTATTAAGATGAGATAAGTCAAAGTCAGCATTATGGATGATGAGTCTTTTTTCTTTAATGAAGTTTAAAAACTGGTCAACAATTTGATCAAAACTTTTCTGCTTTGATAGAAATTCATCCGTATACCCATGAACTTCAAGAGCTTTTTCTGAAACTTTTCTCCCTGGGTTTAAATAACAATGAAATCTATTTTTAGTTGGCACTAAATCATCTAATTCTATACACCCAATTTCTACAATTCTATGACCCTCTTTAGTTGAAAGTCCTGTCGTTTCTGTATCGAGTATAATTTCTTTCATTATAAAATTTTATTTAAAATTTTATTTATATCTTTTTTTATACCTTTTTTTGAGAAATTATTCTTAACAATAAAATCAGATTTTTGCTTTTTAAAGGTAAGTGGTAGTTGGATCTTTTTAAATTTATAAAATAATTTCAAATTAAAATTTTTTCTTTTTTTTAATTTTTTTAAAATATTATCTTTATTTGCATCTATAAATATCAAAATATCATTTTTTTTATCAAGCTTATTCTCTAGCAAAAGGGGAATATCTAAAATTACAAACTTTTTATTTTTATTTTTTCTCAAAAAAAGATTCATTTTTTTTCTCACCTCAAAATGGACTATTTTTACAATTTTTTTTAGATTGTTTTTCTTAGATAAAATTGCATTAGTAATTTCATGCTTATTTATTGGATATGAATAGATGTATTTTGGTAAAATTTTTTTTAATTTGAGAAATACTTTTTTGTTTTTCTTATAAATCTTTACAACTTCTTGGTCGGCATTAAAAACGGGATAACCAAAACTATTTGCGACATAACTCTTTCCAGACCCTATATCACCTAAAATCCCTATCCTTCTCATTAGTCTAAAAGCTTACTCACTTCTCCGTTAATTTCAGGTTGAATATCATGCCAAATTTTAAAAGCTTCTGCCGCTTGAAAAATAAACATTTTTTTCCCATTTTCTGTTTTGTTGCCCAAGTCTTTACCTTTTTTTAAAAAATTTGTTTCCTTAGGATTGTAGATAACGTCATAAAAAAACTTATTTTTACCAATTTTTGAAAAATCTAAATCTAAATTATCGTCTCTATTCAAACCAACACTGGTCGCATTTATAATCATATCAAACTTGGGTACCTCACCCCAATCAACTACTTTTATGTCATTCCATCCATTTTTTTTTACAGTGCTACTATTATAAAAATTTTGTAAGTATTCAGCTTTCATTTTGGTTCTATTAGTTAAAGTAATACTTGAAACATTCATTTTATATAAAGCAAAAATTATTGATGGTGTAACTCCACCAGAGCCTAAAATAAGAATCTTTTTTCCGGAAATATCATATTTTATGTATTTAATTGCATTTTCAAAACCACCTATATCGGTATTATAACCAACTATTTTGCTATCATCAGTCAATAGAATTGTATTAACTGATTGAGTAGCTTTAGCACCGAATGTCAGTTTATCTAGATAAGGAATTATCTCTTTTTTAAATGGTACAGTAACATTTACTCCACTAATTTTTTTTTCTCTGATTTTTATTATTAAGTTTTTTAAATCATCACTATTTAATTTTTTTTTGTTATATATTGCTTTGATATTATTTTTTTTAATCCAGTAATTATGTATTGTCGGTGACAAAGAATGGTCAATCGGATTACCAATTACTAAATACTTATTCATAATTTTTTAAATATTCCTTAATTTTGTTAATAGGAAGGCCCATAATTGTATTCTCATCTCCTTGTATTTTAGAAAATAAAGATCTACCTGCTCCCTCAATTTGATAAACATTGTATGAATAAAGAGCCTCATCTGAAATTTTATTTAGATAATCCTCTAGTTCTCTATTTGATAGGCTCTTCATGGTAAGTTTGGCTATATCAGTATAGTTCCAAATCATCGAACCATTTTTTGATATGCAAACAGAGCTGATTAATAGGTGTACTTTTCCATTAAGTTTTTTTAAAATTGTCAGAGCTTTTTCACGATTATCAGGTTTAGAGATTAATTCTCCATTTAGGTCTATAACACTATCAGCGCCTAAAACTAATATATCAGAGTTTTTTTGACTAACTCGGCTAGCTTTTATTTCTGCAAGATTTTTTGAAATTATTTCGGGTGAAGCTTTCTCTTTTAACAAACTCTGTTTGATAGGTTCCTCATCCACAGATGAGGGTTCAACTTTAGCCTCGATATTGTGTTTATCTAATATTTCTTTCCTTACTTTGCTTTTAGATGCAAGTATTAATTCAACCATTTTGTTTATAAATTTCGTATATTTTAATTATTGAAGCTGCTGTTTCTTCTACAGATTTTCTTGTTACATCAATTGATGGCCATTTATATTTTTTAAAAGTATTTTTAGCATTTTCAACTTCTTTTTTAATTTTGTCTATGTCGGTGTATGATTTGTTTTCTGTTTCTTTTAATGAGTTCATTCTGTTTTTCCTTATATCTGCAAGTCTTTCAGGTTCGGTACTTAAACCGACAACACAAGAAATTTTTGGGTTTTCCCTTAGACTATATGGAATAGAGTTTTCATTAATTAAAGGTATATTGGATGTTTTAAAGCCTTTGTTAGCTAGATAAATTGAAGTTGGGGTTTTACTTGTTCTGCTTACCCCTAGAAGGATTATATCTGATTTTTTTATTTCTTTAATTAGATTGCCGTCGTCATGATTCATCGTAAATTGGATAGCTTCGATTCTTTTGTAATATTCATCATTAAGAGCATATTGTCCACTAGGTTCGTGTGATGCTTTTTGGTTAAGTAGTTTTGAAAAGCTTAATATTAGATCTCCTAGAACCCCAAAACATGGAATTTTTTTTTCACTACTAGTTCTAGCAAGATGTTTAGCTAAATTACTATCTACTATTGAATATAATATAATTGAATTTGTTTTGTTATCAGCGTCTGATATAATCTTAGAGATTTGATTTTCTGTTCTTGTGAAAGAATAAGTATGAATTTTATATTTTATATTTTTAAATTGAGCTTTTATAGCTGTAAAAATTCTATCCAAAGTCTCACCCGTTGAATCTGAAATAAGATAAATTTGATATAAATTACTCATGTATAATATCTGTATAAATTTGTATTATCTTTATCATATAGAACATTTTTCATGATCGTAATTTTATGGTGTAAAACAGTGATTTTATTAACGATATTAAACATGTTGAAATCGTATGTAGTTATTAAATGTATTTAGTTAATAAGCTTCAATTTTACGTATATATTTATTAAAATCTAATCATTAAATGTTAATAAACTGTTTATAAGATGTTCAATAAATTTAATCACCATTATTCACATATTATATTAACATTACAATCAATTATATTTAATTATTAATATGTCTCCAATTGAGGAAATAATAATAAATAAAAAAAGTGATATTAATCCTATATGGATAATGAGACAAGCTGGTAGATATTTGCCAGAATTTAGAGAAATAAGAAAACAAAATCCTGATTTTATCAAATTATGTCTTAATCAAAAATTATCTAGTGAGATTACTCTACAGCCCTTAAAAAGATTTGATCTAGATGCTGCAATAATTTTTTCTGATATATTAATGTTACCATATGGTTTAAATCAAAACGTTGTGTTTAAAAAAAATATGGGTCCATTACTCGATGAGCTAAATTTAGATAAAATTTCAAGTGTCGAAGAAGTTAATTTTGTAAAAAAACTCTCTCCAATTTATGAGTTAATTAAACTAGTTAGCAATTCTGAGTTTACTAATAACAAAACTACCATTGGCTTTGTTGGGGCACCATGGACTTTGTTAGTCTACATGATTAATAAAAAGTCACCAAAACTTAACCTAAATGAAAATTTTTTTGATAATAAATTATTAATCGATAGAGTTCTTAAAATCTTAGATAAGTTTTTAAAAATACATATCAAAAATCAGATTGATAATGGTGCACAATTAATCCAAATCTTTGATAGTTGGGCTGGTCTGTTAAAAGAAAAAGATTTACCTTATTATATTTATGAGCCAACATTAAGTTTGGTCAACTATATTAAGTCTTTAAATGTGCCTGTTATTTGTTTTCCAAGAGGTATTAAAAATTATAAAGATTTTTGTGAAATTATTAAACCAGACGCTATTTGTATTGATTATGAAGTTGATCCTGTAAAAATCATTAAAGAAATAAAAATTCCTGTGCAAGGTGGAATGGATCCAAAGATTTTACTTAGTGATAAAGAAAGATTAAAAAAAGAGATAATAAAATATCTAGATATATTTAAGGATCATCCATATATATTTAATTTAGGACATGGTGTTCTTCCTGAGACGGACCCTAATATGATGGATTATTTAGTAAAAACTGTGAAAGATTATTAATGGAAATTAAACAAGAACACCCAACTGTAAAATTTGGAAAAACTGGGGTTTTAATTATAAATCTAGGAACACCTGATTCAACAAGTTGGTTTGATATAAGAAAGTACTTAAAAGAATTTTTATCAGACAGAAGAGTAATTGAAGTTAACCCCATAGTTTGGCAGATTATCTTAAATGTTTTCATATTAACTTTCAGGCCATCTAAAACAGCAAAAGCCTATAAAGAAATCTGGATGAAAGACAGAAATATTTCCCCACTTCTTTACTATACTCAAAAACAGGCGGAAAAACTCTCAAGCATAATGTCAGAAAAAAACTTGATAATAGATTATGCTATGAGATATGGAAATCCCAGCATAAGAAGTAAAATTGTAACTCTTCATGAAAAAGGCTGTGAAAATTTAATAATACTTCCACTTTATCCCCAATATGCTGCTGCGACTACCGCAACTGTTTGTGACGAAGTATACAGAACTCTTATGAAAATGAGATGGCAACCATCACTTAAAATAGTGCCTCATTATGAGTCTGATCCTCTATATATAGATGCACTTGTAAATTCATTAAATAAAAAAATTAAAGAAATTAATTGGAAGCCAGATTTAATATTAGCTTCTTATCATGGAATACCTCAGAAATATTTTGATAAGGGCGACCCCTACCATTGCTATTGTCACAAAACCACTAGACTAATATCAGAAAAATTTACTTCGATTGAAATTAAGACAACGTTCCAATCAAGATTTGGTCCTGAAAAATGGCTTCAACCTTATACAGACAAAACCTTAGAAAGTTTACCTCAAGAAGGAAAAAAAAATATTTTAGCTATATGCCCAGGATTTTCTTCAGATTGTGTTGAAACTTTAGAAGAAATCCAAATTCAAGGAAAAGAGAGTTTTCTAGACTCTGGGGGAGAAAACTTTGATATGGTGCCATGTTTGAATGATAATGATGATCATATAGTTTTATTAAAATCTTTAATTCAAAAAAACATTTAGCTAATGAATACTTATTTATTGTTTAAATCATTACATTTGATATCAGTAATTTCTTGGATGGCTGGATTGCTATACCTTCCAAGAATTTTTGTTTATCATTCTCAATACAGCACCAAGCCAATAATATCAGATGTATTTAAAACCATGGAAAAAAAATTGTTTTTTTATATTATGACTCCAGCAATGACGCTATCTTGGTTATTTGGTTTACTATTAATCCATGAAATAGGATTTCAACAACTTGGTCAAGTTTGGATGATTTTAAAAATAATATTTGTGGTTATACTAACGATTTATCATTTTTATCTTGGACGAATTTTAGGTCAATTTAAACTAGACCTAAATGAACATTCACATAAATTTTATCGATTTATAAACGAAATACCCACATTATTGCTTATTTTAATCATATTTGTTGTGGTTTTTAAACCTATCTAGGGTTGAATATTTATAATTAGCATATATATTCAAGTTATTATTAAGTCCTTAATAATTTTTATCATGAACATACAGGAACTAAAACTCAAATCATCCGAACAACTTATTACACAAGCAGAAGAGCTTGGTATTGAAAATGCTAGTACTTTAAGAAAGCAAGAAATACTTTTTGCTATTTTAAAAAAGGTTGCTGAAAAAGAGGAAATAACAGGTGCGGGAGTTTTGCAATTGTTACAAGACGGCTTTGGTTTTCTAAGAGCAATGGAGTCTAATTATCTACCTGGTCCAGATGATATATACGTAAGCCCAAGTCAGATAAGAAAATTCGGTTTAAGAACTGGTGATACGGTTGAAGGACCTGTACGAGCTCCAAAAGAAGGAGAAAGATATTTTGCATTGCTACAAGTTAGCAAAATAAATTTTGAAGAACCAGATAAGTCACGCCACAAAATTGCTTTTGACAACTTAACTCCACTTTACCCAGACAAACAATTGGTGATGGAAGTTGAGGTTTTGAAAACTGAAAAAAAACAAGATTTAACTCCACGATTAATTGACCTAGTAAGTCCAATCGGCAAGGGTCAAAGATCGATAATTATTTCACCACCAAAAGCTGGAAAAACTATGATACTTCAAAGTATCGCCAATTCTATAGCAAAAAATTATCCAGAGTGTTACTTAATAGTGTTACTAATTGACGAAAGACCTGAAGAAGTTACAGATATGCAACGGACTGTCAAGGGAGAGGTGATTAGTTCTACGTTTGACGAACCAGCACAACGTCATGTTGCAGTTGCAGAAATGGTAATAGAGAAAGCAAAAAGATTAACAGAGCATAAAAAAGATGTGGTTATACTTTTAGATTCTATCACAAGACTTGGGAGAGCTTACAATGCAGTAATTCCAAGTTCTGGTAAAGTATTAACTGGAGGTGTAGACGCTAATGCACTTCAAAGACCTAAAAGATTTTTTGGCGCCGCAAGAAATATTGAAGAGGGAGGTTCTTTGACGATTATATCAACAGCATTAATCGATACTGGAAGTAGAATGGATGAGGTAATTTTTGAGGAATTTAAGGGAACTGGTAATAGTGAAACTGTTCTCGATAGAAAAATCGCAGATAAAAGAATATATCCAGCTATTGATATAACCAAATCAGGGACAAGAAGAGAAGAGCTATTATTTGATAAAAATGATCTTCAAAAAATGAATGTTTTAAGAAGAATAATTGCTCCAATGGGCACTATGGATGCAATAGAGTTTATCAGTTCGAAATTAAAAGACACAAAAAATAATTCAGAGTTTTTTAATTCAATGAATAAACCTGCTTAACTATAAATAGCCTAATTCCAACATTTCTTTCGAGAATTTTTTTTCAATTTCTGATGAGATTTTTCTTGGTAAAATTTCCTTCCAGTTATTTTCTTTTCCTTGATTAAAAAAATCTACTTTTCTATTTTGTTTTTCTAAAAACCCCACTTTTTTTTCAAGATTTTTTAAATTTTCAAAACTAGTTTCCTCAATCGTATTTTTAAGTCTTTCCTTATCTATTTGGGTCTTTTCTTCTTTATTTATTTTTTTCAAAAATTCAAAAATTTTTTTGAACTCTCTAAAAGGGTCGATGCATAAGTTTTCATACTTAATTAAACATACAGGTATATTATACTTATTGTGAACCCAGGAATTATAGTTTTCAGCCCATGAGCTTATTATTTCAATTCCTTTTATTCCAAACTTTTTAAAAGTACTTTCATTTGATGACAGATATCCTTTTGTATCAATCATATTTTTTGCTACATCTTTATAAGTTTGATTTTCAAAGTTTTTATAAGAGGTAACTACATTTCTTGGATCTCGAACAACATATATGCATCCTGCCGAAACTTTTTCATTTGTAAATTCGTTTCCATTTTTTTTAATACAAGCATTATGAGTTTTAAAAAACAAGTTCCTTTTAAATTTTTTATTAATAAAATTTTGAGTAGGTAACCAGTTTTTTATTACATCGTCATTTGATTTAAGGGGAGTTTTTTCACTGATAAAATCACTTACATTGAAATTTGGAATATTCTTTAATATTTCAAAATAAAATTTTTTATCTTTTGAAAAAAAGTAATGTGCAATTAATGCTCTAACCCAAGTATTTCCAGATTTAGGGTATGAAGCTATCCAAATAATCATAACCAAATAATTATATGCATAAATGAATTTAGCGATATAATAATTTAATGACTATATATGCACTTGCATCTGGATCAGGGATTTCTGGTGTGGCTGTAATTAGAGTTTCTGGTGATAACGTTAAAAGAGTTATAAAGTTGCTCACAGGGAAGGAACTACCATCTCCTAGAGTGGCTACTCTTCGAAAAATAAACAATATCAACACGTCTGAGTTAATTGATGAAGGTATAATTATATGGTTTCCTGGCCCTGAGAGCTATACAGGTGAAGATATGGCTGAGTTTCATGTACATGGTGGTAAAGCAGTCATTTTAGCTATTCAAAATCAGATTTCTAGAATTGAAAATTGTCGACTGGCAGAACCAGGTGAATTCACAAAACTTGCTTTTCAAAATGGTAAAATAAATTTATTAAAAGCTGAAAGCATAGCCGATTTAATTTCTGCAGAAACCGAAATCCAAAGATTACAAGCTGTTAAGATAATGCAAGGAAAGTCTTCAGAAAAGTTTAACGAACTAAGAGAGAAACTAATAAAAATCTTATCTTATGTAGAGGCTAAAATAGACTTCCCAGACGAAGACTTGCCTGAAGATAAAATAAAACAGATTAAAAATAATTCGAGTAAGGTTTTAGATGAAATTACAAAAATTTTAAATGATCAAAAAGTTGGAGAAATAGTCCGTGAAGGTTTTAAAATTGCTATTGTCGGTCCAACAAATGCGGGAAAATCAAGTTTACTAAATAATTTGGCTAACAGGGAAGTGGCAATAGTCTCAGAAATTGCTGGCACTACAAGGGATGTAATTGAAACGCATTTAAATATTGACGGTTATCCAGTTGTTATTTCTGATACTGCAGGCATAAGAGAATCAAAGGACGAGATTGAAAAAAAAGGTATCAAGTTATCTCTAAAAAGAGCGGAGAAAGCTGATTTAAAGCTTGTTGTGGTTGATGCTAGAAATATTGATTTAAGCGGTTTTTTGAATGATTTATTAAAAGATAATGCAATATTAGTTGTAAATAAGTCTGATTTATTGAAAGAAAAATTGCATTCACAAATTACCAAATTTAAACATGTTTTGATTTCACTCAAAAAAAATTCTAATATCGAAAAATTAATTTCAGAGATAAAAAATAATTTGAAAGATAAATTTATCTTTGATGAAGATATTTTAATTACTAGGGAAAGGCATAGACAACATTTAATGCAGTGTTCTGATCATCTAAAAAGTTTTTTACAGAAAAATGATATAAAGGATTTTGACAAAGCCGCAGAGGATCTTAGGCTAGCCACAAGACATTTAGGCATGATTGTCGGAAAAGTTGATGTCGAAGAGATATTAGGCAGTATTTTCAACGATTTCTGTATTGGTAAATAACATCTATACTTAACTTAATTTTAATTCAAATCTTGTAAATATTTTAATCGATTATAAATTTAAAGGATGAAAAAAGATTTGTCGTTTGAAGTAGTTGTTATTGGTGGTGGACACGCTGGCTGTGAAGCTGCCGCTGCTTCTGCCCGCTTGGGAGTTAAAACAGCCTTATTTACGCATAACAAAAATACGATAGGAGAAATGTCCTGTAATCCTGCTATTGGTGGATTAGGTAAAGGTCATCTTGTAAGAGAAATAGATGCACTAGATGGTGTCATGGGTGAGGTTGCTGATAAGTCAGGAATACAATTTAGGTTATTGAATAGAAGCAGAGGTCCAGCAGTTAGAGGACCGAGAACTCAGTCTGATAGATCATTATATCGTAAATTTATGCAAGAAAAACTTGTAAACTACTGTAATTTAAGCATTTTTTCTGATCCTGTAATTCAATTTATATTTAAAAATAACTCTATAAGTGGTTTTTTAACATTAAAAGGAAACAAAGTAATCTGTAAAAAGTTAATCTTAACTACCGGTACTTTTTTAAATGGATTGATTCATATTGGTGATAAAAGGACTCCAGCAGGAAGATTTAATGAAAAACCAAGCATAGGTTTAAGTGAACAATTAGCAAAATATAAATTTAAAATTGGAAGGCTCAAGACTGGTACACCCCCTAGATTAGATTCCAGAACAATAAATTTCGATATTTTAGAAAAACAAGATGCAGACAAAGATCCATATTTTTTTTCATTTTTAACTAAAAAGAATTTTAATAAACAAGTGTCATGTTCAATGACTTATACAAATGAAAAGGTTCACAAAATAATTGAAAAAAATCTATCTAAGAGCGCGATGTATTCTGGTAACATCCAAGGTGTAGGACCTAGATACTGTCCATCCATAGAGGACAAAATAGTTAAATTTTCAGAAAAAAACAGACATCAAATTTTTTTGGAGCCTGAAGGTCTAAATGATCACACAATATATCCAAATGGGATCTCAACATCTCTGCCAGAGGAGGTTCAATATGAAATACTTAACAATATCAAGGGTTTAGAAAATGTTAAAGTAATTAGACCAGGATATGCGATAGAATATGACTATATTGATCCCAGGGAGTTATTATTAACCTTAGAAACAAAAAAAATTAAAAATTTATTTTTAGCTGGTCAGATTAATGGGACCACTGGCTATGAAGAAGCTGCAGCTCAAGGACTTATAGCTGGGATAAATGCTGCTTTATCAATAAAAAACTCAGAACCTTTAATCCTTGATAGATCAGATGCATATATCGGTGTTATGATTGATGATCTTGTCACTAAAGGGGTTGCTGAGCCTTATAGAATGTTTACATCACGTGCTGAGTATAGATTGAGTTTAAGATCAGATAATGCCGATTTAAGACTAACACAAAAAGGAGTGAAGATTGGTTTAATATCTGATTATAGACAGAAAATTTTTGAGGATAAATTTCAAAAATTAAGCAAAATATCATTTCAAATGGCAAATTTAAATATATCCCCGTCAAAAGCGTCTAAATTTGGAATCAAAATTTCAAAGGACGGTGTTTTTAGGTCTTCCGAGGAGATTTTAACTCAAAAAGATGTTGATATGACAAAAATAAGGGAAATTTGGCCTGAAATTAAAGATTATGGAGTTGAGATCGATGACCAAATTGAGATTAATGCACATTATAGAGGATATCTAAAAAAGCAAAAAGCTGATATTTTAGCTTTCAAAAGAGATGAGAATTTATCCATTCCAGATAATATTGATTATGATCAGTTTTCAGGCCTATCTAATGAAGTGAAGACGAAATTTAAAGAAATTAGGCCAAAAACAATAGGCCAGGCGTTAAGAATTGACGGAATTACCCCAGCAGCAGCATATATTTTGTTGTCACATCTAAAAAGAAAGTCTATTAAGCATATAGCTTAATGGATCAAATAAATTTAAATTCGTATTCAAAAATTTCAAATTTTAATGTTTCACGTGAAACTTGTAATGAGCTGGAAAGTTACATTTCCTTGATTCAACAAAAAAATAAGGAAATTAACATAATAAGCAAAAAAAACAGTGAAAAAGATGATATTAGACAGCGTCATATAATAGATTCAGCGCAAATTATTGATTTTGTTGATATAAAAAGTAATACAACCTATGATTTAGGGTCTGGAGCAGGGTTGCCAGGTCTTGTGGTGGCAATAGTAATGAAAAATTTAAAAATCGATATGAAAGTTAGCTTGTTTGAAAAAAGTTACCATAAATGCGTTTTTCTAAAAGATGTTTCTAAAGAATTAAATTTGAACACAGAGGTTATCCAAAAAGATATTTTCAAATTAAAAAATATGGAGACTGGAACAGTAATGTCGAGAGCATTTAAACCAATGCCATTAGTTCTAAATTTAGTGAACGAGAATTTTAAAAAATTTAAAAATATAATTTTTTTTATGGGCAAAAATGGAAAAAAAGTTTTAAAAGAAACACTGCAGCATTGGGACTTAGATTACGAGGAAAAAAAAAGTTTAACAAACAAAGAATCATTCATATTAAATATAAAAAAAATTAAAAAAAAATTATCGTGAAAATAATTTCGGTTATAAATCAAAAGGGTGGAGTAGGTAAAACGACAACAGTGATTAATTTGGCATCCGCTTTATCACAACAAAGTAAAAAAATCTTAGTAATAGATCTTGACCCTCAAGGAAATGCTACAACAGGTCTAGGATTGTCTAATGTTGAGCAGTCAGACCAAACTATTTATGGTATTCTTAATGGGATAGTCTCAATTTCAGAAGTAATTAAAAAGACCAAATTTAAAAATTTAGATTTAATTACATCAAATGTTGATTTATCTGGTTTGGAAGTAGAAACAGCTGGTGACAACGACAGAGCATTTATTTTGAAGACTAAATTAACCCCTTATTTAAATGATTCTGGAGCATCATATGACTACATCTTGATAGATTGCCCGCCATCTTTAAGTTTGCTGACAGTAATGGCTTTAGTATCTTCCAATTCATTGTTAGTTCCGTTACAAACCGAATTTTTTGCCCTAGAGGGACTTACTCAACTTATGAAAACGATTGAACGAATAAAAGTAAATTTAAATCCAAAATTAGAAATTCAAGGTATCCTGCTGACTATGTATGACAGAAGAAACAAACTATCTTCACAAGTTGAAGAGGAAGCAAGGAATTATTTTAAAGATAAAGTTTATCAAACTGTCATACCGAGAAATGTAAGATTATCAGAAGCACCATCACATGGTGTACCGGTGTTAATTTATGATAAAAACTGTCCTGGCAGCAAGTCCTATTATAATTTTACCGATGAATTTATTAATCAAGAAAATAAAATTGGGAGTGCAGCGTAATGAACAAAATAAAAAAAGGATTAGGTAGAGGTTTGTCTTCCTTGATAGGTGAAAATAAAGCTAAGACAAGTGATAGCAAATTATCCTTAAGTGAAATAATCCCTAATAGATATCAACCAAGAAAAAATTTTGATGAAGCGAGCTTAGAGGATTTATCAAATTCTATTAAGGAACGAGGTGTAATTCAACCAATCATAGTTAGAAAGTCAAAGTTAGAAAATTCTAAATATGAAATTGTAGCAGGTGAGAGAAGGTGGTTAGCGGCAAGGAAAGCTGGACTTCACGATATTCCTGTAATAATAACAAATATTGATGATCTAAAATCTCTAGAGTTTGCAATCGTTGAAAATGTTCAGCGTCATGATCTTAACCCGTTAGAGGAAGCACTTGGTTATAAAAGGTTGATCGACGAATTTTCATATGATCAGGAAAAAGTCTCAAAATTTATTGGAAAAAGCAGAAGCTACATAACTAACTCATTAAGGTTATTAAGTTTGCCAGAAGAAGTATTAAATTTTGTCAAAAATAAAAAAATTACCGCGGGTCATGCGAAAATTTTAGTTGGATTAGACAATGCTGAATTTATAGCAAATAAAATAATTGAAAAAAAACTCTCAGTTCGTCAAGCAGAGAACTTTGTAAAAATTTTTAAAAAAAAACCTGGTTTATCTAATAGATCAAGGGATCCAAATATTAAAAATTTAGAACAATCATTAACTGATAAGACCGGACTTAACGTTTTAATCAAAAATAATAAGAGAAATAAAGGCACAATTACTTTTGCCTATCATGACAGTGATCAACTTAATAAAATTATAGAAGTGATTAAATCTAATTATTAGATTTTGAAGTATTTGAAATAAAGTCAAATAAAATATTTAGGGAATTAATCGAATTTTTCTTAATATTCAATTCTACTTTATTTATTTCCTCAATTAGTTTATAGGTTTTGTCGAGTGTCCAAATTTTAATTTGATTTTTCACTAATTCTTTATCTTTCCAAAAAATTGGTGGTTTAAAACCAACAATTGTTTTATCGATGCTTTTGTGTATTAGTAAATTTTGATTGAGTTTTATTAATCTTTTAGTTTTAATTAAAAAAGTTCTAATAATAATTATTGCATCTTCTAAAGAGAAATTATTCTCATTTAAAATATAGATAGTTTTCTGCCTATTTTTTGCTAAGCAGTTATCCACAAGTTCATTAATACTATAATTTCCTGATAAATTAGTAAGAGCATGGATCTCTTCAACAGATATTTTGTTCTTACTTAATAAAAAATTTTCAATTTTTTTTAATTCATTATTAAGACTCTTTCTTTCGCCACAAGCTCTATTTACTATTAGATTAATTGATTCTTGTGAAATAGATATTTTCTTTTTTAAAAAAAAGGATTTTGTTATGGAAGATAATGTTTGGTTATTGTCGGAATAAAAAGCAATTGTAATTAAATCTTTATCCTTTTCAAATAAATTCCTTAATTTTGATTTTTTATCTAAAACGTTAGAAACGAGAACAATTTTTATATCATCTAATTTTTTTTCTTTTAAAATAACGATTTCATCTTTAATTTTGTCAGTAGCATCCTTTATTATTATCAATTTATTTTTTTCAAAAAAAGATTTTGATAGAATTTGATTATAAAAACCTTCAATATCAGAAAATATTTCTTTCTCATAATATTTTGATATATTATTTCCGAATATCGGTTTGAATTTATTATCTATAACTTCCTCTTTCTGACCTTCGTTTACACCATGAAATAAGAATATTTTAGCATTTATTTTTTTATTTAATTCGTGTGTTTTGAGAATCATTTTAAATTTGATAAATAATTAATTAAATCTTCAACAATTCTATTTATTAGAATTTCCTCTAATTCATTTTCGTACTGATTTAGTTTAAATTTGTCATCAGAATTATTGTAAGTAATTTTTTGTGATAATAATCTTTCGGCTTCACTATCTATATTAAGACTTGAAAACTTTAGATAAATTTCAAGTTCAAATACCAATGCATTTCCTTTGGAGTCTTTTGATTTAACCTCTATTCTTTTACCGCTTTCAATTTTGATATCTATCTTCTTATCGATTTTTTTATTCTTTAAATTGTTAATAGTTTTCTCGAATTTATTGTTTAAAGATGTGTTTTCTTTCTCAATATTTCCAATCGTAAAATTTAAATTTTTTGTTGAGTAAATTGGTTGAAACCCACAGCTAGATAAGATTAAAAACAACATAACTAAGAAAAAGAATTTATTTTTCATATAATTAAGTTTATTAACTTATTTCTTATATAAATACTTTTTTTTATTTCTTTATTTTTTAAGAGTTTACTTATTTTTTCGTTATTTTTTATCTCGTATAACAAATCTTTTTCACTAATATCTCCTTTGAAGTTCATTAGATCTCTTTTTTTACCGTTAATTTGAATCACTACATTAAAATTATCCTTTTTTAAGAAATTTTCATTTACCTTTGGCCATTGATTTTTATCTTTAACTTTCAATTCATCCATACACTCATTTGTTAAATGAGGTATCACTGGCGAAATTATTTTTAATATTTTCTCATAGTTAGATAAGAATTTACTTTTATTCTCAATTTTTTCTAAATTTTTTGAAAAGTAATTATAAATTTCATGTAAGTTTGCAATTATTACATTGTAGTGAAAATTTTCTAAATTTTTGGTGATTTTTTCGATCATTTGATTTGTAAAAAAATCAATATCTGTAGACTGTTTTTCACTATTTTTTAATTCTAAATTAATAATATTTTTATGCAGTAACCAGAATTTTTGGATAAATTTATATGACGAAATCATGCCTTGCTCTGACCATTGAATGTCTTTTTCAGGAGGACTATCAGAAAGAATAAAGAATCTTACCGCGTCTGCTCCATAATTGTTTATTATGTTTTCAGGATCAATAGTATTCTTTTTAGATTTGGACATTGACTCACTTGAACCAACTTTGACTTTCTCAGATGGTTTGTTTTTCTTGTAAAAAATTTTACCATCTCTAGTCTCAACTTCTTCTGGAGATAACCAATTGTTATCGTTATCTTTATAGGTTTCATGACAAACCATACCTTGGGTAAACAGTCCCTCAAACGGCTCTAAATCCACAAAATTTTCTTTGTTGTGACCAAGCGCGCGCATAAAAAATCTTGAGTATAAAAGGTGGAGAATAGCATGCTCAACTCCACCAATATATTGATCAACAGGCATCCAATATTTCACATCATCCAAATTAAATCCCTCTTTTGTGTTTTCAGATGAGCAAAATCTTAAAAAATACCAAGAGGAGTCAACAAATGTATCTAGTGTGTCTGTTTCTCTATGACATTTTTCGCCATTTAAAGTAACTTCTCTCCACTTTTTTTGATGCTCTAAAGGATTACCTTTTACATTAAGATTTATATTTTCGGGAAGTTTTACAGGTAGATCTTTTTTGGGAATCTTGATTGCTTGGCCTTTACTATTGTAAGCAATCGGAATAGGACAGCCCCAATATCTTTGTCTCGAAACACCCCAGTCTTTAAGTCTAAAATTAATTTTTTTTTTACCAATTTTTTTTTTTTCTAATATTTCTATAGTTTTTAAAATAGACTCATCTGGACAATTTAGGCCATCTAGGAATTGAGAATTAAAAATTTTCCCTGGACCAGTATATGCCTCTGTACCTATTTTAAAATTAGAATTTTCACCCACAGGACAAACTACAGGCAAAACTTTCAATTTGTATTTTAAAGCGAAATCTAAATCTCTTTGATCATGAGCAGGACAACCAAATACAGCTCCAAATCCATAATCCATTAAAACAAAATTTGCGAAATAAACTGGTACTTCTTTGGTTGCATCTAGAGGATTTAATGCTTTAATACTTGTTTTGAAGCCTATTTTTTCTGCATTAGCAATTGACTCCTCAGTTGTGCCTGTTTTAGCACATTCATTTTTGAATTTAATAAATTCTTTATCTTCTTTAAAGAATTCTGACACTGGATGATCCACAGATAAAGCCAAGAAAGAAAATCCAAACAATGTATCAGGTCTAGTAGTGAAGCACTTGATTTCTTTTACTGGCAAATTAGATTTTAAATTAAACTTAATTTCACATCCAAAAGATTTACCTATCCAGTTTTTTTGCATCACTTTTACTTTGTTTGGCCATTTATCAAGTTTGTCTAAACTATCAAGAAGATCAGCAGAAAACTTTGTGATATTAAAAAACCATTGGTTAAGTTTTTTTCTTTCAACTACAGCACCAGACCTCCAACCTTTTCCATCAATTACTTGCTCGTTAGCAAGAACAGTTTCATCGATTGGATCCCAATTAACATAGTTTTCTTTTCGATACACTAGCCCTTTATCTAATAAATCTAAAAAAAATGATTGTTGGTGTTTGTAATAATCGTCTGAGCAAGTTGATATTTCTCTATCCCAGTCAATAGATAAACCAAGTTGTTTTAATTGATTTTTCATGGTTTTTATATTTTGTTGGGTCCAGGTTTTTGGATCAAGATTATTTTGTTTCGCTGCATTTTCAGCTGGCATGCCAAACGAATCCCAGCCCATTGGGTGTAAAACATTAAATCCTTGCATAGATTTATACCTGGCTAGCACATCTCCAATAGTATAGTTCCTAACATGCCCCATGTGTATTTTACCCGAGGGATAAGGAAACATTTCTAAACAATAGAATTTTTTTTTATCTTTTTTTACAGAAGCTTTAAATGCTTGATTTTTTTCCCAAAAAGTTTGCCATTTTTTCTCTATTACTTTAAAATTATATCGTTCCACAAATCACCTTAAACTCTAAGTTATTGTTGATCTTGGGGGATTGCTTTGTCCCCACCACGAGGATCTTTTTTTCTTCTTTCTTTAATGAGTTTTTCAATGGATTTTTTTTCCATTAAAGTTGCCTTTTTAAGAATTGCCAATTGTATCTCATTTGAAATTTTAGAATCTATTAAATTTGTTGTACAATTGTTATTAGTACAAACTCTCTCATGCACAATTATTTTAAGCGAATCAGATCTTATTTCATTCGATAAGAAGCGCACTGTAATCTTTAAATCTCTGTTGTTATTTTTACCGCCATTAAACCAATCTGTAATAATTATTCCACCAGAATAGCTAGCATTAACCAAAGGAACAAAATCAAGCGTTTCTACGGATGCTCGCCACAACTCATTTGCTGAAGCAAAATCAAATACTCCACCTTTTTTATTACCAATGCCAAATCGGACACCTCTACCCTCTTCAATATTTTTTCTTACTCTATCCTCTACATTTACAGGATTATCTTTTACATCTGATCTTTTATAAATCCCACAGCTGTTAAGAATGATTAAGGACAATAAAACTAAAATGAATTTTGTGAAATTACTCATAAATTTGCTAAATTAATTTAAAACCACTAGTATTCCAAAATATCAATAAAAATATCCTTTATTTTGTTGTAAAAATATCACACATGTAAAAAAAAGACCCTAAATACACCAAAATTGCTAAATTCCAGTAAAATTATTGGTAAAAACTTACGATTCATATGAATAACAATAAGGAGATTAATATGATTAACTTAAAAAAAGTGGGTCTTACAGCACTAGCAGGTTCGCTAGCAGCAGTAACAGCTCATGCAGGAGAAATGTCAGTATCAGGTTCTGCTAATTTAACTTATGTTACAAAAAGTGGAGACAATACTGCGCAAACTCTTGGTAACGACAAAGACGTTAAATTCTCTGGAAGTGGTGAATTAGATAATGGTTACACATTTAGTCTTTTCACAAACATGAAAGATGACTTTAGTGTATCATCTTCAGCAACTGTAATAACAATGGGATCTTTAGGTTCAATTGGTATTGGTTCTGGTGGTGGAACTAACATTAACGGTGCTTACGATGAAGCTATCCCAACTGCATACGAGGAAAACTCAGATGCTGGTGGACAAGGTGCAGCTAATTCTGTTGGAGCAAACGGTGATGGGAATGGTATAACTTATAGATTCCCTGCAATGGAAATGATGGGTGCTACTATTACAGGTGGTCTTGATTATTCTTTCCAAGGTGGAAGCGATGCAGCTAACGATGGTGGTGCAACAGCTAGAAGTAATACTTGGGGCAATGCTTATGGTCTAGGTTTAACTGTAGCTTACGATGCATTATCAATTGGTGCTTTTGTTTACGAAAGAGAAAACAAAAACCCAAGTGCAAACAAAACAGTATCAGATCAGTTTGAAGGTTCTTGGAATGTGAAATATTCAGCAGGTCCAGTTTCAGTCGGATATTCTGAGTTCTACATTGGTTCAGGATTAGCAAAAACTGAAGAAGGTACAACAGCAGCTAAAACTGTTGGAACAGCTGCAGGTATCTTTGATGGTGATATGTTCTCAATTGCGTTTAACGTAAATGATGATTTATCAATATCTTATTCAGAGATGACTGCAACTTATGACTCTCAGCAACACGGTGGAACTAATGGTTCAATGGCCGATGAATTAGATGTAGATGAGAAGCATGAGTCATTACAAGCGGCGTACTCAATGGGTGCTATGTCAATTAAAGCATACACAACAGAGATTACTAACCCTAACTTTGATGAAGATGCAGCTACTATAACTAAGAACGAAATCGCTTTAGGATTATCATTCTAAGTTTAGTTTAGTTTAAATTTTTAAAAACGGCCTAAGTTCTCTTAGGCCGTTTTTTTTTATCCAGGATATTCCTGCAAATCCAACAACTTTAGTAAGCCTAAGCTTTTTATAATTATTTTTATTAATCCCACCTAAAGCTATAAAATCAACATCTTCAGACATAGTCGTGAGGTTAAATTTTATTAATGAAAGAAACTTTTGATTTTTTTTTGATTTAAATATAGGTGATAAGAAAATTTTAGAACATTTTTGTAATTTCTTTACTCTAATTTCATTCACATTATGAGCTGAACCTATTATCTCAAATTTATTCGGTAATGAATGTTTTGAGGCAAAGTTAAGACTGTTGTTAAAAGAGGGGATATATACACCGCTAAGACCTAATTTTAGTGCTAATTTAATATTGTTAGATAAATATAAATTTCTCTTATTAACTTTGCAGAATTTTTGGATAGACTTTACTTCATTTATTTTTAATTTTTTATCATAGTTCCGAAAAATCAAATCTATATTTTTTTCTAAATTTGTTAATTCATCTATGTTATATTTATCTATAAAATAAAATATATACGGATTTTTTTTTTGCATAAAACTATCTCTAATTTAGTGTCTATAGAAAATGAACTCAAGTCTGGATTGAAACAAGACTTGAAAACAAAAATAATAGCAGTAACTAAAACTTTCCCTATAAGCGAAATTAAACCATTAATTGATCATGGCCATCTACATTATGGTGAAAATAAAGTTCAAGAAGCTTTGAAAAAATGGAACGAGGTAAAAAAAGAAGTTAGGAACATTAAACTTCATATGATTGGTAAACTTCAAACTAATAAAGTTAAGTTTGCAGTTTCATTATTTGATTATATTCATTCTTTAGATAACTTAAAATTGGCTCAAAAAATTTCCTCAGAACAAAAAAAAATTAATAAAAAAATCAAAATTTTCATCCAAGTAAACATCGGCAATGAGGATCAAAAAAGTGGCATTCATCAAAATGAAGTTATGAATTTCTATAAAAAATGTATTAATGATTTTGGTTTAGATATAGTTGGTTTAATGTGCATTCCACCACAAAAAGGAGATAAAAATGAGTATTTTAGACTGATGAATGATTTAAACAAATCCCTTGGCCTTGATGAACTAAGTATGGGCATGTCGTCAGATTATTTAGAGGCTATATCTCACGGTGCTACTTATGTGAGAATTGGTTCAAAAATTTTTGGAGAGCGATCTTAAATAATCTGAATTCTAGTTTTTTTGTTTATTAGTTTTAATAATATTAACAAGTCATTTTTTCTTAATGCTACGCAGCCTAAAGTTTCTTTATAGTTCTTAGTTAAATGAATGAATATTGCGCTGCCTTTATTTTTTTTTGGTTTTTTTGTGTTGTATTTAATTGGTATTAAAACATCATAGTTTGTTTTTTTCTGAAATAATTTTTCATGTCCAATCTTTTTGTTTACTTTAATTAATTTATTGTAATTTTTACTTTTTACATCATCACACCATCCCATTAATTTATTTATTTTTCTTTTTCTTAATTTTGTGACAAGATTCTTTACCCTATCTTTTCGATAAAAAACTGGCCCCAAAGAAAAAATACCTTTTGGGGTTTTCTTGTCACCCTCAATTTTGTTAGATGTGCTACCATTTTTGCCAATACAGCATTTAAATTTAAAATCATCGTATAAAAGAGTTTCTTTATTTTTTAATATAATTCGCATACTTTAAATAATGATTTCAAAAATTTTAATAATTTATGAATATCAAATTTTATATAAGATATTAAATGAAATTAAAGAATATTTAAATTTTGAAATATTAAATGTTGATAAAAACAAATTTCAAGAATTAGAATTTGACAAATTTGAGAATTATATAATTGTTAGTTCAGTAAAATCTCTTAATCTAAAGAATAGTTTTGTTTTAGAAAATTTGCCGATTAAATTAGATAAATTGATACAAATAATAAATATAAATTTTTTAAAGACCAATTTTGTTAAAAAGTCTGATGTAAAAATTGGTAAATATAAATTAGACTTAAACTCTAGAAAAATAATTTTAGATAAGTTAAGTTTAAGTTTAACAGAAAAAGAGGTTGAAATAATTATTTTTATCAATTCAAACAGCAATGTAACTATTAAAGAACTTCAAAATAATGTTTGGGGCTATTCTTTAAATCTAGAAACTCATACTGTAGAAACTCATATTTACAGGCTAAGAAAAAAGATGAAAGACAAATTTGGAGATGATGTATTTATTCAAAATTCACAAAAGGGATATAAAATAAATTGAAAAAAAATCCTGTAGCCAAGACCCTATCAAATAGAAAATTTAAACCAAAGATTATCAAACCAAAAAAAGGGAAAGGTAGTTTCAAGAGAAAAAAAAATTAAAGTCTTGCACCCATTTGTTGAATTATTTTTGAAGACATTTCTGTACCTTTTTCCAAACAATCTTTTTGTGAAAAATTATTTAAATAACCATGAAGATAGCCACTAGCAAATAGATCTCCGGCACCTGTTAAATCAACTATATTCAAATTTTTTTTAATCCCAGTCTCAGTTACACTACTCCCTTTTATTGAAATAGCGCCTTTTTCTCCCCTTGTTACTATTATTAATTTATTAACTTCTTTTGCAAAATTGATAACTTCATCAAAATTATTTGTATTTATTAAAGACATAATTTCCTCTTCATTTGCAAAAACTATATCTAATTTATTCTTTACTAAATTTAAAAAATGAGACTTATGTCTATCGACACAAAATTTGTCTGAGAGAGACATTGCAACTTTATTTGCATTATTAATTGCTTTATCAAATGCTTTTTTTGGCTCACCTTCATCCCATAGATATCCTTCTAAAAATATCATTTCACTTTTTTTGAGTGCCTCAACATTTACGTCATTCTCGTTAATTTTTCCTGCGGTTCCGAGAAAAGTACACATTGTTCTCTCCGAGTCTGGTGTAACTAAAATTAAACAAGTGCCAGTAGGTAAATCCTCTTTTTTTTTAGAATAGATATAATCTACATTTTCGCTTTTAAGCCCTATCTCGTATTTTTCTCCAAGATCATCATCAGATATCTTTCCTAAAAAACCAACTTCATTTTTAAGTTGAGACAACCCAACAATTGAATTGGCAACCGAACCCCCTGAGATAGTTTTTTCTATTTTTAGACTTGATAATAAATTTTGGAACTCATTTTGATCAAATATTAACTTCATGTTACCTTTAGCTAAATTGTTTTGATCTAAAAAGCTTTCTTCTACTTTGCAAATAACGTCAACTATAGCATTTCCAATACCTAAAATTTTCATATTAAGCTTTCAAAGTTTTGACTGGTTTTTTTCTGTTAGGATAACAAGTAGTACAAATTTTACAAGTTAATCCATAACAATACCTAGCTTTGCAATATTCTCTTCCATAGTAAATTATTTGTAGATGTAATTTATTCCAATTTTTTTTGGGAAATAATTTTTTTAAATCCTTTTCAGTTTGAATAACACTTTTGCCATTTGTGAGGCCCCATCTCTGAGCAAGTCGGTGAATATGGGTATCTATAGCAAAAGCAGGAAAACCAAATCCCTGAGACATTACCACACTCGCAGTTTTGTGACCTACACCGGGCAGTTTTTCTAATTCTTCGAATGTTTTTGGCACTTTTCCACCATGTTCGTTAATTAGTATTTTTGAGAGATTGTAAATACTTTTAGCTTTAATTCTAAAGATACCAATTTTTTTTATTAATCTCTCAATTTTTTTTCGCCCTAATCTTACAAAATGTTCAGGTCGGTGATATTTTGGGTAAATATTTTTTGTAACATTATTCACATTGATATCAGTGCATTGAGCTGACAATAAAACAGAAATGAGAAGTGTAAAAACATTTCTACTTTTTAAAGGAACTTTAATTGTTGGGTAAGTTTTATTTAAAATTTTAAGAATTATCTTAGCTCTCTGTATTTCATTCATTATTTGAAATTCATAAGATCTCTCATTGAATAAAGGCCTGGCTTTTTAGTCATTAACCACTTTGCAGCTGATAAGGACCCTTCTGAATATAAAGCCCTGTCAAAAGCTTCATGATTTAGTGTGATTATTTCTTTACCACTTGAGAATTTTACTTCATGTTCTCCAATAATTTCACCTTTTCTGATAGAATTGAAGTTTATTCTATTACTATAAGGAAAATTTTTTTTATTAAGATATTTTTTTCCAATAATATTATGAAAATTTTTGTTTTTACCAGTCGCTATTCCTTTGGCTAACATTAATGCTGTTCCAGATGGGAAATCTTTTTTATGCTTATGGTGGACTTCGAAAATTTTACTTAAAAATTTTTTTCCCAAAGAACCAGATGCAATTTCAGTCAAATACATTAAAAGATTTATCCCTAAACTCATATTTCCAGCTTTTAAGATTGGAATTTTTTTTGAATATTTTCTAATTAAGTTTTCCTCTTTTTTTGAAAAGCCAGTAGTTCCTATTACAACTCTTTTTTTTAATTTTAAGGCAATCTTTAATATTTCAAATGTACATTTTGGAATTGTAAAATCTATGATTAAATCTACTTTTTTAAAAACCTTATGAGTATTTAAGTCAATAGCGATACCATTAATTTTCTTATTAATCCTTTTGCTTTCTGTTAATGCAGTTATTTTGAAGTTCTGATCTTTTTTTACTGATTTAATTATTTGACTACCCATTCGGCCCATACATCCAGTAATTGCTAAATTTATTTTTTTCATCAAAAGATTAAATATGTAACTATCACAATGGATGAAATAATTACAGACCAAATGACTAAATTTTTGACAAATAATTTTAATTTTGAATTCGTCTCAATAAAGCCTGGAAGAACAAGAAACAAAACTGCAATTAAAAAGATTACAGGGATAATTTGATCTAACCCCATATTTTAACTTTTCCAAAAATCTTTTGCTTTTTGAAAAAATTTTTTAATACTAGGATTAGATTTTTCATTTTCTATTTTTCTAAACTGTTCTAATAGATCTTTTTGCTCTTTATTTAAGTTAACTGGTACTTCTGTTTTTACTTGGACATACAGGTCTCCAAAATCCCCTTTACGCATGAAAGGCATTCCTTTTCCTTTAAGTCTAAACTGTTTTCCATCTTGAGTGCCGTCGGGTATTTTAATTTTTGCCTTTTTCCCATCAATAGTTGGAATTTCTATTGTAGTTCCAAGTGCAGCATCTGCGATTGATATTGGAAATTCAAAAAATAAATTTACATCTGATCTTTTAAATAGATCGTGAGAATTTACATTAATAAATAAATATAAATCACCAGATGCACCTCCCCTTGTCCCCGCCTCACCTTTGCCTGCTAGTCGTATTCTAGTACCATCATCCACTCCCTTTGGTATCGTTACAGAGATTTTTTTTGTAATTTGATTATTACCCTGTCCGTTGCAATTAGAGCATGGATTTGTAATTTCTTCTCCACTTCCTGTACATTGAGGGCAAGTTTGTTGCACTGTAAAAAAACCTTGATTTGATCGAACTCTCCCGTTACCTCCGCAGTAACTACATCTGTCTGGTGTTGTACCGGGCTTTGATCCATTTCCTTTACAGGTGTTACATTTTTCTGAAGTTGAAAATTGTATATTTTGTTTTTTTCCAGAATATGCTTCCTCTAAAGTTATTGAAAGATCATATCTTAGATCTGACCCCCTGTTATTAGAATTTCTTCCCCTTGATCCTCTTCTGCTACCACCAAAATCTCCAAAAAAATCTTCAAAGATATCTGAAAAATCCGTACCACCAAAACCTCCAAAACCACCGAAACCACTTTGACCACCTCCTCCATTCTCGAAAGCCGCATGACCAAAATTATCATAGTTTTCTTTTTTAGATTTATCAGAAAGCACACCATAGGCTTCACTGGCTTCTTTAAATTTTTCCTCTGCTGTTTTGTCGTTAGGATTTTTATCTGGATGATATTTAACTGCTAATTTTCTGTATGCAGACTTCAATTCTTCAGGGCTTGCATTTTTTCCAACGCCCAGGACATCGTAATAATCTCTTTTAGCCATGTATTAAACCTGGACAAATAGATGTCAGTTAAGCGCTTTTTTCTTTATTCTCGTCTTTTACTTCTTCAAAGTCAGCATCAACAACATTATCGTCTTTTTTTCCCTTTTCGTCTTTGCCATCATCTTTATCAGAAGATGGCTTTGTATTTTGTTGTGATTTATAAATAGCCTCACCAAGTTTCATTGAAGCTTGAACTAGTGTTTCAGTTTTTTTCTTAATATCATCTGTGTTTTCACCTTTTAGAGACTCTTTAAGATCGTTTGAAGCATCTTCAATTGATTTTTTTTCAGCTTCAGAGATTTTAGATCCATGTTCTTTCAAATTTTTTTCAGTTGAATGAATTAAAGTATCTGCTTGATTTCTTACATCAACAGACTCTCTTTTCTTTTTATCAGCCTCTTTATTAGCCTCAGCATCTTTAACCATTTTTTCTATCTCTTCGTCACTTAAACCGCCAGAAGCCTGGATTTGAATTTTTTGTTCTTTACCTGTACCTTTGTCTTTTGCCGACACATTCACTATTCCGTTTGCATCGATATCAAAAGTTACTTCAATTTGAGGGACACCTCTGGGTGCTGGAGCAATTCCTATTAACTCAAAATTTCCTAATAATTTATTATCAGTTGCCATTTCTCTTTCTCCCTGCAAAACTCTGATTGAAACAGCTGGCTGGTTGTCTTCAGCAGTAGAAAATACCTGACTTTTTTTTGTAGGAATAGTTGTATTTTTTTCAATAAGTTTTGTAGAGACACCTCCAAGTGTCTCAATTCCTAGAGAGAGCGGTGTAACATCTAATAACAATACATCCTTTACATCTCCTTGCAATACACCAGCTTGGATAGCTGCACCCATTGCTACTACTTCGTCAGGGTTGACACTTTTGTTAGGATCTTTGCCAAAAAAGTTTTTTACTTCCTCTATAACTTTTGGCATTCTAGTCATACCACCTACCATGACTACCTCATTAATATCACTCGCAGAAATTCCAGCATCTTTTAAGGCAGTTTTACATGGGGGGATTGTTCTGGCAATTAAATCTTCAACTAAAGCTTCAAGCTTTGCTCTAGTCATTTTTAAGTTAATGTGCTTTGGTCCAGTTTTATCAGCTGTGATAAAAGGAAGATTGATGTCTGTTTGTTCTGCAGCTGAAAGTTCTATTTTAGCTTTTTCAGCAGCTTCTTTTAATCTTTGTAATGCTAATTTGTCTGATTTAAGATCAATACCGCTATCTTTCTTAAATTCGCCAATTAAATACTCTACAACAGCATTATCAAAATCTTCTCCACCTAAAAATGTATCACCATTAGTAGATTTTACCTCAAATACACCATCACCTAATTCCAGTATTGAAACATCAAAAGTTCCTCCACCTAAATCGTACACTGCTATTTTTTTATTTTGTTTTTTATCAAGTCCATACGCCAATGAAGCAGCAGTAGGTTCATTTATAATTCTTAAAACTTCTAAGCCAGCAATTTTACCAGCATCTTTAGTTGCTTGTCTTTGTGCATCGTTGAAATATGCAGGCACAGTTATAACTGCTTTAGTTACAGCCTGACCTAAGTATTTTTCAGCAGTCTCTTTCATCTTTTGAAGTATGAAAGCAGAGATTTGCGATGGTGAATACTTTTCTCCTTTTGCTTCAATCCAAGCGTCACCTTTTTCAGAATTTACAATTTTAAAAGGTGCTGCCTCGACATCTTTTTTTACTGTAGGATCATCAAAATTTCTTCCAATTAATCTTTTAACAGCAAATATAGTATTTTCAGGATTGGTTACAGCCTGTCTTTTAGCTGGCTGACCAATTAATTTTTCATTTTCATCAGTAAATGCAACTACTGAAGGAGTGGTTCTTGCACCTTCTGCATTTTCTAATACCTTAGCCTGTGTTCCTTCCATAATGGCAACACAAGAATTAGTAGTACCCAAATCGATTCCAATTATTTTACTCATAATATTTATACTTATCGAAGTTCATATAGGTGCTAAATGTAAAACTACAAGTTGGCCTCATAATTATTTATCTTTCGAATTTTCCTCATTTTTATCGTTTTTTTCCACTTTTTTTGATACCCCAACTAATGATGGTCTCAACAGTCTGTCCTTTATAGTAAACCCTTTTTGAATTTCTTGGATTATTGTGCCTGGATCCTTAGTGTCATCTTCTATTTCAATCATTGCTTGATGAAAATTTGGATCTAGTTTTTGGTTTAGACTTTCAATGGGTTTAATATCATTTTTTTCAAAAATAGATATCAGGTCTTTCTTTATTACATTTAAATGGTCGAGAATTTTCTTTAATGCTTCAGTTTCTTTAAGTTTATCATCGTTCTCTAAAACATTTTTTGATCGTTCCAAGTTATCGATTAAGCTTAATGCTTCTTTAGCAAAACTATAACCACCATATTCAAATGCATCTTGTTTTTCTTTTTCAAACCTTCTTCTTTGATTTTCCATTTCAGCAAAAGTCCTTGCTAGCTTATCTTCAAGTTCAGTAATTTTTTCAGCTGGAGAAGACTCTTTTATTTTTTCTTTTTCATCTGACGAAATATCTTCTGGCTGAAGATTATTTTTATTTTCACCAATATCATTCTCGGCATTTTCTGCCTCTCGGCTTTTATTCGTAGGACTATTATTTTGGTTTTCCTCTTTTTCCATAAGGTCTTATATGGTAAGGATTTTCATAATTTCTAGATGTTTAAACAAAAAATAAAAAAACTGTTAATTGGAACGAACAATAAGGGTAAACTGCGTGAAATAAAGAATTTATTACCAAAATACATCAAAATTCACTCAACCTCTGAATTTAATCTTAAAAGTCCGAAAGAAACTGGCAAAACTTTTAAAGAAAATTCACTTATTAAATCAAGGTATTTTTCAGAAAAGGCTAATTTAACATGCTTAGCTGACGACTCTGGGTTGGAAATCGATATTTTAAAAAAAAAACCAGGTATATATTCAGCTAGATGGGGAGGGAGAAAATCTGATTTTAAAATTGCAATAAAAAAAGTTTATAGAGAACTTTATAAAAAAGATAAAAATTGGAAAAGTAAAAAAATAAAAGCCCGATTTATATGCGCTCTTTCAATAAGTCATTTAAAAAAAAAAATTGCTTGTGTCCAAAGTAAAGTTGAAGGACATATATCTAATAAACCAAAAGGTAATAATGGTTTTGGATATGATCCTATTTTCATACCTCTCAAAAAAAAATTAACTTTTGGTGAAATGAAGCCTAGTTCAAAGCATAAAATTGATCACAGGTTTAAAGCTTTTAAGAAGATTAAAAAATTTTTGTAATTCGATTTTTTTCTATTTTATAGAAATTTAAACGGTGATTTATTTCATTATTTTTAATATCAAAAATTCCAATTTTCCCTTTAAAAGAACTTTCATTTTTAAAAAGTTTTTGAGTATCGGTTATTATAAAATTGTTTTTGAAAGATAAGTAATAAATTAAACCAACTAAATCGTAACTTAGTAAGCTTAAATGGTTTGGGTATTTTTTAAATTTTCTGTAAAACCTATCTTTATACTGTTCCCAATTCTCCTTATTAATTGAGGGATAATATATGGGTTGAAGACTTTTTTCTTGAATCAGGCTCTCATTAAACCATTGATTTAGTGATATAAAATATTTTTTTTCAGGTGACACATCAGTGTACAGAAGAGATGTAGCAACACTTTTTAAACTTTCATCAAAATCAGCTATTACAACTGAATTAAAGTTAACCTTGCCCAATGTATATCTTTTTTCTAATTGTTTTATTTTTCTCTCTTTATTTGGATCATCAGATTGTTCTAATCTTTTTATTTCGTCTTCTAAATTTTGTTTTCTAATTTTATAATTAGTTATCTTTTCAATTTGTTTAGTTAACTTAGTTGGCTCAGTATCATATTCAAATACCTTTTCAGTTTTTAATTTTGAACTTTTTAAAGCTTTTTTAATTTCAGCTTCGTATTTTAACTTTGGTAATAAGAAAATTGTTTTTTCTATCTCATTTATTTCTAAAAACTTTTTAATAGTATTTAATTGAGAAATGGAATTAACACCAGCACTAATAACATTTTTTGGAAGATTAATAGTTTTATTGGTTAAAGATAAAAAAATTAAATCTTCAACTTCATTGAGATAGACAAGATTTTCATAAAATACTGGACCTATTACAATTTTTACATTTTCATTTTTTAATTCAATAGCTGATTTTAGTGTTTTATCTGGATTAGATTTAGTATCTTTAACGATTATTTCTATGCTCTCATTGTTAATATCATTGATTGCCATTCTGACAGTTTTGATAATCTGTTGACCAATCTCTCGATTATTTTCAGTTAATGGAATAAGCAGCCCAATTTTTATTTTCTCATTTGCAAATACTTTCTGTGAAGTACCAATTATAAATAAAAAAAGTAAAGAAATTATTAATTTTGAAATTTTAATCATTTAAATAATATTATATTAATTAGTTACAACAATGTCCTTAAAAAACAAATTTGACAACATTAAGATTAAAATTGGATTGTATGTTGTATCAACACCAATCGGAAATTTATTAGATATATCCCAAAGAGCAATAGAAACTTTGAGAAAGTCAGATTTTATTTTATGCGAAGATACTAGAGTTTCAAAAATTCTTCTTACTAAATTTGATATTAAATCTAATTTGATTCCTAACCATAAGTTTAATGAAAAAAAAAACTTAAACAAGATAATCAAATTATTAAAATCAGGATCTATAATATCTCTAATTTCAGATGCAGGAACACCAAGTATTTCAGATCCAGGATGCGTTTTAATAAACGAATGTTTAAAAGAAGGTATCAACGTTTCACCTGTTCCAGGACCCTCTGCTGTTTCGAGTGCAGTTTCTGTAAGTGGTTTTAGTGATAAGTTTTACTTTTATGGTTTTTTACCTGAAAAGAATAAGCTATTAAATAATGATCTACAAACTTTATCAAAACTAGATTGCTCAATAATTTTTTTCGTTTCGTCAAAAAAATTTAACAAAACTATTCCCATTTTAAAAAAATATTTTAATGGTAGAAAAATTTTGATTTGTAGGGAAATGACCAAATTTTATGAAGAATTTTTAAGAGAGGAAATTGATAATTTAAAAATGTTGGAAAGTGGACTTAAAGGAGAATTAACTATTGTTATTTCAGAAATGAAAAAAGTAAAAAATGCTTCGCAAAAACTAAGTGAATCAGATAAAGATTTAATTAGAAAAACCATAAACAAATTAAGTGTTAAAGAAATTGTAAGTCTAATTGGTAAAAAAAGTGAGATATCAAAGAAAGCGATTTATAATTTTTGTATAGAATTAAAAAATGAGAATTAAATTAGTAATATTTTCAATATTTTTAATGTTTTTATCGAGTTGTGCCGGAGTAGGATCTAAAGGTTTTTTTGGAACAGGAGTAAGTGTAGCTTTTGATCCAAGAACAGTTGGAACTCAAATAGATGATTCTATAATGGAAAAAAATTTTACTGCCAGGATGTTATTAAAGGATAAAAAATATTTATTTGCTATAAATACTCAAGTTTTAGATGGAAGAATTTTTCTAACAGGAAAGGTTGAAAATCCAGAGGAAAAACTTCAATTGACTAAATTAGCATGGGAAACTCTTGGTGTAAGATCTGTAAGAAATGACATTAAAATAAAAGAGGAGTTTAATTTTAAACAATCTGCAAAAGATCTCCTAATTACATCTCAACTAAGAACAGCAATTATTTTGAATAAAAAGATAAAAGCAACAAATTATCAGATTGATACTTACAAAAAGAAAATTTTTATTTACGGAATCGCAATCACTGATGATGAAAAAGATGAAGTTTTAAAAGAGGCTAAAGAAATTCCCAATGTTAAGGATGTTATAGCCAGCATTATATTAGTTGAAGATTTAAGAATTCAAAAAAATTAATCTTTTTTGTAATCAATTACATCTGCAGAAAATGCTGCAATTGATGCCAAATTTATAATCTCTGATGTCGAAGTTCTTAATGGAGCGATCTCTATTGGAAGACCTAAACCAATTAATAATGGTCCAATAACTTTTGCTCTACTCATAGATTTTATCATTTTGTAAGAAATAGCTGCGCTATGCTGACTTGGCATAATTAAAACATTGGAATTACCTACAATCTCTGAAAATGGATAAAGTTCTTTATATAGTTCCTCTAAAGCAACATCAGGCTGCATTTCCCCATCGAATTTAAAATCAACTTTATCCTTTTTTAAAATCTCAACAGCATCACTTAATCTTTTAGTTCTATCAGTTGCAGGTTCACCAAAAGTTGAGTGTGATAAAAACGCAACTTTAGGATCAAAACCAAACAGTCTCACAACTCTGGCTGCAGATTTTGCCATCTCTGCTAATTGATTTGAATCTGGGTATTCAATTACAGAGGTATCACATATAAAAATTGTTTTTCCTCTATTTACTATTAGATTTAGACCAAACATAATCTCACCTGCTCTTGGATCCACAACTTTATTTATTTTTTCAAGTGAAGAAGAGTATCTTCGTGTATTTCCAGTTACCATCGCATCAGCATCTTGACATGCGACCATGCAGGATGCCCAAATAACCCTGTCATTTCTCACCAGGCGGTCACAATCACGTTCAAGCATACCTTTTTGTCTTTGAAGTTTTTTAAAAAGATATTTTACATACCTTTCCCTTTTTTCAGAGTCCTTTGAATTTACAATTTCTAAGTCAAAATTTTCATTGTAACCTATCTTTTTTATTTGTTTCTTTATCAAATCTTCTTTTCCAACTAGAATTGGTATTCCTAAATTTGAGTTTTTAAATGCTATTGCAGCTTTCAACATATTTTCGTCCTCACCGTCTGCAAAAACGACTTTTTTTTGTTTTTTCTTTATATAGGTATTTATTCCTTGCATAATTGTGACTGTAGGATCTAGTCTTTGTTTTAATTGGTCTTTATATTGTTCAAAATCTTTTATTTTTATTCTAGCAACTCCAGTATTTATCGCAGCTTTAGCGACTGCTGCTGGGATAACACTAATAAGTCTTGGATCAAAAGTTGAAGGAATGATGTAGTCTTTTCCATAATGTGGTCTTTCACCCCCCATAGCCGCAACAACTTCATCTGGCACTTCATCCTTAGCTAAATTAGCTATTGCATGTGCAGCAGCTACTTTCATCTCCTCATTTATAACTTTCGATCTCACGTCTAATGCACCCCTAAATATGTAGGGAAAACCAATTAAGTTGTTTACTTGGTTTGGATAATCTGAGCGTCCGGTAGCAATAATTGCGTCATCTCTAACCTCCTCTACTTCCTCAGGTTTTATTTCTGGGTCAGGATTTGCACAAGCAAATATGATTGGATTATCGTTCATTTTTTTTACCATGTCCTTAGTTAAAGCACCTTTAGCTGATAATCCCAGAAATACATCAGCATTTTTGATTGCATCAGTCAAAGTTCTATCTTCAGTCTTAATAGCATGTGCTGATTTCCATTGGTTTAAATTTTCTCGTCCAATATAAATTACTCCTTTTCTATCAACCATCGTAATATTTTTTTGTGGCACTCCACTTTTTTTAAATAAATTTGCACATGCCATAGCTGATGCTCCCGCACCGTTGACAACTATTTTAACTTCGTCGATTTTCTTTTTAGTTATGTCAAGTGCGTTTAGTAATGCAGCAGTTGTGATAATTGCTGTTCCATGTTGGTCATCGTGGAATACAGGAATATCTAAAATTTCTTTCAGCTTTTCCTCAATTATAAAACAATTAGGGGCAGCGATATCCTCCAAATTTATACCTCCAAAACTCGGAGCAAAATTTTTTATACTTCTAATTATCTCGTCTGGATCTTCTGAGTCAATTTCAAGATCTATGGAGTCAATGTCCGCGAATCTTTTAAACAAAACAGCTTTTCCCTCCATAACGGGTTTTGATGCCAATGCTCCTAAATTACCCATTCCTAAAATTGCAGATCCATTGCTTATTACTGCAACAAGATTACCTTTACTTGTATAGTCAAATGCGGCTTCTGGGTTTTCACTTATAGCCTTAACTGGCGCCGCCACACCTGGCGAATAAGCGAGCGCAAGATCTCTTTTTGTTGTCATATTTTTTGAGGAAGAAATTTCGATTTTTCCTGGCTTATTATGACGGTGGAAATCTAAAGCTTCTTTATCTGTATAATGATCAATTTTTGTTTTTTTCATTTAGGTTAATTAGGTGTACAAATGAGGTAAATTTAAGACTAATATGATTTATGAATTTAGTTAAGTCAACAGGGACTTTTGGTTTTTATACTATAATTAGCAGATTACTTGGATATTTGAGAGATGTTTTGATAGCTATTTTTCTTGGAACAAGTTTATTAGCCGATGCATTTTTTGTTGCTTTTAGAATCCCTAATACATTTAGAAGATTATTTGCTGAAGGTACATTTAATGCAGCGTTTGTTCCTAGTTACGCTTCTGAATTAGTCAAAAGTAAAACAAAATCACAAATATTTGCTAATCAAGTTTTTAATTTGTTATTACTAGGCTTATTTTTTTTAGTTTTGCTAATTGAACTTTTTATGCCTATTTTTGTAAGTTTGATAGCTCCAGGATTTACTAAAAATACAGATAAAATTGAACTGGCTATTACTTTAACTAGAATATCTTTTCCATTTTTAATGTTTGTGAGCTTGTCGTCTTTTTTCGGTGCAATTTTAAACTCTCATAATAAATTTGCAGCTGCTTCAGGGGCGCCCATTATTCTAAATATTGTATTAATATCGATACTATTTTTTGGAAATTATTTAAATGATGATTTAATTTTTTTTCTTTCGTGGGGAGTTTCCATAGCTGGCTTATTACAATTTATTTTTTTATATCATTTTGTGAAAAAATTTTATGTCATCAAACTAGATTTTAAAGTAAAAATTACCAATAAGGTAAAATTTTTTTTTAAAAAACTTTTGCCCAGTATTTTTTCTTCTGGAGTAACCCAAGTAAATATACTTGTTGGTACAATTATAGCGTCATTCCAGTCAAGTGCAGTATCTTATCTTTATTATGCAGATAGAATATACCAAATAAATCTAGCAATAGCAGGAATAGCAATTGGCGTGGTAGTTTTACCTCAATTATCTAAGCATGTCTTTTTAAAAAAAAAAAATAAAATTCTAAATATTCAAAATAAAGCTTTAGAAATAAGTATGTTTTTAAGTTTACCTGCCACAGTTGCTTTATTTGTGGGATCAAAAGAAATTATTTCTGGACTGTTCGGATATGGGTCATTTGATGAAGAGGCAGTCCTGAATTCTTCAAAAGCACTTTACTATTTTGGATTGGGACTGCCTGCATTTGCGTTTATTAAAGTTTTTTCAACTTTTTTCTTTGCAAACAATAATACTAAAACTCCATTTTATATTTCAGTATTTTCTGTAGTTTTGAATATTTGTATTAGTGTTTATTATTTTAAAAGTCTTGGTTTTATCATTATTCCAATAGCAACGACTATATCTTCATGGTTTAATTCATTTCTGCTATTTATTTATTTAAAGAAAGACGATTTATTTCAATTTAATAATATTTTTCTGGTAAAATTTATTAAGATAATTTTCATTTCAATTTTAATGGGATTATTTTTTAAGTATTTGCTTTTATTTTTTGAAAATCAATTAAGTTACGAATATAATTTAAAATTTCTTTATTTGATATTTGCTGTTTTTTTAACTGTTTCATTTTATTTAATATTGTCATTAGTTTTCAAAGCATTTAAATATGAAGATATTAAATTAAAATATTAATTATGAAAAAAAAAATTTTTTCAGGGGTTCAGCCAACCGGAAATCTACATTTGGGAAATTATTTGGGAGCAATTAAGAATTTTGTTAGTTTAAATAACGATGATGAAAACGAGTGTATTTTTTGCGTAGTTGATTTACATGCTATTACTGTAAGTCAAGATCCTGCAATACTAAGAGAAAATATACATGAAACAGTGGCAACTTTTATAGCTAGTGGAATAGATCCGAAAAAAAGTATAATTTTCAATCAGTCACGTGTATCAGCTCATTCAGAGGCAGCATGGATATTAAGTTGTATTGCAAGAATGGGGTGGTTAAATAGAATGACACAGTTCAAGGAGAAAGCTGGAAAAGATAAAGAGAAAGCTAGTGTGGGGCTTTATTCATATCCCATCTTAATGGCAGCAGACATATTGTTGTATGACACTACATATGTACCAGTTGGTAATGATCAAAAGCAACACTTAGAACTTTGTAGGGATATTGCTCAAAAGTTTAATAATGATTTTAAGGTTGAGAATTTTTTTAAAGTACCAGAGCCTTTAATTCAAAAAGAATTTTCAAGAATAATGAGTCTTAAAGATGGATCAAAAAAAATGAGTAAATCAGAATCATCAGATCTTAGTCGGATCAACTTAACGGACGAAAAAGATCAAATTATAAATAAAATAAAAAAAGCAAAGACAGACTCATTACCAATACCTTCATCATTAATAGAACTTAACAATAGACCAGAGGCTAGAAATCTAATTGGTATTTACTCTAGTTTAGCTAACTCAACATTAGAAAGTTCAATTCAAAATTTTTCGGGTAAAAATTTTTCAGAATTTAAAAAAGATTTATCTGAAATTTTAATAGATAAGATTAGCCCTATATCTGATGAGATAAAAAGATTGTTAAATGAGAAAAGTTATTTAAACAAAATTTTAGAGGACGGGTATAAAAAAGCAGACAATATAGCTTCTAAAAAGATTAAGAAAATTCACGATATTGTAGGTTTCTAAGTTACATATTTACAGTTTATATTTTAGAATTATTGATTATATATTAACTATGTTCATTCAAACTGAAATTACTCCAAATCCTAATTCCTTAAAATTTTTGCCTGGGAAAAAAGTCTCAAATATTGGTATAGTTGAAATAACTAAAAAAGATGAAACAAACAATGAATTAGTTAAGAATATACTTTCAGTAAATGGAGTTGAGGGTATATTGTTAGCGAGTGATTTTATTTCAGTGAATAAAATTGAGACAACAAGTTGGGATGAAATTAAGCATATCATAATCTCACTAATTAATGATTTTTATTCTAGTGGTAAAAATTTTGTTTTAGATAATAAACATAGTGAAAGCAAAGTTGATCTTACAGAAATTGAAAAAAATATAGTTAAAATTCTAGAGGAAAAAATTCGACCAGCTGTATCAAGAGATGGAGGAGATATAAAATTTAAAAGCTTTAAAGATGGAATTGTAAAAGTTCAATTACAAGGAAGCTGCTCAGGCTGCCCTAGTTCTACTTTAACTTTAAAACAAGGTGTTCAAAATCTTCTAAAACATTATGTCAGAGAGGTAAAAGAAGTTGAAGCAATTTAAATTTAAGAAAATAAAATTTATAAATATTAATAGAAAAAAAAAGACAACTGAAACAATTTATTTATTTGGTGAAAGAGTGAGTAGCTCCATAGGTAGAACATTAGTTGCTTGTTTTGGAATTTTAGGTTTTTTTTATACTATTCCAGTATTAATCAATTTTGCAAATCAGGAAATTTTCTCAAAAGAATTCCAAAATGATTCTAGAAAAATAATGGTTTACAAGTTAAATGGAAAAGAGGAGCAAATCACAATTGATGCAAATGAGACTTTTGATGAGAAAGATTTATTATCTGATATTCTTACACTAAATGATTTGGATACTGATTCTGTAAGATTAAGTGCATCAACAATTAGTCAATTATTTGAAGACACTAATTATAATTTAGATGACGTTAGAACAAATAAGCTAGTAAGACCTGTTGCTTTAACTTGGTTGCCAAATGAGATAAAAAAAATAGAAAACACAAAAAAAAGAAAGAATTTTTTTATTCAAATTGTTTTGCCCCTAGTTTTGGAGGAAAATAATAATATTAAACTCGATAGACTAAAACTCTTTGCGATAATCAATAAAAACAATAATACTAAATTAGAAAAGAAATGGTTAAATCAAAAATTCAAACAATATGGAGTACCTTCTAAAGATCTCTCAACTTTAAAAATTAGGATGGATGAAATTCCAACATCTCTAGCAATAGCTCAAGCTGCGAAAGAGACTGGTTGGGGTACATCACGTTTTGCATTAGAAGGAAATGCTTTATTTGGTCAGTGGACTTGGTCAGGAGAAGGATTAAAACCAAAAGATGCCGAAAAAAATCAAGGTCATAAAGTTATGAAATTTAATGTTCTGCAAGCTTCTGTTAGAGCTTACCAACGAAATTTAAATACACATTCTTCTTATAAAGAATTTAGAAAGGCTAGAGCAAAATTAAGAGATGAGGGTGTGGAACTAGATAGTATGATTTTATCAGAATATTTAGATAAGTACGCCGAAACTGGTCAAAAGTATGTGGAGACCTTAAAAAAAATTATTACACAAAACAATTTAAAAGATTTTGATGATGCCAAACTACTTCCTTCCAGTAAAAAATTAGAAAGCCTTATTTAGCATCTTTAGCAATTGTAAATTGTGTTCCAAACCAACGCCATTTACCGTTATCATTAAGGGAACAATTAATCCGCCCTCTTCTAGGAGTAAAAGGCTCCCTAAATTTTATTAAAAGTACACTTTCTTTAATTGATATATTAGACTTTTTCCATTTATTTCCCTCATTAGAATAACAATTAATATTATTTAAATTTTTCTGTTCTTTAAAAAACTCAACACTGAACTCAGGTGGATTTTTTTGGTTGTTTAATTTTTTTTCTGTAGGTTTTAAACTTTTGTATTCTAAAGGTGAATAATTTATAATTGATTTAAATCTTTTTAATTCTCCGTATTTTTCATTAATTGGAAATCTAGGAAGTTCATATTTCTCTTTATTAACATCAATAACACCTGAATGTTGACCAAAAGAAAGACTAAAGTTTTTTGAAATGTAATCACGCATTTCTTTTGAATATTCTCCGAATGGGTAAGAAAATAAAGAAGGGATATAACCTAATTTATTTAAGAAAATATCATTTGCTTTTTTTATGTCTAAAACAAATTCATTAAATTTCTTGTCAATTAAATAATCGTGTGAATGTGAGTGATGGCCTAAAACACCAAATTCTGATCTTTCAATCTCTTTAATTTGATTCCAAGTCATATATCCTTTTTGACCAACAGGTTCAGTTGATACAAATAATAAAAAGGGAATTTTGTCTTTTTTGAGTATTGGCCATGCTTTTTCATAAAAAGATTTAAATGCATCATCTATCGTAACTAAAATCTTTTTTTGATTTTTAGGTTTATTGAAATCATTTTCAAAATCTTTGGGGTGGTAAAATTCAAATTTTGAATTTTTGATTATATCCAGATGTTTTTTAAATATATCTATCTTAATATTAGTAGATGGATATTTATTCTCTTCAAAACGATGATACATTATTGATAACACACCTTCGTCTTTAGAAAAATATTTACTATTTTTATCTTGTGCACTAGAATTTGTAATTACTAGAAAAATTACAATGAATAAGTTAATTATAGATGCCACGAAAGAAAATATTTTTTTAATGATCATTAGTAATAAAGAAATTTATAGTATTAGTCATGAAAATGCCAAAACTAATTATGAAAAATTAATAATACTTATAGATAACTTTTTGACTTCAAAAAATCTTAAAATAAAAGATATTTCTACATTTTATCTTAATGTCGGACCAGGAAGTTTTGCTGGAGTAAGAAATTCGATTTCTGTAATAAAAGCAATATGCTTAGTTAATAATATAGACTATTATTGTTTTAGTTTTCAATATTTTAAGGGAATTAAAGACGTAAAATATGAGAATATACCCAATCTATGCGATAAATTTAACGTTAAAAAAAATTTGATTAATCCTATTTATATAAGTTAAAATTAGATATGTCAGATAAATTAGAGCAAAAATTTCAAAAAAAAGGTCTTAAACTTACAGATCAAAGAAAGACTATTGCACGAGTTATTCTGGAGTCAAAAGAAGCTTACGGAGAATCGGACCATCCAGATGTTGATGAATTATACAATAGAGTTTCAAAAATTGATCCTAAGATTAGTATTGCCACTGTTTATCGGACTGTAAAGTTATTTGAAGAAGCTGGAATATTAACAAAACATGATTTTAAAGGTGGAAAAGCAAGATATGAGTTAAACGATGATCATAACCATTTAATTGATATTAAAACTGGTGAGATAATAGAGTTTGTTGATGAGGAGATTAACCATCTACAGAAAAAAATTGCTGAAAAGTATGGTTATACCCTTGTAGATCATAGACTTGAACTTTATGGGGTTAAAAAAAAGCCACAATAATAAGATGAGTCAAAAAATCTTTATAAAGACATTTGGTTGTCAAATGAATGAATATGACTCCAACCGTATTTATGACATAGTAAACGAGATAGGTTATGAAAAAACTGACCGGTGTGAAGATGCTGATTGCTATATTTTGAATACATGTCACATAAGAGATAAAGCTAGCGAAAAAGTTTATCATGAAATTGGTAGGGTAAAAAAGGTTTTCAGATTAAAAAGAAAACCAATTGTCATAGTAGCAGGTTGTGTTGCACAAGCAGAAAATCAAGAGATGTTGAGAAGAGAGCCTTACATCGATTTGATTATAGGCCCACAAGCTTATCACAAGATTAATGATCACATTTTAAATCTTTCTAAAAACCAAAAAATTGAAGAGACAGATTTTGATGCAGTTAGCAAATTTGAGTATTTAAGCAGAATAAAAAATAAAGTTGGAAAAGCTACTTCCTTTTTAACTATACAAGAAGGATGCGATAAGTTTTGCCATTTTTGTGTAGTGCCTTATACAAGAGGGCCAGAATATTCAAGACCCTTCGATCAAATAATAGCTGAAGCTAATATTTTAGCGGATCAAGGATCTAAGGAGATTATATTATTAGGCCAAAATGTGAATGCATACAGTGATAAGAATCGAAGACTATCAAACATTATTAATGAAATAGAAAAAATCAAAAATATTGACAGAATAAGATTTACCACTTCTCACCCTAAAGATATGACAGACGATTTAATTCAAGTTTATAAAGATTCTAATAAACTTATGCCCTTAATTCATCTTCCTGTTCAAAGTGGTTCCGATAAGATTTTAAGCCTAATGAATAGAAAGCACACAGTTAAAGAATATTTAAAAACTTATGAAAGATTAAAAAAAATAAATCCACTTGTAGAATTCTCCAGTGATTTTATCATAGCTTATCCAGGTGAAGAGGAAAAAGATTTCATCGAAACATTAAATCTAATCAAAGAAGTTAAATTTATTAATTCTTACTCTTTTATATTCAGTCCTAGACCAGGCACAGTGGCTGAAGATTTGCAGACTATAGATAAAAAAGTTTCATTAAGGCGTTTGGAGAAGGTTCAAAAAACACTTTATGATAACCAAATTGAAAAAAATAAGTCCCTAGAAAATAAGACAATTAATGTATTATCTGAGAATCAGACTCAAGATAAAACCAAAATTTTTGGAAGATCAGAATATATGACACCAGTAATTTTTGAAGGTAACGAAAAAGATGTTGGAAAAATTCTTGAAATTAAAATAAATAAGAGTAACAGAAATACTTTATTTGGAAAAGTGATTGAAAATTTAGATCAAAAGGTAGCTTAAAATTGAGTGGTATATTAAAAAAGAACATTAATTCATCTTTAAAATTCGTCTATTCAGATAATAATTCTTTAAGTGTTATTTTTCATGATAATGACTTGTTAATGGGGATTGTTGGAGAATTTAACAAAAATCTAAAAAAACTTGAAAAAATTACTCAAGCAAATTTATATTCTAGAGGAAACTCAATAATGATTAAATCTAATTCAGAAAATAATGAAATATTAAAAAATGCAATACAATTTTTAGCAAACCAGTTTATTAACAATGGGTCTATAGAAGATAAAGACATTGTTTCATCAATAGATAAATTTATGATCAATGAGAAAGTCAAAAATAACAATATTACTGACATCATTAAAACACCTAAAAAATCTATTATTCCCAGGTCTGAAAAACAAAAGGAATACGTCAGAGCTTTAAGACAAAGTGATATAATTATATCTGCAGGTCCAGCGGGAACAGGTAAAACTTTTTTAGCTGTTGCAGTTGGTCTAACAATGTTACTAGAAAAGAAAATTGAAAGAATAATTTTATCAAGACCAGCTGTGGAGGCTGGTGAAAGATTAGGTTTTTTACCTGGAGACATGAAAGAGAAAGTGGATCCTTATTTAAGGCCTTTATATGACTCGCTCTATGATTTATTTGACTTTGAGAAAATTCAAAGAATGATAGAAATTGGCGATATAGAAATTGCACCTTTAGCTTTTATGAGAGGTAGAACTTTAAAGAATTCATTCGCTATTTTGGATGAAGCTCAAAATGCAACTGACACTCAAATTAAGATGTTCTTAACTCGTATTGGAGAAAATTCAAAAATAATAGTCAATGGAGACCCTTCACAAATAGATTTACCAAATAAAAGTTTTTCTGGCTTAGTCAGATCAAAAAAGTTACTTGGTCATTTAAATGAAATATCAGTAGTTGATTTTGATCATTCTGATGTTGTTCGACACCCACTTGTATCTAAAATAGTTAAAGCTTATTCAAAAAATGATTAATATTTTTGTCCTCTCAAATGAGAGGGCTTGGTCTAATAGACTAAAAAATAAAAAGTTATTTTTTAATAAAATTTGTAAATCATTTCCAAAAAAATATAAATTTTTAAATAAAAAGATTAGCTTCACTCTTTTGTTGTCTAATAATAAAAGTATTAAAAAACTTAACAAAAATTTTAGAGATAAAAATAAATCAACTGATATTTTGTCATTTCCATTTAGTAATAAATTAAAAATTACTAAAGAAACATATCTTGGAGATATAATTATAAGTTACAATTTCATTGATAAACCAAAATCACAAAATAACGAGTCCTTTAGAAAAAAGCTTATAAAGACTTTCATTCATGGTTTTTTACATCTATTGAGTTTTAATCATGTTCGAGATGCAGACTATAAAAAAATGTTAAAAGAAGAAAAATTTATATATCAATCTGTAATTTCAAAATTAAATTGAGTAAGAAATTATATATCGAGTTGTTATTTTTAGCTCTTTTAGGAGCTCTAACCTCTTTAAGTTTGCCACCTTTTAACTACTTTGTAATAAATTTTTTCACTTTTTCTTTGTTTTTTTATTATTTAGTTAAAAAATCAAATAATCTGAAAAATAAAAAACTTTTTTTTGTTTATGGCTGGATATTTGGTTTTGGTTACTTCTCAACAAATTTATATTGGATATCTATTTCTTTAACATTTGATCATAATTATAAGTTTTTAATTCCTTTAACTATTTTTTTAATACCATCTTTTTTAGCACTATTTTATGGACTAATTTCTTTTATATTCTTAATTTTTAAACCAAAAAATGTTTTGGGCTCACTATTATGGTTTTCTCTTATCTTTGGAGTTTTAGAATTTGCCCGAGGAACGGTTTTAACGGGATTTCCTTGGAATTTGATTGCCTATAGTTTTTCAAATCAGTTAGAAATTATAAGTGTAATTTCAATAATTGGGACCTATGGATTTAATTTGTTCTGTATTTTAGTTTTTACCTGTCCAGCAATTTTATTTATTAAAAATACAAATAGAACAATAGCTTTTAATATTTCAATTTTTTTTACAGTAATTCTTATTCTTATTTACGGATCAATGTACAAAAAAGAATTTGATAATACAGCTGATAAAAATTTTAATTATAAAATTAGGGTTATTAGTTCTCAAATAGGTCTTGAAAGATTCTATTCAGAAGTGGATCCAGTTGTAATTATTAGAGATTTGATAAAGATTAGTAAACCTAATCAAAATGATAAAACTATATTTATCTGGCCTGAGGGTATTGTTCCAGACATAACGCAGGGAAGTTTGATTGAATATAAATGGCTTTTTGAGGAAAATTTTAATGAGAATCATCTATTTATAATTGGAATAAATAGCCAGGTGATTAAAAATGGTTCTAAAGATTATTTCAACACCTTTTCAGTTTACGATGCTAATTTAAATTTAATTAATTCTTACAATAAAATCAATTTAGTTCCATTTGGTGAGTTTTTGCCTATCGAAAATATTTTGAAAAATATTGGACTAAGATCTTTAACTAACAATTATCAATCTTTTTCGAGCGGATTTAAAAGAGATATCATTGAAATAAATCAACAAAATTTTTCATTAAGAATCTTACCCTTAATTTGCTATGAAATAATTTATTCAGGAAAATTATTTACAGACTCTAATTTCGATCTAATAATTAATATCTCAGAAGATGGATGGTTTGGAAAATCTATTGGACCAAAACAACATTTTTCTCATAGTATTTTTAGAGCTATAGAAAGTGGAAAGTATGTAGTTAGATCATCAAATAATGGTATTGCAGCTATAATTAACCCACTAGGGGTTGTAGAACAAAATATAGAATTTGGAAAATCAGGTTATGTTGATTTAAATAAAACAAAAAAAATAAAGCAAACGTTATTTTCGCAATATGGAAATAAAATTTTTGTTTTATTGATTTTGCTGTATATTTTCTTAATCTTATTATTTAACAAAGTAAAAAATGAGCAATCTTAAAAACTATTTATTTACTAGTGAGTCAGTTTCAGAAGGGCATCCTGATAAAGTATCAGATAGAATTTCGGACATGGTCGTTGACAGTTATCTCTCGGGTGATCCCTTCTCTAGAGTTGCATGTGAAACCTTAACAACTACAAACAAAGTAGTTCTCGCTGGCGAGGTTAGAGGGCCTGAAATTAGTAAAGATGAGATAATACTAAAAGTAAGAAACTGTATTAAGGATATTGGTTATGATCAAGAAGGCTTTACTTGGAAAGAAGCAACAAAAATTGAGTGTCACTTACATGCACAATCAGCTGACATCGCTATGGGCGTAGATTCGTCTGGAAATAAAGATGAAGGTGCTGGTGATCAAGGAATTATGTTTGGATATGCATGCAATGAGACTGATTTATTGATGCCCGCCCCAATTCACTACTCACATAAAATTTTAAGACTTATGGCAGAAGATAGAAAGTCGGGAAAATTAAAAAACATTGAACCTGACTCAAAAAGCCAGGTTACTTTCGAGTATATTGATGGTAAACCGAAAAAAGTTAAATCAGTAGTTATATCATCTCAACATTCACAAGATGTAAACCAGACTCAGGTTAGAGATTTACTTAGACCATATATGTTAAAATCTATTCCAAAAAATTTTCTTGATGAATTTGATGAAAATGAATTTTATGTAAACCCGACAGGGAATTTTGTTATAGGCGGTCCTGATGGAGATTGTGGACTTACAGGAAGAAAAATAATTGTGGACACTTATGGTGGTGCGGCTCCTCATGGGGGAGGCGCTTTTTCTGGAAAAGACCCAACTAAAGTTGATAGATCTGCAGCCTACGCAGCAAGATATATAGCTAAAAATATTGTTGCTTCAAAGATAGCTGACAAATGTTTAATTCAATTAGCTTATGCCATTGGAGTATCTAAACCATTATCTATTTATGTAGATTTATTTGATAATGATTTGGAAAAAAATAAATTTGTTGTAGAAAAAATTAGGGAAAACTTTGATTTAAGTCCGAGAGGAATAAGAGAAATGCTTGATCTTAATAAGCCTATTTATGAAAAAACGTCAGCTTATGGACATTTTGGTAGAATACCAGAAGACAATGGAGCATTTTCATGGGAAAAAACTGATAAATCACACTTTTTTTCCAAATAGTTTCTGTTGAATTAAAGAAAAACTTTATTATATTCATATTACATTGTTGAACTATCAAAATGGGCTTTAGCCCATTTTTTTTTGGGTTAAAGAAAAATATGTTAAATAAAAGAGCAGATAAACTTGAATTGTTAAGAATAGCTGAAGCTGTAGCGTTAGAAAAATCTATAGATAAAGAATTAATAATCAATTCTATGGAAACTGGTATAGCAAAAGCAGCTAAATCTAAGTTTGGTCAAGATAATGAAATTAAAGTTCTAATTGACAGAGAGACTGGCAATATAGAAATATTTAGAAAATTAATAATAGTAGAAAAGCCAGAAAATTCGAACACCGAAATCGATATTAAAGAAGCAGTTAACCTTAATGAGACTAATAGGACTAAAACAATTGGTGACGAGGTGCTTCAACCATTACCATCTTTTGATTTTGGTAGAATTGCAGCTCAAACTGCAAAACAAGTTATTAACTTTAATGTAAGAGAGGCTGAAAGAGAGAGGCAATTTAACGATTTCATAGATAAAAAAGACACAATACTTAGTGGAATAGTAAAAAGATTAGAGTTTGGGAATGTTATTGTAGATCTTGGTAGGACCGAGGCAATAATTCAAAAGAATGAAATGATTCCAAGAGAAAATGTAAAAGCTGGTGATAGAGTAAAAGCATATTGTTATGATGTAAGAAGAGAACCAAGGGGGCAACAAATATTTTTGTCAAGAGCACATCCAAAATTTATGGAAAAACTTTTTGTTCAAGAAGTACCTGAAATTTATGATAACTTAATAGAAATTAAATCATCTTCTAGAGACCCAGGTAGTAGAGCTAAAATTTGTGTAAAAGCAGTTGACACTTCACTAGATCCCGTTGGAGCATGTGTTGGAATGAGAGGTTCCAGAGTCCAAGCCGTTGTTAATGAGCTTCAAGGGGAAAAAATTGATATTGTAAATTGGTCTGAAGATCCTGCTATATTAGTTGCGAATGCATTATCACCAGCTGAAGTTCAAAGAGTAAATGTTGATTTGGTAAGAAAAAAATTAGACGTGATTTTAACAGAAGACAATCTAAGCAAAGCAATTGGTAGAAGGGGGCAAAACGTACGTCTAGCTACAAAATTAATGAATTATGAGATTAATATAATGACTGATCAAGAAGACTCCGATCGAAGACAGCAAGAATTTAAAGAGAAAACAGAAAACTTTGTTAAAAATTTAGAATTAGATGAAACTTTGGGGCAACTTTTAGTGGCAGAGGGATATTCAACGATTGACGATATTAAAGATACTACTTCTGAGAATTTAATTAAAATAGAGGGTATAGAAGAGGAAACAGCAAAAGCATTAATTGAAAGAGCAAAAGAGTTTTATGAGAAAGATCAAGAGGATATTTCTAAGAGAATAAAAGATCTAGGATTAGCTGACGATTTAATAAATTTAAAAGGCTTGACACCAGGAATGTTGGTTACATTAGGTGAGCAAAAAATACTTAAACTAGAGGATTTTGCTGACCTTGCCTCAGATGAGCTCACTGGTGGTTTTGATATTGTTAAAGGAGAAAAAATAAAAATCCAGGGGTATCTTGAAGATTTTGCATTATCAAAAAATGAAGCAGATGAACTTATAATGTCTGCAAGAAATTTAGTTTATAAAGATTAAGGGGATGGGAAATGGAAAACAAAAAAACAAAACTTACTATTTCTGGCAAAATAAAAAAACCTTTTAATGAATTTGATACTTCAAAAGCTCAAGACAAAAAAACTGTAGTTATTGACAAAAAATCTGATAAATACTTCGCAAAAACAACTGTTAATAAAACTAACAGGGTAAAACAATCATTCGGATTTAGAAAAGGAACTCCATCAAAAAATAATTTTCTTTCTAAAGCACAACCCATAACAAGTGATTTTGAAAGACGAAAACTTGCTGAACAAAGAGCTACTAAAAGACTAAAAGGTGAGTCAGATAACGAAAAAAAAACAAAGCAAGGATCAAAAAAAAGAGAGTTAAAGCTAACAGTATCAAGAGCTTTGAGCGATCAAATAGAAACGAGAGAGAGAAGTTTGGCATCAGTGAAAAGAGCGAGACAGAAAGAACTTAAAAATGCCAATAAAGATGAAGACAGAGAGAATTTAAAACATATCAAAAGAGACGTAAATATTCCCGAAGCTATAACCGTAAGAGAACTCGCTAATAGAATGGCTGAACAGTCAAGTAATGTAATAAAATTTTTATTTGGTATGGGTGTCACAGTCACTATTAATCAATCTTTAGCAGCTGATACAGCTGAATATTTGGTAAAAGAATTTGGACATAATCCTATAAGAGAGGAAAAAGCTGAAGAAATTATAAGTAAGATCAAAGCTTCTAGAACAGAAAATTTGAAAAACAGGCCACCTATTGTTACAGTTATGGGCCATGTGGATCATGGCAAAACATCTGTCTTAGATGTTTTAAGAAGTGCCAACGTTGTTTCAGGAGAATTTGGAGGAATTACACAACATATAGGTGCCTATCAAATTGAGAAACAATCAAATAAATTAACTTTCATTGATACACCTGGTCATGCAGCATTCACTGAAATGAGAGCAAGAGGATCAAAACTTACTGACGTAGTTGTATTAGTCGTAGCAGCTGACGATGGAGTGAAACCTCAAACAGTTGAGTCTATAAAGCACGCTAAAGCAGCAAATGTTCCAATAGTTGTGGCTATTAACAAATGTGACCTGCCTGATGCTGATCCTCAAAAAGTTAAAAATCAGTTATTAGAATATGAATTAATAGCCGAAGATCTTTCTGGGGATACTTTGATGATTGAAATATCGGCTAAAAAAAAATTAAATTTAGATAAATTAGTAGAGGCTATAATACTACAAGCTGAAATTTTAGATTTAAAAACAGATTTTCAATCTAAAGCTACTGGTATTGTTTTAGAGTCTAAAATAGATATTGGAAGGGGACCAGTTGCAACAATAATTGTTACCGCTGGAACGCTTAAAAAAGGAGATTTTTTTGTAAGTGGCTTGCGATGGGGAAAGGTTAGAGCAATAATTAATGACAAAGGCCAGAACATCGACCAAGCATTACCATCTACACCTGTCGAAATTTTAGGAATTAATGGTGCTGCTAAGGCGGGAGATGATTTTATTGTTCTTGATAATGAAAAAGAGGCAAAAAATTTAAGTCAGAATAGAATTTATGAAAATAAAGATGGAAAAAATCCTTTAACATTTGCAACTCAAGACTCGGCTTTCACAGATAAATTATCCGAGGAGTTAAATTTGATTATAAAATCTGATGTACATGGATCGTCTGAAGCAATTAAAAATGCAATTAGTCAGATTAATCATGATGAGGTAAAACCAAAGATTATTCTTTCAGATATTGGAATGGTCACTGAAACAGATGTTAATTTAGCTAAAGCTTCTAATGCAGTTCTAATAGCATTTAATGTTAAACCAAGTAAAGAGGCCAAAAAACTAGCTGAAAATGAGAAAATTAAAATTTCCTTTTTTAATATTATTTATGAGGTACTAGATTATATAAAATCGAAAATGTCAGGATTACTTGCTCCAGATATTCAAGAGAATATTACTGGTACAGCTCAAATTTTAGAGATATTTAAGGTTTCTGGAGCAGGAAAAGTTGCTGGATCAAAAGTTATTGATGGCGAGATAAGCAGCAACTCAGAATTAAGAATAATTAGAGATGGTAATATTATTTTTACTGGAAAAGTTGGCTCTTTGTTTAGAGAAAAAAATCAAGTAAAACAAGTTAGTAATGGTCAAGAATGTGGAATTACTGTTAAAGATTACGTAGATTTTCAAAAAAATGACACATTAGAGGCTTTTAACGTTACTTCTAAAGAAAGGTCGGTTTAATGGCAGATAGATTAGGAAAACCAATGTCGCAAAGACAGTTAAGAGTGGGGGAAATGGTTAAACAAGCTTTAAGTATGATTTTTATCAAAAATGAGGCTAAAGTTCCGAATTTAGAAACTAATAATATTACAGTCACTGAAGTGAGGATGAGTCAAGATTTGAAAATAGCTAAGGCATATGTCCTTCCACTCGGTGGAAAAAATGCTGAAGAAACTATTAATACATTGAAAGAATATTCATTCTTAATTAGAAAAATTTTATCTCAAAAAGTTGTTATGAAATTTTTACCAAAAATTCTTTTTAGAAAAGACGAGTCTTTTGAGTATGCAGAGAAAATAGAAAATTTAATTAAACAATCAAATAAATAGGAAAAATAAAGTATGAATAAAAAAGCCCAAGAGTTAGCAATTCATGAAAAGGATACTGGATCTTCAGAAATTCAAGTCGCATTATTGACTGAAAAAATTGAGACGCTTTCAAAACATATAAAACAATTCAAAAAAGATAAACATTCTTCTGTTGGATTATTGAGAGCAGTTAATAGAAGAAAAAAATTGTTAGATTATCTTAGAAGGAATAAGATAGACTCTTACAAAAATGTCCTTTCGAAATTAAATTTGAGAAAATAATATTAAGGATAGATAGAACGGAATGGAATAAAATGAACGAAACGAAATGGAAATGAGATGTTTAAATTATATAAGAAGGAAATTGAAGTAGCAGGTAAGAAGATAAGTTTAGAAACAGGTAAGATAGCAAGGCAAGCGGATGGAGCAATTACTGCAAGATGTGGAGAAACTGTAGTTCTAGCAACTGCAGTGGGGGCTAAAAAGGTGAATCCAGATGTGGATTATTTCCCTTTATCGGTAAATTACCAAGAAAAATATTATGCAGCTGGAAAAATTCCTGGTGGTTATTTTAAAAGAGAGGCAAGACCAACAGAAAGTGAAACATTAATATCTAGATTGATAGACAGACCGATAAGACCCTTGTTCCCTGATGAATTTAAAAACGAGGTACAGTTATTGCCTACTGTAATATCTTACGACAAAGAAAATGAGGCAGATATTTTATCAATAATCGCATCATCAGCCGCTTTAGCTATATCCGGAATGCCCTTTATGGGTCCAGTTGGAGCTTCTCGTGTCGGTTATATAGAAGGTAAATATGTCCTAAATCCTTCAAAAAATGAGTTAGAAAATTCTAAATTAGATTTAGTCGTAGCAGGTACAAAAAATGCTGTTCTTATGGTTGAATCTGAAGCTAGTGGTTTAACAGAGGAAGAAATGCTTAATGCAGTCAAGTTTGGTCATGAGGGGTTCGTTCCAGTGATAGAAATGATAGAGGATCTTGCTAAAGTATGTAGAAAACCTGCATGGACTGTCGAAAAAAAAGATCTGTCTGAGGTCAAGAAGAAACTTGAAGAAACCTTTACGAAAGATTTAAAAAAAGCATTTGCAACAAAAGACAAACAAGATAGATCAAATCAAATATCAGAAATAACTGATAAAGCAAAAAAACTTTATGAGGAAAATGAGAACTATACGGACTTAGATGTAAATTCTGAACTTAAAAGTTTAGAGAAATCAATAGTAAGGACAGATATTTTAAAAAATAAAAATAGAATCGATGGTAGGGGCTTGTCGGATGTAAGACCTATTTTTTGTGAGGTTGGAATTTTGCCTAGAGTTCACGGATCTGCTTTATTTACAAGGGGAGAAACTCAAGCAATTGTAACTGCTACTTTAGGTACATCTGATGACGAACAAAGAATTGAGAGTTTAGATGGATTACAAAGAGAAAGATTCATGCTCCATTACAATTTTCCTCCTTTTTCAGTAGGAGAAACTGGAAGAATAGGTACTGGAAGAAGAGAGATTGGACATGGTAAATTAGCATGGAGAGCTATTCATTCTTCATTACCATCAAAAGATGCTTTCCCATATACTTTTAGAGTGGTCTCAGAAATAACAGAGTCAAATGGTTCCTCATCAATGGCTACAGTTTGTGGGACATCATTGGCTTTAATGGATGCGGGTGTGCCAATTAAAGAACCAGTTGCTGGTATTGCAATGGGATTAATTAAAGAGGGTGACGACTTTAGTGTTCTGTCAGATATTTTAGGTGATGAAGATCATCTCGGCGATATGGATTTTAAAGTTGCTGGTACTAAAGATGGAATTACTTCTCTCCAAATGGATATAAAAATTACTGGTATTACATTTGAAATAATGGAACAAGCATTAAGCCAGGCCAAAGATGGAAGAGTTCATATTTTAGGCGAGATGAACAAGGCCCTTTCAGCTTCAAGGTCAGAAGTTGGGAAACACACACCAAAGATGGAACAGATCAATGTTGATAAGAAAGATATTGCTGCTGTTATTGGAAAAGGTGGAGCAACTATTAGAGAGATTGTGGAAAAATCAGGCGCCAAAGTTGATGTAAATGATGAGGGAGTCGTTACAGTCGCTGCTCCAGACGAACACTCTAGAAATATTGCTATGCAAATGATCAAAGACATTACTGCTAAAGCTGAATTAAATAAGATCTATTCAGGAAAAGTAATGAAGATTATGGAGTTTGGTGCATTTGTGAACTTTTTAGGAAAACAAGATGGTCTTGTTCATATCTCTGAACTTGCGGATAAAAGAGTAGCTAAAGTAGCTGATGTTGTGAAAGAGGGTGATGAAGTTAAGGTGAAGGTTATTGGTTTCGATAGAGGTAAAGTTAAACTTTCTATGAAACAAGCAAATAAAATATAAAATTACTAGTACTTAGTTTTGTTAATTAGATTAGAAATTGTTTAAATTGAATTTCTTTAATTATGAATAAATCTTATTTAGACCAATTGGACGTATTTAGAGCACTAGCTGCGCTTAGTGTGTGTGCGGTTCATTTTTCATACAATTCTATTTTTCATATTTACTTTAAACAAGCTCTATTTGTTCAATTCTTTTTCACTTTAAGTGGTTTTGTAATTTATCTCAATTATCAGAATCAAAATTTTAATATTTCAAAAATAAAAAAATTCATGATGAAAAGATTTTTTAGATTGTACCCGTTACATTTATTTTTTTTATCAATATTTCTCCTAATTGAATTTATAAAATATTTTTTAAATGTTAATTATGGTTTGGAACCAAATAATGAACCTTTTAAGTTAAATGATATTACTAATTTTTTTTTACACTTGTTTTTTTTACAACATTATGCAGATAAATACTCTTTTAATGGACCTGCCTGGTCAATCTCTGTAGAAATGTTCTTGTACTTTTCCTTTGCTTTAATGTTTTTTTTAAACAAAAGATACTTTACTATAATGCCAATACTTTTTACTATTATATTTCTAATATTTTTAACCGATACTTATGGTGCGGGCTACTTTCACGATGCTTTTTTCTCTGGCTTATATTCATTTTCTTTAGGATGCATTTTTTGTAATTTTTATTTAAAAAATAAGTATCTTTTTAAAAGCAAAATTTACAATGTATTTTATTTTATTCTTCTAACAGTCTTTATAGCAGAATTATTTGGATATAAGGTGCTTCTTAATTCTAATTATAGTTATATTTATTCAATATTTTTTGGCTTAATTATTTATTTGTCTTGTTTTTTGAATAAAAAATTTTTCTTATATAAAATATTTTTTAATAGTTTTTTTATCTTTTTAGGTAAAATTAGTTATAGTATCTACCTTGGTCACCTATTAATTTTTTATCTCTTTAATAATTTTTTAAGATTCATCATTAATTATCCAACAGTGAAGTCTTTAGATGGCACTTTATCTCTAAAACTTAGTGTTTTTGAAGCAAATTTATTTACATTATTTGCTTATTTATTGACAATCTTATTTGCATCTTACACTTATAAATTTATTGAAGTTAAATATTATAAAAAATAAAAATTATAAATTGTTAAAATTTTTAGGGTCTGGCATACCAACCTTGTTATACCCAGCATCTACGTAATGAATTTCACCAGTTACTCCATTTGCAAGGTCACTTAATAGATATAATGCTGAATTACCAACATCATGAATATCTACGTTTCTTTTTAAAAATGAGTGATCTTCATTCCATTTATATAAGAATTTTGCATCACCAATCGCTGAAGCTGCTAAAGTTTTAATAGGTCCAGCGCTTATTGCATTAACCCTGATACCTTTAGCCCCCAAATCTCTAGCTAAGTATTTTACGCTAGCCTCTAAAGCTGATTTGCAAACACCCATTACATTATAATTTGGAATAGCTTTAGTTGACTCGTAAGTTAAAGTTAGAAGACTACCATCTTGCTTCATTACTTTTGAAGCTTCTTTTGCTACCTCTGTAAATGAAAAACATGAAATTAACATACTTCTTAAAAAGTTTTCTCTAGTTGTATTTAGATATTCACCTGATAATTCTGATTTATCTGAAAATGCTACTGCATGAACCACAAAATCAATTTCACCCCATTGAGATTTAATATTTTTAAATAATTTTACCACTTCTTCTTTTTTTTCAACATCACAACTGAATGTAACTTTTGAATTTAATTTTTCTGCTAAAGGAATAACTCTTTTTTTTAAAGCATCTCCTAAATATGTGAAAGCGAGTTCAGCACCAGCTTCAGCTAATTTTTGAGAAATACCCCATGCAATAGATCTCTCATTGGCAACACCCATGATCAATCCTTTTTTATCTTTCATTAAACTCATTAATTAAACCTTTTCAAAAATTAAAGCAGCATTAGTTCCACCAAAACCAAAACTATTAGACATAACTGTGTTTAATGTTATTTTAGTTTCTGTTTTTGCAACTATTGGGAATTTTTTAGCTTCCTCATCCATTTCATTTATATTCGCTGATCCAGCAATAAAATTATTTTTCATCATAATTAAACAATAAATAGCCTCATGTACTGAAGCAGCGCCCAATGGATGACCAGATAAAGATTTTGTTGAACTTATTTTTGGAATATTTTCTCCAAAAGTATCTTTCACTGCATTTAGCTCTGTGATGTCCCCAACAGGAGTAGAAGTTCCATGAGTATTAATATAATCAATTTTATTTCTAGCTGTTGCCATAGCCATTTTCATACATCTTACAGCTCCTTCACCTGATGGAGCTACCATATCGTATCCATCTGAAGTTGCTCCATAACCAGTTAACTCAGCGTATATTTTAGCTCCTCTAGCTTTAGCATGTTCGTATTCCTCAAGGACTAGAACCCCAGCTCCTCCCGCAATTACAAATCCATCTCTTGTTTTATCATAAGCTCTTGAGGCTGTTTCAGGAGTTTCATTGTACTTAGATGACAATGCAGTCATAGCATCAAACATGGCTGTCATGGCCCAGTGTATTTCTTCGCTCCCCCCAGCGAAAACAATATCTTGTTTTCCCATTTGAATTAATTCCATTGAATTACCAATACAGTGACCACTGGTGGCGCATGCTGAACTCATTGTATAGTTTGTTCCTTTAATTTTAAATGGAACTGCTAAAGTCGCTGATGCCGTGCTTGCCATAGTTCTTGGAACTATAAAAGGACCCATTAATTTTGGAGTTTTTGCTCTTGTTTTATCTGCAGCCAAAATCACATTTTCAATTGATGGCCCTCCAGAACCCATAACGATACCAGTCATAAAATTACTCACCTCTTTTTCACTTAAACCAGAATCTTTTATTGCTTCTTTCATTGCTATATAATTATAAGCAGAACCTGAACCCATAAATCGGATTGTTTTTCTATCTATATGATCTTCAAGTTTGATGTTGGGTTTTCCGTGTACGTGACTTTTTAAATTATGTTCTTTATATTCTTCCGCAAAAGAAATCCCCGATTTTGAGTTGAATAATGACTGATGAACTTCCTCTTGATTATTTCCTAAACAAGATACAACACCCAATCCCGTGATTACGACTCTTCTCATTATTTAAATAATCCTACCTTTAAATTATCTGCTGAATATATTTTTTTTTCATCCGCTAAAACTACTCCATTCGCAAGACCAACTGTTGTTCCTCCAGGTGACATAATTTTTTTCATGTCGATTTCATATTTTACTAATTTTACATTTTGTAAAACTTCCCCTGTGAACTTTACTGTTCCAACACCCAAGGCCCTTCCTTTTCCTGGATTTCCTATCCAGCCTAAATAAAAACCTACTAATTGCCACATAGCGTCCAAACCAAGGCATCCAGGCATTACAGGATCCTCTTTAAAATGACAATCAAAAAACCAAAGATTCTTTTTTATTTCAAGTTCTGCTTTTAACGAACCTTTTTTAAAAGCACCCTGATTATCATTAATTTCAGTAATTCTATCAAACATGAGCATTGGTGGAAGTGGTAATTTTGCGTTACCTGGACCAAACAATTTACCTTCCCCACAATTTATAAGTTCATTGTATGAGTAGGAATTTTTTTTCATAAAATTGAGTACTCTTATTTACTTGATTTTACCACTATATAATATAAATTTAACAATAGTTTAGAATAATTTTGGTTATTAATACGATTAAATTGTGAAATATATTGAAAAATTAAGAAATTCTGGATTACGTCCGACAAAACAAAGACTCCAGATATGTGAAGTACTATTTAATTCTGAAAAAACATTTCATTTTACTATCAACGAGCTAGATCAGAAAATAAAGAAACAAATAAATGATAAAATTTCTCTAGCAACAATTTATAATACTGTTCATGCTTTTGAAAAAAAAGGTTATCTAAAACAAATACCTATCAATTCAAATCAAACTTATTTTGATACAAATATTTCTGATCATCATCATTTTTATGATTTAAAAGAGGAAAAATTGATAGACTTAGAAAATGCTGACGTTGGTCCAATTAACATTTTAAAAAAAATCAATGGAAAAAGAATTAAATCTGTTGAAGTTCTTGTAAAATTAGAAGACTAATTTTTTGTTGTTATAATTTAAGCGTCATTTTAAACCAATTGACACCTTTTTAGAATCATTATAAACTACTAAAATCTTATAAACATAGGGGAAATTAATGAGTACTGAAAATTTTAAAGATAAATCTTTTAAAGCTAATCAAATGAGCAAATGCCCATTTACTGGAGCAGGAACACCTGCAAAGTTTTCTGCGGGCAGAGGTCAAACAGTTAGAGATTTTTGGCCAAACAGTTTAAATCTTAAGATCCTTAGTCAGCACTCAAACTTATCCAACCCTATGGATAAAAAATTTAACTATGCTAAAGAATTTAAAAAACTTAATTACAAAGAATTAAAAAAAGATTTAAATAAGTTAATGACAGACTCTCAGGAGTGGTGGCCTGCTGATTACGGTCATTATGGCCCGTTGTTTATTAGATTAGCCTGGCATGCTGCGGGGACTTATAGAACCGGTGATGGCAGAGGAGGAGCTGGAACAGGAAATCAAAGATTTGCACCACTTAATTCTTGGCCAGATAACGTTAATTTAGATAAAGCTAGATTACTTCTATGGCCTATTAAAAAAAAGTATGGAAGAAAAATTTCATGGGCAGATTTATTTATACTTGTTGGAAATGTAGCTTTAGACTCAATGGGTTTTAAAACTTTTGGTTTTGGAGCTGGTAGAACTGATATCTGGGAACCAGAGGATGATATTTATTGGGGCTCAGAAAAAGAAATGTTAGGAGTGGAAAGATATAGTGGAAAAAGAGATTTAGAACAGCCGTTAGGAGCTTCACATATGGGTTTAATATATGTAAATCCGCAAGGCCCTGACGCTAATCCAGATCCAAAACTTGCTGCACATGATATCAGAGAGACATTTGGAAGAATGGCCATGAATGATTATGAAACAGCAGCATTGGTAGCTGGAGGACATACATTTGGAAAATCACATGGAGCAGCATCTGAGTCATTTAAAGGTCCTGATCCTGAAGCATCAAAACTTCAAGATCAATCAACTGGATGGAATAGTGGTTATAAATCAGGAAAAGGTGTTGATACAATAAGCAGTGGTATTGAAGGTGCTTGGACTCAAAATCCAATTAAATGGGATATGGGTTATTTAGATTGTTTATATGGACATGAATGGGAGCTTACAAAAAGCCCAGCTGGTGCTCATCAATGGACGCCTAAGAAAAATGGTCAGGAGATCAAAATGGTGCCAGATGCACATAATAAAGGTGTAATGCATGCACCAATGATGCAAACGACCGATATCTCAATGAAAGTTGATCCAAGTTACGGACCTATAACAAAACATTTTCATCAAAACCCAAAAGAGTTTCATGATGCATTTGCTAGGGCTTGGTTTAAACTAACTCACAGAGATATGGGTCCTAGAGTTTGCTATCTCGGGAATGAAGTACCAAAAGAACAATTAATTTGGCAAGATCCAATTGATAAGCCAAAATACAAACTTAAATCAAAAGATATTAAAGATTTAAAAAATATGATTTCTAAGTCCAAAATATCAATTACAGATTTAGTATCTACAGCATGGGCATCAGCCTCTACTTTTAGAGGATCAGATAAAAGAGGTGGTGCTAACGGTGCAAGAGTAATGTTGGAACCACAAAAAAATTGGAAAGTGAATAATCCAAAAAAATTATCAACAGTAACTAAAGCTTTAAGTAAAATAAAAAGCAAATTTGATAATAAAAAGAGAAGCGTTTCAATGGCTGACTTAATTGTACTAGCCGGAGGTGTTGGTATCGAAATGGCTGCAAAAAAAGCTGGTTACAAAGTTCAGGTTCCATTTTCTGCAGGCAGAGGGGACGCAAGACAAGATCAGACCGATATTCACTCATTTGGTTTACTTGAACCGAATGCAGATGGTTTTAGAAACTATTTAAATGGAGTAGTCTCGAATATTTCTGCAGAGGAAAAATTGGTAGATAAAGCTCAATTGATGGGCTTAACTGCACCAGAAATGACCGCACTTGTTGGTGGAATGAGAGTATTAAATACTAACTATGATGGCTCGAAACATGGTGTTTTCACAAACAGACCTGGTTCTCTTACAAATGATTATTTCGTAAATCTTTTAGATATGAATACCACATGGAAAGAAGAGGATAAATCAGAGCAAACATTTGTTGGAAAAGATAGAAAAACACAAAAAACAAAATGGAAAGCAACAAGAGTTGATTTAATATTTGGTTCAAATTCGCAATTAAGAGCTCTAGCAGAAGTTTATGCATGTGAAGATTCAGGTGATAAATTTGTTAAAGATTTTATTGCCGCTTGGGTAAAGGTAATGAATTCTGATCGATTTGATTTAAAATTGAATTAAACTTTAGATGTGAGATAAAAATATGGTAACAACAAATTTTGAGGACTTTTATGAGGTTCCTAATCTTAGTTTTGATATTTCAAGACTGAGAAATGATTTAGAAAATATTTTAGAGGCTAAAAAGTTTGATTCTCCTGGTGTCACACATTTTGGTGCTATTTCGTTAAACCAAATTCCCAATGATAAAAGTTCTATAGAAGGAAATAATATTAGAGGAAAATATTGGACAATTGCAGATGAAACTGGAAAAGAGGTCTCTAGAGACGTTGATATAGATGAATCTAAATATACTCAATTAGTTCCTGAATTCGAAAATACATATTTTAAGGAAGTTTACGAGACATTGAGAAAGAAGTTTAAACTAGGTAGAGTTAGACTTTTATTAAAAGAACCAAGATCAACATTGAGCTGGCATAAAGATCCTGAATGCAGATTACATGTGCCTATAATAACTAATAAAGGTTGTTCAATGGTTATTGAAAATGTTGCAAAACACCTTCCAGCTGATGGAAAGGTATGGATAACAAACAATACCAAGTATCATAATTTTTTTAATGGTGGAGAACAGGCTAGAGTGCATTTGGTTGCTTGTGTGCTTGAAAGTCCGTTTAAAAAATAATGGAAATAACTACTGGCATATTCAAAGCTGCTGGACAAATTTACTCTAATAATAGGGGTTCAATTTTAAGAACCATAATTTATACAATTGGACACTTTGTGATTGCTATTACTGTTCTAATGTTAGTAGCTGAAGTTTCGTTTATGATTGCACTTACAGACGCAATAGTAGAGCCGATTGCAAATTCTGTTTGGTATTTTATTCTAGATAAATGGTGGGCAAGTAAATCAAAGAAATAAATAAATTTTTTTTAATTAGATAAACTTTGATACTAGTTATCATTCTCAAAAAAAATCTGCTAATGATAATTATTCTCAAATTTTTTTATTGAATTCATTTTTTCTGTAGTTATTTTAATTACATGCATATCGAAAACTATAACTGTAAAAAATGTGGATTAACTATTTCATCAACTTGTTCTAAATGTGATAAAGTTGTTGATGTAGAAATTCTTGATGATGGATGTATAGTTCAAAAAACCAAATGTGGAGATTGTGCGAATACACCAGTAATTAAAGATATCTGCGTTCAACAAAAGTAATTAAGTTTTATTTAGGTAGAGGTTATTTTACTTCTCCCCATAAATTATTATTTTCTATCCAACCTTTGTAATTATCAGTTTTAACATTGCACCAATTGGTTTGACAATTTTGAACTATTAAAACCCTACCTTTTTTAATTTTCGCAACAGGTTTTGAAAAGATTGTAGGTTTATCAAATAAGATTTTGTCGTTTAAAGAAATAGTAGCACTAATAGGCTTTAATTGTGAGTAATGTATCCATCCACTATTATTTTTTAAGTCTATAATTCTTCTCCAATTATCTTTTTTATCAATTTGCTTTATAGGTAAATCTATTTTCTTGTAAATAAATTTTACAGGAAATTCAAAGCTTGGACCATATCTTACATTTACCTTCTTTTTCTTTAATGATAGAAATACTTCTTCTGATAACGCAGTTGAAAAAAAAATAAATGAGGTAATTATTATAAATATCTTTTTAAACATTTTTAAACTTGTTTAATTTGACTTTTCTAAAATTTAAATTCAATAAGTCTAAAATTAAAATATAACCGTTTAGATCTTTTCCAATACTTAAAATTTTTTTTAAAATTTCGTTTGCTTGGAAAATACCAACGATACCAGCAACAGTCCCTAAAACCCCCTCATATTCACAGTTTAATGTATTATCAAAAACCTCTTCCTCTTGAAAAAAATTTCTTATACATGGTGTTTCTTTTTTTTTGAAATTAAATGTAAAAATATGTCCATCAAACTTACTAATTGCACCTGTAACTAAAAATTTCTTAAATTTTTTACAAAAATCGTTAATTAAAAATTTAGTTTCAAAATTATCAGAGCCATCTATGACAAAATCATATTTTTTAATGATATTTAAACAATTTTTCTTATTTAACTTAATTTTATAACAATCAATGTCTGTTTTTGGGTTAATTTTTTTTAGTTTTTGCTTTGCTGCTAAAACTTTTGATTTTTTCAAATCTTCAGAATTGAAAAGACTTTGTCGATGAATATTTGATAAATCGACATTATCAGAATCAATAATACCTAATGACCCTATCCCTGCTCTTGCTAAATATTCAGCTGCAGGGCACCCTAAACCACCCATACCAACAATTAACACTTTAGCTTTAATTATTTTTTTTTGGCCTAGGACTCCAATGTCTTTTAAGACAATCTGTCTTGAAAATTTTTCTATTTGATATTTATTTAATTTGATACTCATTTACCTGTTGAGCCAAAACCACCTTTTCCTCTGATAGATTCAGGCAAATTATTTACTTCTTCAAATTCCATCTTCAATACAGGCGTTAATATCATTTGAGCAATTCTATCACCATTACTTATTAAGAAATTTTCATCACCATGATTATAAATTATGACTTTTATTTCTCCTCTGTAGTCGCTATCAATTGTCCCTGGTGTATTCAAAACACTTATATTGTTTTTGGCAGCTAAGCCTGATCTTGGTCTTATTTGAATTTCGAAATCTTCAGAGAATGCCACAGATAATCCTGTGGGAACTAAAACAGATTTTTTAGGTTTTAGATCAATAGTTTCTTTAATGAATGCTGTTAAGTCTACACCAGATGCTCCGTTGGTTTTGTATTCAGGTAATTTTATGGTTGGATCAAGTTTTTTTATTAAAACTTTAACCATTAATTTATCTGAGCAACTATTCTATCTACAATTTCTTCAGATATTTCGGATTTTTTTCTTAATGAAATGTTTTCTGTTTTCATTTTTTTATTTTTGTAGAAAATCTTAATTTCATTATGCTCAGCGTTAAAACCACTTTCATCTTTTGAAACATTGTTAGCAATTATCCAGTCACAATTTTTATTTTTTAATTTTTCAGCTGCATTTTTTTCTAAATTTGATGTCTCAGCAGCAAAACCCACAACAATTTTTGGCCTCATAGAATTATGATTGGATACATAATTCAATATGTCGATATTTTTTTCTAAATTTAATGTTAAATTTTCAATTTTTTTAATTTTCTCCTTTTGTTTATCTCTTAGTTTAAAATCGGCAACAGCAGCAGCAAATATAGCTATATCAGTTGGCAGACTTTTTTGAGTTGCTTTGAACATTTCTTCTGCTGTCTCAACCTTGATTAATTTAATATTTTCATCAACTTTTAAATTTGTTGGTCCAGATATTAGCGTTGTATCAAAGCCTCTTTTATGAAGAGATTTAGCAATTTCATAACCTTGTCGACCGCTTGATTTATTTGTAATAAATCTTACAGGATCTATATATTCATTTGTTGGACCTGCAGTCACTAATGCTTTGAAATTATTATTTTTAATTTTGTCAAATAGAAAATTTTGAATTTCTTTGTATATAACTAAAGGTTCAGACATTTTACCTTCACCATATTCGCCACAGGCCATATCGCCTATTTCAGGGCCTATAATTTTATAGCCATAGCTTTTTAATTTTTTTAAATTAATTTGTGTAGATTTATGTTCCCACATTCTTACATTCATTGCTGGAGCTAAAAAAACTTGTTTATTTGACGCTAATGTAACTGTAGAGGCTAAATCATCTGAGCTACCTTGACTAAGTTTAGAGATAGTGTTAGCAGTTGCTGGAGCGATGATTATTACATCAGCCCATCTAGAAAGAGAAATATGATCCATTTCTGCCTCATTTTCTAAACTAAACAAATCATCATAGACTTTACCTTTAGATAAAGATGTTACAGACAATGGTGTTACAAACTCCTTGGCATTTTTAGTAAGAATTGTTTTAATTTGAGCGTTATGTTTTTTAAAAATCCTTATTGTTTCAAGACTTTTGTAGGCTGAAATACCTCCACATATTATAAAAAGAATTTTTTTATTTAATAAATCTTTCATCGTCTAAATTAAAATATTAAAAGGCCCAAAATTACAAGAACTAATATACTAATAATAGATTGGTTTCTAAAAGCAATCATTTCTGATTTTTGAGTATTCAAGGCAGTATATGAGTTTGAGTTTTGAGGAATTTGTCCGCTTGCTAAATAAGTAAGAGCCTGATTAGCTTTATCCATAATCTCCGGAAATTCTGGTAATCTTTTAATTACTTCAGATGTATTTTTTAGCGTTTCGTTTATTTTTGTCATTGGATCTTTTGTTTCTCTTAGCCAACTCTCAAGAACTGGTTTTGAAGTGGTCCAAATATTTGTGTTGGGGTTTAATTTTCTCGCAACACCCTCCACTACAACCATGGTTTTTTGAAGCATTAAAAGCTGTGGTTGGGTTTGCATATTAAATTTTTCAGTGACATCAAAAAGTTGTTTTAACAATTTACCTCCAGAGATATCTTTCACTGCTTGACCAAAAATTGGCTCTCCAATAGATCTAAGTGCTTGTGCAAGATCATCGATTGGTACTTCCTTTGGTACAAGACCAGCAATTAAATGTACTTCTGCAACTTTACGATAATCTCTCTGAATAAAACCAAATAATATTTCAGCTAAAAACCTTTTACTCATTTTATCTAGCCGTCCCATTATTCCGAAATCAATTGGAACAATCTGACCATCATTGTCTATGAAGATATTGCCTTGATGCATGTCGGCATGGAAAAATCCATCCCTTACAGCATGTCTTAAAAAGTTTTGGATAATGTCCTCTGCTATTTTTTCTGTATTAAATTCTCTATTTTCCAATTCTTGTGTTTCCCTAATAGATATTCCATCAACCCAATCTAAAGTCATTACGTTTTCACTAGTGTAATTCCAATAAATTTGTGGAACTCTAAATCCAACATCATTTTTTGTATTTTCGGCATATTCATTTGCTGCAGCTGCCTCAAATCTTAAATCCATTTCTAAATTTGTAATTTCTTTTAATAAAAAGACTACCTCAACCAATTTTAATCTTTTTGTTTTTTTTATAAATGACTCAATTAGAAAAGCAAAGAGCATCATTGCATCTATTTCTTCATTAAATATTTTCTTAATATTTGGTCTTAGAATCTTAATAGCAACATCTTTTAGAACCTCATTGTCATTTATTTGCGCTTTATGTACTTGAGCAATAGATGCTGCTGCAACTGGTTCACTTAGATTGATAATAGAGTCGTAACATTCATTACCTAGATCATTTTTAATAATTTCTTTTGCTTGTAATAATGAAAAGGGAGGTAGCTTATCTTGAAGATTTTCTAGTCTTTTTGAAAGTTCTTCACCAATAATATCTGGTCTTGTAGCCAAAAACTGGCCTAGTTTGATAAAAGTTGTTCCCATTGATTCCAATGAGTCAGACAACCTTTCTCCCTCATCTTTATTTAAATCTATTTGCTTCTTTGGTGAAAAAGAAAAAGATAATATTTTAAATAAAATTTTAATGGCTAAAGGTGGTTCTTTAAATTTTGATACGATATTTAAAATATCAGAATTGGCTACTTTCCTTCCAAGTTTAAAAAGAATAAATAATTTTCTTATCACTAGATTTTCCACCCACTATGAATAGAAACTATTCCTCCAGATAAATTTCTATATGTGCATTTTTTAAAATTATTCTTAATCATTAATTCTATTAATTCCTCTTGATTTAAAAAATTTTCAATACTTTTTATTAAATATTCATAAGGCTGCTTTTCACCAACAACCAATTTTCCCAGAGTTGGTATAAGTTTAGAGTAATTTTTGTAAATTTTTTCAAAGTTAGTGTTTTGAATTTTCGAAAATTCTAAGCATAAAAAACGTCCTCCAGGTTTTAAAACTCTATAAGCCTCAGATAGTGCTTTACTTATTTTTGCAGTGTTCCTTAAACCAAAGCTTATTGTATAAAAGTCGAATAGATCGTCTGACAACGGGATATTTTCTGCTCGTGAAATAATCCAATTTATATTTTTAAATTTTGATAATTTTTCTTTTCCTTTACTGATCATTCCCCTGTTTGGATCAACACATGTCACTTGAGAGGACTCATTAACATTTTTAAGAAAGAGTTCGGCAATATCTCCTGTGCCACATGCAACATCAATCAAATTTTGATTTGATGATGGATTCATCATATTAATTAGATTTTTTTTCCACAATCTATGAACACCTAATGACATAAAATCATTCATTAGATCATAGCGATCATAAACTTGATCAAAAACATTTTGGACTAGCCCTTTTTTATTTTGTAGATATTGTTGCATAATTCAAAAATATATATTCAATATAATAATAAATGCCAGAATTACCAGAAGTAGAAATAGTACGACAATCATTAAATAAAAAAATTAAACAAAAAATGGTCAAAAAAGTATTAATTAGAAATAGGAATCTGAGACTTAAGATTCCACTAAATTTTGCTAAATACCTTGTTGGAAAAAAAATAATAGAAGTTAAAAGATTTTCCAAATATATTATTATCTGCCTATCAAATCGTAGCTTTTGTCTATTACATCTAGGTATGTCAGGAACAATTCATCTAGTTGAGAATTATAAAAATAGTTTAGTGACAAATACTAGTTTTTATAATTCACCTCTATTACCAAAAAAACATAATCATGTAGAGATTTTTTTTGATAATTTTAAAATTGTCTATAATGATCCTAGAAGATTTGGATTTTTTGAGATTGCTGAAGATATAAAAATTTTAGAAGAGAGATTTTCAAAACTTGGACCTGAACCTTTACAAAATAAATTTAACGTAAAGTATGTTTTTTCTTTTTTTAAGGGAAAAAAAAAGAATATTAAGAATTTTTTATTAGATCAATTTTTTGTATCTGGTATAGGCAATATATATGCAAGTGAAATTTTATTTTTGAGTAATATAAATCCAGAAAAAAAAGTATCTCTATTAAATAAAAAGGATTGTGAAAAACTAATATTAAACTCTAAAAAGGTTTTGATTAATGCAATTAAGCAAGGAGGATCAAGTATTAGGGATTTTAAAAATACAGATGGTAAATCAGGAAATTTTCAAAAAAATTTTAAAGTTTATGAGAGAAATGGATTAAAGTGTAAGCGATCTTATTGTAAAGGGGTAATTCAGAAAAAAAAAATTTCTAATAGGTCCTCTTTTTTTTGTAATATCTGTCAAAAATTATAATTATTTCATTGACCAAAATTAATTCTCAAGCTATACCCCTGCGCTTATGGCTAACACAAAATCAGCGATTAAAAGGATTAGAAAAATCTCAAGACAAACCGCAGTCAATAGAGCTAGAAAAAGCAGATATAAGAATGCATTAAAAAAGATGAAACTTTTAATTGATAGTAAAAAAAAATCAGAAGCACTTAAATTCTTACCCAAGTTGAATTCAGAATTAATGAAAATTGCTAAAACTGGCATAATAAAAAAACAAAACGCTTCAAGAAACGTTTCAAGAATATCAAAAAAAATTAATTTAATTTAATTTGTATATTGCTGGTTGATTCAACTTAAGGCATACACCCTATATATGTTTTAATTTTATTAATTCACAAGATTTTGATTTAGTAAATTTCTAATATATTTTTTCTAAAAATCGATTTTGTAAATTCTGATACATAAAAAATTTTTTTGTCAAAGAATATTTTCTAATAGATAAAAAAAAACACAATCCTAGATTTTATTTTTTTGATTTTTTTTTTAATTATTTGTTGCAATAAACTTATGAATGGTTGTAACTAATATTTCCTCAAAAAATGAATAATACGTTTACAGAAAATAAGTTATCTAATTTAAAATCTGAAAAATTGGATTGGGAAATAGTTCGAGCAGATATGAAAAATAAATTAGGTGTAGATATTTATGAAAGTTGGCTTAAAAAAATTGTTTTCGTAGAGGAATTTCATAATTACGTTTTATTATCAGTCCCTACAAGATTTATAAGAGATTGGATTACATCTAGGTATTTAGATCAAATTCTACAGTCATTAAAAAATCATAAAAGAGAAATAATTAGAATAGAGTTTAAAATTGATTCTCAAAATTTAAAAAATCAGCAAGGAGATGAAAACTTAAATCAATTAAAAAAAAAAGAAAATATCTCTTTTATAAGAGAATCTTCACTTCAATATAATCGAATTGACCCAAATAAAACATTTGAAAATTTTGTAACAGGATCTAGTAACAAGCTAGCTTTCGAAGCTTCACTAAAAGTTTCAGAAAATGTTTCAAACTACAATCCCCTTTATATTTATGGAGGTGTTGGGATGGGTAAAACGCATCTTTTAAACTCTATTGGTTTTGAATTAAAAAAAAATAACACAGTAATGTTCATTTCAGCAGAAAGATTTATGTATCAATTTGTTAAGTCAATAAAATCTAATGATATGGTAAAATTCAAAGAATATTTCAGAAATACTAATGTCCTGTTGATTGACGATATACAGTTTATGAATGGTAAAGAAGCAATGCAAGAGGAGTTTTTTCACACATTTAATGCTTTAAAGGAAAAAGGATCAAAAATCATTGTTTCTGCAGATAGGCCGCCAAATAGATTATCAAGAATTCAAGAGAGAATTAAATCCAGGTTTTCCGGAGGTTTAGTTGTTGATATACAAAAGCCAGATTATGAGCTAAGAAAAAAAATTGTTTCAAAAAAAATTGAGGAGTTTAATAATTTATATTCTGATGGAGTAAAAATTTCTAAAGAAATAGAGGATTTTATTAGTAAAGAAATTACAGCTAGCATAAGAGAGTTAGTTGGAGCAATAAATAGAATTTTCTCTTTTTCAAGAATATATACTAAAGCTCCAAATCTTTCAGAGTCTAAGGTCATTTTAAAAGACTTGTTAAATCTCAATGAGAACAAAGTCACAATAGATCTTATACAGACGTTAGTTTGTAAATTTTTTAAAATTAGTAAAAACGAAATGTTATCATCCAGAAGATCTAGATATTTAGTAAGACCTAGACAAATAGGAATTTACTTAACAAAAATTTTGACAGCAAAATCACTTCCTGAGATTGGAAGAGAATTCTCAAATAGAGATCATACAACGATAATTCACTCTGTTAAGACTATTGAAAAATTGAAGGAGAAAGATCCAACGATGGTAGAGAATATAAATAAATTAAAAAATCAAATATTATATAATAATACAGAAGATGAAATTTAATGTAAATCAACAAGATTTTCAGCAAGCTTTGAATTATTGTCAAGGGGTAATAGAAAAAAGGAGCACACTTCCAATCTTATCAAACATACTTTTGAATGCTCAAAGTTCAAATCTCACAGTAACGGCTACAGATTTAGATTTGATATTTATTCACCAGATAAAAAATGTCGAAGTTTTAGAGGAAGGAACAACCACAACAACTTCGTCCACATTGTATGATATTGTAAGAAAACTTTCTTCTGGAAAAAAAATTAATCTAACCCTTAATGAAAATGAAAAGAGTAAATTAAACTTGCAGTCAGAAAAATCTAATTTTAACCTTAATTGTATGAGTGCCTCAGAATTCCCAGTAACTGGAGAGGATTTTAATCAAGATGTTTTTATTATCAAATCTAAACAACTTCTCAAGCTTTTAAATAAATGTAAATTTTCTATTTCAAATGATGAAACGAGACATTATTTAAGTGGTATTTATATCCATAAAACAGAATTTGAAGATAAAAATTATTTAACAGCAGCGGCAACCGATAGTCATAGAATGTCAATATCTAAAATTAGATTAGATAAAGATATAGCTTTCGAACCTATAATATTACCAAAAAAAACTATTTTTCAACTATGCTCTTTATTAGATAATTATGATGGTGATGTTAAAATTTCTAATGTTAAATCAAAGATTAAATTTGAGTTAAATAATAGTATTTTAATATCAAAGCTAATTGATGGAAAATTTCCTAATTATATACAGGTCATACCAAAAAATAATCAAAAAAAGTTAGAAATAGACTTAAAACTTTTTTTAAATTCAGTTGATAGAGTAGCCTCAGTTTCATTGGACAAAAAAGATGGAGTAAAATTTAGTTTAGAAAAAGATATTTTAAATTTATCAGTAAATAATACAAATAGTGGAGATGGCAAAGAAACATTATCTGTAAAATTTGATCATGACTTAGAAATAAGTTTTAATTCGAGATACTTGATTGATATTGCATCACAATTAGATGGAGAAAAAGTTGAAATATATTTTAATGATAGTGGCTCGCCTGCATTGATTAAAGATCCTGGAGATTTTAATAGTATATTTGTCGTTATGCCAATGAAAGGCTAAGATAGTAAATCGAGCTCGGAATAAATACAGTTTTCTAGATTTTTTAGAAACTCATCTTTAGACATACCGGGGTGTATAGGTTTTAAAATTGAAATTGTTATTGTTCTTTTATTATTCTTAATTCCTCTCTTTGGCCACACATATCCTGAATTGATTGCAACTGGTTGGCATGTAATTTCTAATTTATCATAAATTCTAGATACACCTTTCTTAAAAGACGGACGTTCATCTGGTAAAACCCTCGTACCTTGTGGAAAGATTATTAAGGGTCTTTCAGAATTCATTAATTTTTCAGAAATATTTCCAAAAAAATCTAAATTATCTTTAGAAACTTTGTTTCTTTTAATTGAAATACATCCAATCTTTTTTAAATACCAACCAAAAATAGGAATATAAGTCAGTTCTTTTTTTAGAATAAAAATTGGAGAATTAAATATAGTCTGTAAGTAAAAAGTTTCAAACATAGACTGATGAGATGCAGCTATAAAAAACCTTTCATTCTTGATAATATTTTCTTTACCCTTTATCTCAATTTTGGTATTCAAAAAATATCTTAGACAAATACCTGTCCAATAACCCATTATTTTGCCACCAAATAAAGCAATTTTTTGAGGAAAAAAAAAGGATGGTAAAAAGATTAATGAGATAATTAATATTCCACTGAAAAAGCAAGTTGAAAATAAAAAGTTTCTAATCATCTTTCAAAAGCTAAATAAAATCTTTATGCCTTTGTCTCTTTTTAATAACTTTAATTTTAGATCCCTTTATCAGTAATTCAATTGGTTTTGGCCTCAAATTATAATTTGAACTTAGAGACATACCGTATGCACCCACATCACATACAACTACTATCTCATTTTCTCTTAATTCTTGAAATTTTTTTAAATTTAAAAAACTATCTGTGCTCTCACAGATTGGTCCAACGAATTCGTGATTTTCATTAGATATTTTATTGTTCTTTAATGAGGGCATTATCCTATGAATTGCCCCATATAAAGCTGGCCTTATTAAATCATTCATTGCAGCATCTAAAATAATAAAGTTTTTCTTTCCACTTTTTTTAATATAAATTATTTTACTAATTAAGGTACCAGTGTTTCCTATGATAGACCTGCCAGGTTCAAATATAATTTTGGACTTGTATTTATTTAAAAATTTTTTAATTACTAATTGGTACTTTTTATAATCTAAACTTTTTTGTTTATTATCATAGGAAATTCCCATACCGCCCCCAAGATCGATAAACTCAAATCTATATTTAATTTTTTCAAGTATTTTGGCTATAGATTTAAGCATTTTTTCATAAGGTTTGTGATCAAGAATTTGACTCCCAATATGAACACTTAAACATTTTAATTCAATATTTTTGGAATTTTTATAATTATTTATAAGTTTAATAAAAGTTTTGCTATCAACTCCAAATTTATTTTCTTTTTTACCAGTGGAGATTTGACTTAAAGTTTTAGCATCAGTGTTGGGATTTAATCTAATACCAATTTGTATTCTTTTTTTTTTTAATTTTGCAATTTTTTCAATTTGTTTAATTTCACTTTCTGACTCAGCATTAATCAAAAATATATTTTTATTAATAGCATATTTAATTTCATCAAAGGTTTTGCCAACTCCAGAAAAGACTATTTTTTTCGGGTTAATTCCAGCTTTAATAGCCATCATTAATTCTCCCATGGATACTACATCTGCGCCAAGACCAAATTTTTTAATTTCTTTAATTAAATTAACATTAGTATTAGATTTAACCGCAAAGCATATCAGTGGAGAAAAAGATCTAAAACTGTTTTTGAAATTATTGATATTTTTTTTTAATTCTGAGTAAGAATAACAATATGTGGGGGTTCCATATTTCTTAGCTATATAATCAACTTTCACATTTTCAATAGTGAGTTTTTTTTTCAAATATTTCATTAGGATGTTTTAATAATTTTATTTTGAATTATTGATATATCTAAGGATCCTTTATATTCCGGGTCACCTTTCTTTCCACATGAAATTAAAAAAGTTATGAATATTAAAGTTAGAAATAATTTTTTTTTCATTTTTGTTTTTTATAGTTCATTATCATTTTTTTTATATTTACAAAAGATGTTCCACCATACGATTTTTTTGTTTTTACTGAGTTTTTCAAATCAAATACTTTTAAAACATCTTTTGTTAGTATTGGCTCAATCATTCTTAATTCTTCTAGAGTTAATTCATTGAGCCCCTTTTTTTTCTTTTCTGCAAAATTAACTATTTTTGCAGTTTTCTGATAAGCTTTCCTAAAAGGCATTGAGTGATTTGTAACAAGATAATCAGCTAAATCTGTAGCGGTAATATAACCATAACTTGCAAGTTCCAACATTCTCTTCTTGTTAGGGCTTAAGTTTTTGAGAATTTGATCAAATATTTTTAAACAATCTGATAATGTATCAAAAGATTTAAAAATTATTTCTTTATCATCCTGAAGATCTTTAAAATAGGACAATGGTAAGCCCTTTAAAATTGTAAGCATAGCAAAGAGATTTCCATAAGAAAGCCCTGATTTTCCTCTAATAAATTCTAAAAGATCTGGATTTTTCTTTTGAGGCATTATTGATGAGCCTGTAACAACTTTATCAGATAAATTTATTAGCTTGAACCCGTCTGAGTTCCATATAATTAGCTCCTCGGCAATTCTAGAAATATGCATAGAGCAGATAGATACACTAAATAAAAAATCTAAAACGAAATCTCTGTCAGAAACTGTATCGATTGAGTTTTTTGTTGGCCTCTTAAAGCCCAATTTTCTTGAAGTGTAATTTCTATCGATATTAAAAGATGTTCCTGTAAGCGCAGCAGCACCTAATGGATTTTCACTCAAACTTTCTAAATTATTAGAAAATCTTTTTTTATCTCTCTCAAACATTTCAATACAAGCCATTATGTAATGTGCAAATGAAATTGCCTGAGCATTTTTGAGATGTGTGAAACCAGGCATGATAGTATCTATATTTTTTTCAGCTAACTTTAATGAACTTTTAATTATGCTATCTATTTTAGTCATAATTTTTATTGAGGCAGATCTCATCCAAATTTTGAAATCCGTAATTACCTGATCATTTCTTGATCTTGCTATATGTAGATAACCTGCATCATCTCCAATAATTTGAAAAAGTCTTTTTTCAATATTTAAATGGATATCTTCGTATCTCTCATTAAATTGGAATTTTTTTTTTGTAATTTCTTTTTCAATCTTATTAAGGCCATAAACAATTTTATTCTTAATTTTAAAAGAAATTATCTTTTGCCTAAATAACATTTCTACGTGTACTATAGATGCAGCTATATCCTCTCTGTAAAGTCTTTTATCTATATTTATAGAACTACCAGCTTTTTGAAAAATTGATGAGGTATTTGACTTGATTCTAGCGCCCCATATTGCCTGGTTGTTTTTATTTTTTGTCATGATAATTAATTATACCTTTTTAGCATGAGAATTTTAATAATATTTATTTTTTTAATTTCTAATTCAGCTGCAAACGAGATAACAAGTATTAAAAATCTTGTTATTAACAAAGAATTAAAGAAATATGAAGATTTAACATTCTTCGATTCTAAAAAAGAGCAGATAAATTTAAAGGATTTTAAAGGAAAATTAATCTTGCTAAATTTTTGGGCGACTTGGTGTGCTCCTTGTAAAGAAGAAATGCCTTCCCTGGATTTATTAGATAAAAAAGCTAATTTAGATAATTTAAAGATTTTTCCTATAAATGTTGGTCAAGAGAGTGAAGAAAAAGCTATAAATTTTTTTAATGAACTTAAAATTAAAAATTTAGATACATATTTTGACTCACCAATAACTTTGGCTAAAAAATTTGGATTAAGAGGCATACCTACCACAATTTTATTAAATAAAGATGGACTTGAGTTTGCAAGAATTGTCGGATCAATAAATTTTGAAAATGAAGAATTTATAAGATGGTTAAGTAATTTTAATTAATTTTTAAAAAAGTACGCAAAAGTCACCAATGCTATAACAGCAATAAATTGTAACAATACTCTTAACTGCATTAATTTGTTGGAATATTTTTTACTTGATTTGCCTCCTTTAAATAAAGTACCAATTCCAAGGATAAGAACTATTCCAACTGCCATTAATAAAATTAATGATATTACTTTTACTAATACTCCAGAAATCATATATTAAAAGATTGTAATCTGTTTTTAAAATAAAAAAACATAAATTATATGATATGACATTTTGCCTAAATTCTACAATTATTAGACCAGAAAATAATTTGGAAATTAAAAATGCTATAATTTTACTTCACGGCTATGGAGGGGATGGGAAAGATATAAGTATGCTCTCATTAAATTGGAAAAGACATTTACCAAATACTATATTTATTTGTCCTGACGGTCATGAGACATGTCCAATCAACCCATCAGGCTTCCAGTGGTTTGATTTAACAAAAAATGATTCAAGTTATATCTTAGATGAGTCCATAAAAGCTGAAAAAATATTAAATAAATTTATAATTGAAATAAAAGAGGAATTTGATTTAGAAAATAATAAAATTTGTTTATCAGGATTTAGCCAAGGTTGTATGATGGCTATTAATATAGGCTTAACCTCTGACAAAGCCTATAATAGTATTATTGGTTTTTCAGGAAAAATTATAGATCAAAAAAATTTAAAAAAAAGAAAAAAGGCCTCTACAAATACATTATTGATCCATGGTGATTTAGATCAAGTAGTTCCAGCCAATTTTATGCTTGAAGCAAAAGATTTTTTTATAAGGAACAAAGTTCAAATTGAAACTCATTTAATTAAGGGCTGCGACCATCATATTCCTATTCAGGCATCAAGTATAGCATTAAATTATATTCTTAAAAATTTAATCTTTCCTAAAGATTGAAATATTTTTTTAATAAGCTATGTTTTCTTAATGAATAATTTTATTGACAGAGATGTTTCTTTGGAGAAATGCCCAGCGTTAGTATTAAATGCTGATTATAGGCCTTTAAGTTATTATCCTTTATCTTTATGGTCTTGGCAGGACACTGTTAAATCTGTATTTTTAGATAGAGTGATTATAGTAAGCACTTATGACAGAGTAGTTAGAAGTCCTTCATTTAATATGCAATTGCCAAGTGTTATTGCATTAAAAGATTATATAGTGCCACAATCACAACCAAGTTTTACAAGATTTAATGTTTTCCTTAGAGATAAGTTTTCATGTCAATATTGTGGAAGTGGTGAAGAACTTACCTTTGATCATTTATTACCTAGATCTAAAGGGGGAGAAACAAATTGGGATAACGTTGTTACAGCATGTTCAGCGTGTAATGTAAAAAAAGGTGGAAAATTACTAAAAAAATCTGGAATGAAATTATCTAGCTATCCCTATCGACCTACGACCGAAGATTTACATCGTAATGGAAAAAATTTTCCTCCAAATTACTTACATAAAAGCTGGATGGATTATTTATACTGGGATGTTGAGTTGGAAGCTTAAAATTTAAACTTTTTCTGAAATACGGATTGCAATCTTTGATCCAGTTTTTATTATTTTATCCATAATTGAATAAAAACCTTTTTTTGTAGCACCTTTTTCATATGCTATGTCTTTGTGATGTAGTTCATCCTCCCTAAATTTAATAATTTTTTTCTTCAAGTTTTTTTCCTCTGGACCAAGTTGATTTATCTGATCTTGATAATGTTCGTCGATAACTTCTTCAACAGAAGCAGTGCATAGCATAGCTGCTTTTTTTCCAAGAATTGTTGAACCAAAACCTAAGCCTAACCCAAGAAGATCCCATAATGGTAAAAATTTTGTTGGCTCAATATCTCTTTTTTTAATTTCGTTTTCAAAAAATTGACAATGCTCAACCTCATGTACCTTCATATCTTCAATTGTTTTTTTTAGATTTTCATCTTTTACAATTGTACTCAAGGCTAATAGCTGACCTTCATAAATTTTCACTGCACCCCTCTCTCCAGCATGATCAACTCTAATAAATTCTTCAACTTTACTATTTTTTTTTTTCATATTTGGTATAAATTTTTGTAAGTGTTATAATAAATATTAAACTAATTACAATATTAATAGTAGTTAGTGATAATCCAAAAATTCTAAATGTCACATCTTTACAGCTAATCATTATTTTACTTAATTGGTTTAATAAATCCTCCTTTGTTATTTTTTCAGAAAAGTCTTTAGCTGTACAAACAGTAGATTCTTTAAAAATACCCTGTTCAATACCTAAATGATATAAAGAAATTGTGAAAGAAAAAACAAAAGTGAGTAATAACAATACGATAAAGAATTTTTCATTTTTTTTTAATATTAATATTATAGATGTTAAAATAATACTTAAACCATATGGAATCCTCTCAATTAAACATAGGTTACATGGTTGATAGCCAAGAACATATTCAATATAATATGCACCAATCAATGAAATAAAACTAAACAGAAAAATTATTTTTAAGTAAATTTCAGATTTTAGATTAAACATGAGATACAAAAATTAGATAGATTATTAACCCAATTATAACAATCAAAATTCCGATTATTGTAAACCATTTTGACCCATGCTTATTCATAAACTCATTAAATAAATCTCCAAATTTATAAGAAAGATATGACACTATGAAAAATCTTAATCCTCTTGAAATTAAACTTATAAAAATAAAGATTAAAAAATTAAATCCTATAAGACCACTTGCAATAGTAAAAACTTTATAAGGAAGAGGGGTAAAACCAGCTAAAAAAAGTATTCCTAACCAGGCATAAAAACCCTGACTATTAACTAAATTTTCTTTAATATTTGATAATTTATCTTCATAACCATAAAAATTCATAATGTGTGCACCAAATTCAAAAAAGAACGCTCCAATTAAATAGCCAAGCATACCACCCATAACTGAAAAAATTGTAGTTATAAAAAATATTTTAATGAAATCATTTTTTTTTGATATCACCATTGGAATAACCATCACATCTGGAGGAATAGGAAAAAACGAACTTTCAATAAAAGAGACAACTGCTAAGTAATATTTAGAACTTTTATGCCCTGCTAAATCTAAACATTTTTTGTAAAGACTTTTAAACATTTTTTGGTTTTAATATAATTTCAGTTCTTATACTATTTAATAAATTATTAAATAATTAGGGGCGAATGGCGGAATTGGTAGACGCGCACGACTCAAAATCGTGTTTCGTAAGAAGTGAGAGTTCGATTCTCTCTTCGCCCACCATATTATGGAATTAAGTAAATTAAATAGTTTAGTTGAGCTTTTTTTTAAAAAAAGTCATCAAATACAGTCTCGGTCTGACAAACCGTTTTTAAGATGGTTAAAAGATAATAAAAAAGGATTTTTATCTTGGAAAGAAGTTACACAAAATGTTCAGATTTTGTCCGAATATTTAAAAAATAATTTATCCAAAGGTGATAGGTGTGTCCTATTATCTGAAAATCGTCCAGAATGGTTAATCATAGACCTAGCAGTTATGAACGCAGGAGGCGTTACTGTACCTTTATTTACGACTTATGCAGAAAAAGATTATGAGTATATTTTAAATGATTGTAAGCCAAAAATATGCATTGTTTCAAATAACACACTATTAAATAAGATTAAAAAGTTTATTTCGAATGAAATAAAAGTTTTATCAATTGAAAATATTAGTGATAAAATTGAAAGTGTTGAAAATATTCTGAATAAAAATAATTCGAAATCTGAATTAGTTTTTAACAAAAATATAGAAAGAAAAAATCTTGCATGTATAATTTATACATCTGGAACAACTGGAAATCCGAAAGGTGTTATGCTTAGTCATGGGGGTATCTTATCAAATTGTGAGGGTGCTCAAGAAATCTTAAAATCACTAGTTACAAATGACACACCGACTTTTTTGACTTGGCTGCCATTATCTCACTCTTACGAACATACTGTACAATATGTTCAGATTTTATTGGGAGCCAAAGTGTTTTATGCTGAGAGTTTAGAAAAATTATTACTAAATATAGCTATCGCGAAGCCAACAATTATGACAGCAGTTCCAAGATTTTATCAAAATCTATTTAGCAAAATTTCCTTTAATTTTTCTAAGCAAAAAGGTTTGAAAAAAAAATTGATAAATAAAACTATTTTACTTGGAGTAAAAACTTTAAACAGAGAAAAACTTAATTTTAATGAAAAAATTGTTAATTATTTATGCGAAATATTGGTGAGAAGAAAAGTCAAAAACCAGTTTGGCGGTAAGTTAAAAGCCTTTGTTTCTGGAGGAGGTGCTTTAGACCAAAAAATTGGAGAATTTTTAAATTCCATAGGTTTGCCAACACTTCAAGGATATGGTTTAACTGAAACATCACCGGTTGTGAGCTGCAATATCCCTGGAAAAATAAAGATAGAAACCGTCGGTCCACCTTTTAGAACTAATGAGGTCAAAATTGCCGAGGATGGTGAGATTTTGGTTAAAGGTGAAAATGTAATGCTTGGTTATTGGGGCATGGAAAAAGAAACTGATGAGATTTTAAAAGACGGTTGGTTACATACAGGTGATATTGGAGAAATTACAAGTGAGGGAAATTTAAAAATTACTGATAGAAAAAAGGAAATTATAGTTAACCTTGGTGGAGATAATATTTCTCCATCCAAAATTGAAAATTTATTATGTCTTAATGATAAAATTAAACAAAGTTTTGTGTATGGTGATAAAAAAACTTATTTAGTTGCATTAATTGTAACCGAAGGTGTAGAAAATAAAAAAGAAATCGAAATTTATTTAGAAAATTTAAATAAAAACTTATCATTAATAGAAAAAGTAAAAAGATTTAAGTTGATTACAGAAGAATTTACAATTGAAAATGGAATGTTGACACCAACTTTAAAGTTAAGGAGAAAAAAAATTTTAGAAAAATATAAACAAGATTTAGAAAAACTTTATTAAAATTGTTAAAATATTAGGTTATAAAGCGCATAAACATTAACTTTTTTCGCATAAAAAATATTTTAAAATTTTTTTGGTTTTAATTTTTTTAATTTAATTTTTAACTTTAATTAAATAATTGACATAACGTGTATAAAAAAATAAAAATAACGTAATGACGAATCATTTTGATTCGTTTAACTAAAAAGGGAGCTAAAGATGCCTAAGAGAAGAAAAAAAGCAAAGAAGGCTAAGAAAAAAGCTAAGAAAAAAGCTAAAAAAAGAAGAAGAAGATAATAACTTAGTATTCTTTATTAAAAACGCTTCTCATAACGATTCTCGTGTGAGGGGCGTTTTTTTTATTCGTCTAATTGCTCTTCTTCATCAGATATCGGTTCTTCGTTTGTTATTTTAGAGGCTTCACTTTTCTCTTCCTTAATTTCCGGTTTATTTTGAGGATTTAAGTTTCTTTTAAGGGCTTTGTCTAATTTTCTTTGTGTTTCCTCTAAAGAAATATTTAGAATTATTTGAAATTCCGAAAGAATTCTTTCATAAGCTTTTTCAAATAATTGTCTTTCAGAATATGATTGGTCAACCATTAAATCATCACCTTTATTAAGATCTCTGACAACTTCAGCTAATTCATAAATTTTTCCTGAGGATATTTTAGCCTCGTATTCTTGAGCGCGTCTACTCCACATTGACCTTTTGATTTTGGGTTTACTTTTTAAGATAGAAATACATTTATTTACTTGATTGATTGTAGCAAGTGGTCTTAAATGAGATTGTTTGTTAACAGGAACCATTCCGTTAGCTTTATCTTTTTCAAATTTTATTATGTATGTTTCTACATCAATCCCACCAATGTTGATTTTTTTAAATTCAGATATTTGTCCTACACCATGTTTAGGATAAACTACATAATCTTTAATTTTGTAATCTTTTTTTTCAGTCTCTTGCTTTTTGACTTTTTTAATTTCTGGCTTTAGCTCACTACTCTTTGGGATTCTTAATGCCTCAGTCTTAATTTCAGATTTTTCATTTTTCTTTTTTGTAATTATTTTTGTAATTTTCTTTACTTTTTTAAATTTTTTAATTTTGGTTATTTTCGATTTAATTTTAATATTCTTAACTTTTTTGGTTTTTTTCGTTTTTTTAATTTTTGATTTTGGTTTGGCTTTAAAGGTTTTCTTTAAAATATTTTTCAAACTTATTTTGCTCATTTTTATATTTTTCGTGATCCATTGGAGGATCTTTTTTTTCGTTTATGTTAGGCCAAATTTCTGAGTATTTTTGATTAATTTCAATCCACTTTTTACTTTCAGGCTCTGTATCCGCTTTGATTGCATCAACAGGGCATTCCGGCTCACAAACGCCACAATCTATACACTCATCAGGTTTAATTACAAGCATATTTTTTCCTTCATAAAAACAATCTACGGGACAAACATCAACACAATCCATTAACTTACACTTTATACATTTGTCGTTTACAATATATGTCATCAAGTTTTCTTTATTCTTTCTTTGATATCTCCCATCGTTTTATTGTCAATATATAATAACCCTGCAATACGTCTCATCAAGCTTGTTTCATACATATCTGCATCTTTATTGGAATAAATTATTTTCCATAATGTTTCTATAATTTTAATTTTATTATTATCGTCCATTTTTTTTACTTCTTTTGTAAACTCTAAGATCTGGTTAGTATTTTCTTCAATTATTTTGGCTTCAGTAATTATTTTTAAAACATCCTCTTCTTTTGTACCCATTTTAAGAATAGTTTCTTTTATAATTTTTTCTTCCTCCAAAGTGTAACATTCATCAATCTTAGCTGCATGTATAAGTAATGCTGCAACTTTTGTTAAATCCATATTCTTATTTTGATCTTGTTTTTTTTTGAAAAACATAACGTTTAATTAAAATTTAATTTTTTTAAAACTTCAAAAGGAGTTTCTTTTAGTATATTTTTAGTTTGTTTTTTAAAATTCTTTTTTGGGATATATTTAAAGAATATATCGTTCTCTTTATTGATTATTTTATAATTCATACTTTTGAGAAGTTTTTTAAAATTCTCTTTATTACAGCCTAGTAAATTTAACATTTCTGGAACCATTTTAACTTCTTTTTCTTTATCAGAATTGGATCGAATTATTTGCATAAATAACCTTTCTAGGATGTCGATCCTTACATAAAAATTATTAAATTTTTCAAATCCACAAAGTAACATGAAGTTTTTATTTTTATTTTTATCATCATCTAAAAAATTTAATCCAAAAGTTGGAGGACTAAGGTTTAAATATTTCTGATGATAATTTTTCCAAAGCAAGGTTCTTAGTGAAACAGGCTCAGGTTTAATTAATCTATACAAAAAAATATGATATCTACCAAACCTTACCCCCAAATCTCTCAAAATTTTTCTTTCATTGTGTCCTAAGTTTTTTAAGTAATCCGAGACCTGATCTCTTTTAAGTACACCATTACTTTCATAAAGTTGATATGCAAGTGCTTTTATGGAAGAATTTTTTTCTTTTAAGTATTTTAAATCAATTAAACTTTTCAATATTGACTCTATTTTGTCTCTAAGCCATTTTTCTAAATAGTTAATCAGTCTTTGTCTTTGCCCTTGTTCTAAAATATCATCTACTATTAATTCAATTTTTGGATTTAAATAATCTTTACCTGGTAGCAGCCTTCCAATAGATGAATTTTTCCAATAAAACTTAAAATCATCTTTTAATTCAATTAATCCTGTTTCAACTATTGATTTAACTCTTTTTTCTAATTCTGGACCTACTGTTTGCCGTGCAGCTTTCTTGAGAGATTTAATATCGGTTTCTAGTGCACCCTTTTTTAGGTCTAGTTCTAACTTGAGACCATTAATTTTACCTATGAATTGCTTATCTATCATGACATCATTATTTTCTAAAATTTTAGTATCAAACTCCATATCTTGTTTTAATCCTCTCGCTAGAACACTTGCACGTTTATCAATGAAAGTTTTTGTAAGTTCTTCATGTAATCTATCTGAAAGCTTATCCTCTAACAATTTTGTTTTTTCAATCCAGTAATTTTGATTTTCTACCCAATTATTTTTATTAGAAACATAAGACCAAGTTCTTACATTTGCAATTCTATTTGATATAGAATCAACGTTTCCCTCTAATTTATCAAGCTTTACTAGTTGAAGTCTCATATAATCTTCTGTGATTTTTCCTTTATTGCTATTTAAATACTTAAAAACGTTTGAAATCACTTCATAATGATTTCCATAAGTTTTTTTGACGAAGTCAGGTATTTGACAACATTCCCACAGGAGCTTTAATTTCCTTTCACTAAACTCAAAATTCTCAAGACTTTTATCTTTTAAAAAAAATCTAAGAGCTTTTTCATCTTCACATTCACGTATCTTTCTTAACCACTCTCTATTTGGTTTTTCATCCAGTGATTTTAAAAGCGTAGATGGATTTTGAAAATTTAAATAAGAATTCCGCCAAAATAGAAACTGAATTTCTTCAAATTTATGATTTTCTAATAATTCAACTTCCCCCGCGCTAATTTCTTTACAATTACCTGTTGTACCAAAGCTACCATCATTAATATATCTGCCAGCTCTTCCTGCTATTTGTCCAATTTCTGATAAATTTAATCTTCTTAATTTTCTTCCATCAAATTTTTTTAAGTTAGAAAAATAAATATTATCTAGATCCATATTTATACCCATACCAATAGCATCTGTTGCAACTAAAAAATCAACATCATTAGATTGATAAAGTTCAACTTGAGCATTTCTTGTTTTGGGACTCAAAGAACCCATTACAATTGCTGCCCCACCTTTTTGTCTTCTAATAAGTTCTGCAATAGCATAAACCTCCTCGGCTGAGAATGCTATAATTGCTGTTTTTCTATTTATTCTAGAGATCTTTTTATATCCAGTATAAGTTAGTTTAGATAGTCTGTTTCTATTAATAAACTCAATATCATCATTTAATTTTGAAATAATATTTTTTATGGTGTTAGATCCCATTAACATAGTTAGCTTATTTCCTCTCAAATTTAATAATCTATCAGTAAATATATGCCCACGTTCATGGTCAGCACACATCTGAATTTCATCTACTCCAACAAAATCTAACTGTTTATCAATAGGCATAGACTCAACAGTGCATAAAAAATACTTTGCATTATCAGGAATAATTTTTTCTTCACCAGTAATTAAAGCAACTTTATCTGAAGAGATTTTATGAATTATTCTGTCATATACTTCTCTAGCTAACAATCTTAGAGGAAATCCAATCATACCATTCTCAAAGGAGAGCATAGTTTCAATAGCTAGATGAGTTTTGCCTGTATTTGTTGGGCCTAGGACAGCTGTAATTTTATTTTTGTTCATTCCTATTTTTAGTGTGCTAAAATTTTTATCTACTACATATAGTTGGTGTTAAAGAACAAAGATAGTCTAAAACATGACCGAATCGAAGTATAAAAAGTTCTCATTTTAACTAAATCTTATTTATTTTAACATACTTAATTCTTAACAATAATTAAAATTTCGATTTAAGATTTTTGTAAAATTTTCCAAACTCCTGAAGCCGAGGTAATAGTTTTGCTATTACATTTTAACTCACAAAAAAGAAAAACTAGTGTTTTAGTTTTCTTAAGAATTTTAACATTACCTATTATCTCGTCCCCAGCTTTTGATGATCCAATAAATTTTAGATCTAACGAAATTGTAACACAAGGTGCATTATCTACTGATCTATGTGCTGCAGTTCCTGCACCTGCATCTATTAAAGCTGATAAATACCCACCATGAGTAATACCTGCTGCATTTAAATGATTCTCATTAATTGTAGATTTAAATTCATATTCAGTTTCGGAAATATTTCTAAATAAGACACCACCATTATGTTTCATAAATCCTTTTTGAATGCTAATTTGTTGGAAATTTTTAGACATAATTTTTCTTTTTATAATATAAAAGTTAAAATTAATAGAATTATTAAGATAATGATAAAAAAATATATCACAGATTTTTGAAGAGATGTTTTCAACAACCAATTTAACATATTCATTATTATTATGGTGCGCCTGCTAGGAGTCGAACCCAGAACCTCCTGGTCCGTAGCCAAGCGCTCTATCCAATTGAGCTACAGGCGCATTTTTAAATTTTATTTATTATTCTATATCATTTTTTAGTATATTTTAATGCTAAGACAAATTTAAATTATTATGAATAATTCATTGAATGATGTTGTGATTATAGAAGCTGTTAGAACACCGATTGGCGCTTATAAAGGATCTCTTAAAGAGTTAAGTGCTGATAAGTTGGGATCAATTGTTATCAAGGAAATTTTAAGAAAAAGTAAATTGGACAAAGATGATATTGATGAGATAATTATGGGCCAAGTACTTACAGCTGGTGGAGGTCAAAATCCTGCAAGACAAGCAGCAATAAATGCAGGTATAAATATCTCTAAACCAGCTTATATAGTTAATCAAGTTTGTGGATCTGGACTTAGAGCTGTAATCTCAGGATATCAATCAATTAAATTAGGAGAAGCAAAAAATGTAATTTCGGGTGGTCAAGAAAACATGTCATTAGCTCCACATTCAATTTTTTATCGCGATAATAAAAAAATTTCAGAGAAACATTTGATAGATACAATGATAAATGATGGATTGATAGACGCATTTAATAATTATCATATGGGTGTGACTGCTGAAAATGTTGCAAAAAAATTTAATATTTCAAGAGCAGAACAGGATGATTTTGCTCTAAATTCTCAAAAAAAAACTGAAATTGCAATTAACACAAATAAATTTAAGGAAGAACTAATCAAAATAAATCAACCTGGTATCAATCTTGATAAAGATGAGCATCCAAGAAAAGAGCTAAATAAATCGGATTTAGAGAAATTAAAAGCAGTGTTCTTAAAAAATGGAACTGTAACACCTGGAAATTCATCAGGAATTAATGATGGTGCAGCTGCTTTATTATTAACAACCTTAGAAGAAGCTAAAAAAAAATCAATTCAACCGTTAGTAAAGATAACATCATGGGCTTCAGTCGGAGTTGATCCAACTCTAATGGGCCTTGGGCCAATTGAGGCTGTGCGTAAAGCATTAAAAAAAGCAAAATGGGATTTAAACGACATAGATCTTTTTGAAATTAATGAAGCCTTTGCCGCACAAAGCATTGCAGTGATACGTAAATTAAATATTGATGAGCATAAAGTAAATGTTAATGGAGGAGCTATAGCATTGGGTCATCCTATAGGAGCATCAGGTGCCAGAATATTAGTTACTCTTATTCATGAGATGATAAAACAAAAAAAGAACAAAGGTTGTGCTACACTATGCATTGGTGGTGGAATGGGCATAGCCTTATGTGTTGAGAGAATTTAAGAATTGATTCTTTTAAATTTCTCTTCAAGCAAAATTTTTTGTATCCAAATTTTAGCATCAATGTAATTGCTTTCTTTTGGTTGCATGAGCATATTTAATAACTTTTTAATCATTTTTCTAAAGTATACATTAGAAGAGTGTCAAAAAATTGAGCAGAATGTGTTAAAAATAGCAATTAAGTAAAATTTTATAGTGTATAAGATCTAAATATTAAATGAGTGAAAAACTATTAGTTCCTGATATAGGCGACTTTGAAAATGTAGAGGTTATTGAATTACTTGTCAAAGAAGGTGAAGAAATTGCCAAAAACGATCCAGTAGTTACTATTGAAAGTGATAAATCAAGTGTTGAAATACCTTCGACATTGTCAGGTATAATCGAGACAATTAAAGTTAAAGTAGGTGATAAAGTTTCGAAAGGTGATTTAATTCTTAGTGTCTCAGGTTCAAGTGAAAAAAATTCTCCATCAAAAACTATTCCAAAAGACACTGAAAACTTGATTAAAGAGGCAGAGAAATCATTAGAAAAAAAACAAGAGCAAACTATCCATACAAATAATAGTGAAAGAAAAAAACCAGAAATAATTCAAGTAGTTAATGACGGTGATATTGATCCATTAGAAACCAATGAGTGGCTAGAGTCACTTTCTGCAGTAATTGAAAAAGATGGTAATCAGAGAGCTCATTATTTAATAAAGGAATTAATAAACAAAGCTTATATGGAGGGTGCAAATATTCCCTACACACAAAACACACCCTATATAAATACAATTCCAGTTAATGAAGAGAAAAAATCAAATGGTGATCAAAATATTGAGAGAAGAATTAGGTCATTAATAAGATGGAATTCCGCAGCAATGGTTGTTCGTGCGAACAAAAAGTTTCCAGAGCTAGGAGGACATATTGGAACATTTGCATCAGCTGCTACACTTTATGATGTAGGTATGAATCATTTTTGGAGAGCAAAAAATAATAAATTTGGTGGGGATTTGATTTACTTTCAAGGGCATAGCGCGCCAGGCATGTACGCAAGAGCGTTTCTTGAGGGAAGACTTAACGAAAAGCAATTAGATAGTTTTAGACAAGAAGTCAATCCAGGAGGTCTTTCATCTTATCCACACCCTTGGTTAATGCCAAATTTTTGGCAATTTCCCACAGTCTCAATGGGTTTAGGACCAATGCTAGCAATATATCAAGCAAGATATATGAAATATTTAATTAACAGAGGTCTAATTAAAGATGAAGGAAGAAAAGTGTGGGCTTTTTTAGGAGATGGGGAAATGGATGAACCAGAGTCTTTAGGTGCAATTGGTTTAGCAGCTAGAGAAAAATTAGATAATTTAATATTTGTAATCAATTGTAACCTTCAAAGATTGGATGGACCAGTAAGGGGAAACGGAAAAATTATACAAGAATTAGAGGGTATTTTTAGAGGAGCTGGATGGAATGTTATTAAAGTAATCTGGGGTTCTTATTGGGATCCGCTATTGGCTAACGATAAAACTGGCCATTTAATTAAAGTTATGAATGAAACTGTTGATGGTGAATATCAAGCGATGAAAGCAAGAGACGGAGCTTATGTCAGAGAAAAGTTTTTTGGTAAATATCCTGAAACTAAAGAGTTAGTTTCAAGCCTTTCAGACAAAGATATATGGAGATTGAATAGAGGTGGACATGATCCTCACAAAGTTTTTGCAGCTTATGATAAAGCCTCAAAAAATATTGGAAGCCCTACAGTTGTAATTGCCAAGACTATAAAGGGTTATGGTATGGGTAAAAGTGGTGAAAGTGTAAATACAACACATCAAACTAAAAAATTAGATATAAACGATTTGATGTATTACAGAGACAGGTTTGATGTTCCTTTAACTGATAAACAGGTACAAAATATTGAATATTATAAGCCAGACCAAAACTCACCAGAAATAAAGTATATAAAAGAAAAAAGACTTCAATTGGGAGGATTTATTCCTGAGAGAACTACTTATGCAAAACCTATTAAAGCTCCTCCAAAAAACATTTTTGACAATATGAAAGAATCTACAGGAGATAAAGAGATGTCCACAACTATGGCATTAGTCAGAATGTTAACAAATCTTTTAAGAGATAAAAATGTTGCTCCAAGATTGGTACCAATTATTCCTGATGAAGCGAGAACATTTGGAATGGAGGGTTTTTTTCAAAAAATTGGTATTTATGCTCATGAAGGACAAAAATATGAACCTGAGGACGCGGCACAATTAAGTTCATATAGAGAAGAAAAAAGTGGACAAGTTTTGGAGGAAGGAATCAATGAGGCAGGTGCAATGTCTTCATGGATTGCTGCAGGTACTTCTTACACAAATCATGATATTGAAATGATCCCAATTTATTTATTTTATTCAATGTTTGGTTTTCAGAGAATAGGTGACTTTGCTTGGGCGGGAGCAGATAGTCAATCAAGAGGATTTCTAATTGGTGCTACTGCTGGAAGAACAACTTTAGCAGGAGAAGGCTTACAACATCAAGATGGGCATAGTCATTTAATGGCATCAACTATTCCTAATTGTAAGTCCTATGATCCAACATTTCATTATGAGTTAGCAACTATATTTAGAGAAGGCTTGAAAAGAATGCACGAGAATAAAGAAAATATTTTTTATTACATTACAACAATGAATGAAAATTATCCTCACCCTGCTATGCCAACTGATAAATCATGTGAAGAAGGTATATTAAAGGGAATGTATAAAATAAAAGAATTTAACAAATATAAAAAAACTAAAATTCAATTTTTGGGATCTGGTACAATTTTAAGAGAAATGATAGCTGGTGCAGAAATTTTACAAACTGAATATCAAATTGATAGCGAGGTTTGGAGTGTAACTAGTTTTAATGAATTAAGAAGAGATGGGTTAGAAGTTGAGAGGTATAATTTGTTGAATCCTGAAAAAGAATCAAAAAAAACATATGTTGAAAGTTGTTTAGGTAAAACTGAAGGTCCTATTCTAGCTGCATCAGATTATATGAGAATGAACTCTGACCAAATTCGACCTTATATAAATAAGAGCTTTTATTCACTTGGAACAGACGGATTTGGTAGAAGTGATACAAGAAAAAATTTAAGGAGGTTTTTTGAAGTTGATAAAGAGCATGTTGTCACTTATGGGCTAAGTGTTTTAGCTAAAGAACAATTAATTGCATCTAAATATGCTCAAGAGGCAATAAAGAAATATAAAATTGATAAAAATAAACCAATGCCGACAAAACTATAATGTCAAAGAAAGATATAAAAGTTCCAAATATTGGTGAATTCAAGGATGTAGAAGTCATTGAAGTTTTAATTAAAAAAGGTCAAAAAATTAAAAAGAATGATCCACTTATAACTATTGAAAGCGATAAATCTAGTGTGGAAATACCATCATCTGATGATGGTACTGTAACTTCTTTAAAAGTTAAAATTGGAGACAAAGTATCGGAAGGTGATAAAATTATTGAAATTGAAATTGAAAGTGAGAAAGAAATTAAAAAAACAAGTGTCCATGAATTACCAAAAAAACGATTATCAAAAGAAATAAAAAAAAAAGAATTAAAAAAAAGTAATGAAACTAAAAATATAATAATCAAAGATTTTTCTGTAAAAGCTTCTGCATCACCAAAAGTAAGAAAATTCGCAAGAGAGCTAGGAGTTAACATTGATGAAGTTCCTGGCAGTGAAAGACAAGGGAGAATTACTGAAAGTGATGTGAAGTTATTTGTTGCAACCAAATCTAATAAAAATTTCAAAGATCAAAATATAACTGAAAAAAAGATTGAACTAGAATATTCACATTCAGATTTTGGGGAAGTAGACATTAAAGACATCCCTAGAGTAAAAAAGTTATCATCTAAATATTTGATGAACTCTTGGACAAAAATTCCTCACGTAACTAATCATGATGAAGCCGATATAACTGAATTAGAGGAATTCAGAACTTCTTTAACGGATATATATACAGGTGAAAAAAAAAAAATTACACCATTAGCTTTCATCGTAAAGGCATTAACAACATCATTGAAAAAATTTCCAAATTTTAATAGCTCAATCGATGAAATCGAAAAAGGTAAAATGACTGTTAAAAAATATTATCATGTTGGTATAGCAGTAGATACTCCACATGGTTTGATGGTTCCAAAATTAAGGAATGCTGATAATAAGAATATTTCTTTAATAAGCACAGAATTAAAAAAAATAAGTCAGCAATGCAGAGATCTTAAAATTGATAAAAAAGAGTTATTTGGAGGTTCAATGACCATAACTAGCCTTGGAGGAATTGGTGGATCTTTCTTCACTCCAATTATAAATTATCCTGAGGTTGCTATTTTGGGAGTAGGCAGAGCAGAAAAAAAACAGGTATTTTTAGATGGAAAATTTGTTACACGTACGATGTTACCACTTTCTTTATCGTATGATCATAGAATTATCGACGGTGCGGAGGCAGCTCGATTCAATAATAATTTAAAAGAAAATTTGGGCAAAAATTTTGCCTATAAATTAGCTGTTTAATTAAATAATGTCCAAGAGTATTTCATTGTTTAGTGCTTTGCTATGCACATTCATTTGGGGAACTACATTCATAGCTCAAGACACTGGTATGGATGATATAGGTCCATTTACATTTAACGCAGTTAGATTTTTTGTAGGTTTTTTAGCAATCCTACCTGTAGCATTAATATTTGAGACCAAAAAATTTAAAATAGAGTTTAAAATTGGTTATAAATATTTTGTTATTCTGTCCTGTTTAATTGGATTGTCACTTTTTTTAGGCTCAGCATTACAACAAATAGCTCTAATTTATACAGATGTAGCTAATGCCGCCTTTTTTACAATTTTTTATGTCCCTATGGTACCAATTATTCTTTTTATATTTAAGAGGAACTCATTACATTGGAGTGTATGGCCGTCAGTAATTTTATGCTTAATTGGTGGATATCTATTAACTAGTTTTTATGATGCTACAGTTAGGCTTGGAGATACATTGGTCATTCTTGGAGCATTATTCTGGAGTACGCATATTATTTTTACAGGAATGATCATTGCAAAATACAATCTACCAATAACCATCGGTGCTGTTCAAACTTTAATTGTAGCTATATTTTCTTTTTTAATTGGCTCAGTTTACGAGGAGTTTATTTTTGAAAATATCGTAAACGAGATAGACTCAATTTTATATGCTGGAATATTATCAGGTGGACTTGCTTTTGTATTACAAATATATGCTCAAAAAAATATTACCCCTGCTCCAGCTGCTATAATATTTTCTCTTGAAGGAGTTTTTGCTACAGTAGCAGCATGGTTTTTGCTAAATCAAATATTAGATATAAATAATTTGTTAGGATGTTTATTTATATTATCAGGTGTTTTGTTTTCTCAATTGGTTCCTTTAATAAAAAGGTCTTCTTAAAGATAAATAATTCCAAATAAGATAAGTGATAATAAAATTCTATAAATTATAAAAATATTTAATGAAAATTTATTAATAAAATTTAAAAAAAATTTTACTGTTATAAAAGAAAATAAAAAGGATAAGATTATGGCAAATATAATTAAATAATTTATCTCTATTGGTTGACCTATGAGGTCTTTGAGTCCAAGAAAACTAGCACCAGCTAAAGCTGGAATAGACAACAAAAAGGAGATTTTACCAGAATCGACCCTATTAAATTTTAAAAATCTTGCTGCAGTCAAAGTTATACCCGCTCGACTAACACCAGGTATTAATGCTAAAATTTGAAATAGACCAATAAATATTATTGATTTAAAATCTAAATTTGTAGTTATGTTTTTTTCTGTTTTTGCCTGGTCTGAAAAAAACAAAATTATTCCAAAAAACAAAGATGTAAAAGCAATTATTTTTATATTCCTTAAAAGATAAATTAGTTCGGATGTATGCAATATATATCCAAATATTAAAAGCGGTATTGATCCAAATAGAATTAGATTTAAATATTTTTGATTATTATTTAAGTCAAATAAATCTTTTCTGAAATAAAATATTATTGCGATTAGCGAGCCTAAATGCAAACTAATGTCTATTAATAAAGAATTTGTTTTTAATTCAAAAAAACTAGAAATTAAAATTAAATGTGCTGAGGAGCTAATTGGTAAAAATTCTGATATTCCTTGAACTGCTGAAAGAATGAATATTTCTAAAAATTCGTTAAACATTTAAGTGTGGTAACTTAAAAAATATTGATTTCAAACAATTCGATTTATTCATATTAGATATGCATTTATCTAAAAACCTTGAATTCAAAG